>NZ_PSTL01000003.1:0-281142 GCF_002930845.1 Rathayibacter sp. AY1A7 | reverse complement strand
CCCGCACCCCCACCCCGCCCCTAGGTTGGGGGGACCCGCATCGCCGACCGCGCACCACAGAGTTCCGATGGAGGAACGCCATGGCCACGACACCCGTGCTCCGCAGGATCGCGATCGCGCTGGTCGCGGTCGTCGCAGTGGGAGTGGCGGGTGCCGCACCGGCGTCCGCTCTCGACAGGCCCGTCTCCGGATACCTGAAGGACAGCGGGCTCACGCCCGAGAAGATCCGCGACTTCCTCGGCGGACCCCTCATCTCGCCCTCGACGCAGGTGGGCTACGGCGGAGCGGTCTCGAGCGTCGACGCGAACGCGAGCCGCGTGGGCATGGAGGTGCTGAAGCGCGGCGGCAACGCAGCTGACGCCGCGGTCGCCACGGCCGCGGCCCTCGGCGTGAGCGAGCCGTACAGCGCCGGCATCGGCGGAGGCGGGTACTTCGTCTACTTCGACAAGGCCTCCGGCGAGGTCAGCACCATCGACGGACGCGAGACAGCGCCGGCCGGCATCACCTCGGACGCGTTCCTCGACCCCGCGACCGGAGCCCCGTACCCGTTCACCCCGGACCTCGTCTCCTCCGGCGTCGCGGTCGGCGTGCCCGGCACGGTGGCGACCTGGGACACCGCGGTCGACCGCTTCGGCACCCTGCCGCTCCCCGTCGTGCTGGCGCCCTCGATCGCGCTCGCGGCGAAGGGCTTCCGGGTGGACGAGACCTTCCGCAACCAGACGCTCGACAACCTCGAGCGGTTCCAGGCGTTCCCCGACACGGCCGAGCTGTTCCTCCCCGGAGGGGACGCGCCGAAGGTGGGCAGCACCTTCCGCAACCTCGACCTCGCGAAGACGCTGACCTCCATCGCCGTCCACGGGCCGGACGCGTTCTACGAGGGCGCGCTGGCCGCCGAGATCGCCGACACGGTCCAGAACCCGCGGATCGCCGAGGGGTCGGACCTCCCCGCCCCGGCCGGCACGATGACCGCCGCCGACCTCGCGGCGTACTCGGTCGCCGAGCAGGCGCCGACCCGCGTCTCCTACCGCGGACTCGACGTCTACGGGATGGCGCCCTCCTCCTCCGGCGGGATCGCGGTCGGCGAGGCCCTCAACATCCTCGAGAACCACGACCTCGCGGCCGAGGACACGGGCAGCGCCCTGCACCTCTACCTCGAGGCGTCCGCCCGCGCCTTCGCCGACCGCGGCGCCTACGTCGGCGACCCGGCCTTCGTCGACGTGCCCACCGAGACGCTCCTCAGCCAGGAGTTCGCGGACTCGCGGGACTGCACGATCGACCCGGCGACCGCCTCCGTCCGCCCGGTCGCGCCCGGCACTCTCGACGGCTCCGGATGCGCGACCGCCCCCGCCGCGGAGGAGTCGGACACCGAGAACATCTCCACGACCCACCTCTCGGTCGTCGACAAGTGGGGCAACGCCGCCTCCTACACGCTCACGATCGAGCAGACCGGCGGCTCGGCGATGACCGTCCCCGGCCGCGGCTTCCTCCTCAACAACGAGATGACCGACTTCTCCCCCACCTTCGTCGACGGGGACCCGAACCGGATCGAGCCGGGCAAGCGCCCGCGCTCGTCGATGTCGCCGACGATCGTGCTCGACGGCGGGGACGTGCGGTTCGTCGTCGGCTCGCCGGGCGGATCGACGATCATCACGACGGTCCTGCAGACCCTGGTCAACCGCATCGACCTCGGCATGACGCTCCCCGAGGCGGTGGCAGCGCCCCGCGCCTCCCAGCGCAACGGCGCGACGACCTCGGCCGAGCCCGAGTTCATCGAGGCGTACGCCGACGACCTCGCTCCCTTCGGCCAGCAGCTGGTCCCCTCGGGCGACACCTTCACCTCGGCCGCGCAGATCGGCGCGGTGGCCGCCATCGAGGTCGACCCCTCCGGCCGGATGACTGCGGTCGCCGAACCGGTGCGGCGCGGCGGCGGCGTCGGGCTGGTGGTCCGGCCCGAGAAGTGACGCCCCGGAGCCTCCGCGGCCCGCTGAGAGGAACCGTCGCCCGGCCGCTCCTCTCGCCCGGGAGCGGTCCTCCGCGGGAAGGAGGCGTCTGCGACACTGGGGAGATGTCGTCGTCGCGCCCGCTGCGCACCCTCCGGGGTGTCGTCGCGGCGACGGTGGCGACGCTCGTCGCGCTGTTCTCGCACGTGGCCGGCGGCGGCCAGATCCCGGGTCCGCTCGGTGTCGCGATGCCGCTCGTCCTGTCGGTGCTGGTGTGCGTGGCGCTCGCCGGGCGCAGGCTCTCCCTGGTCCGCCTGGCGGTCTCGGTGGGAGTCAGCCAGTTCCTGTTCCACACGCTCTTCACGATCGGCACCTTCGCGGGGCCGGTCGATGCGCCGACCCTGCACACGCACCACGGTGCCGTGATCGACGTCAGCGCGGCGATGATGCACAGCGGGATGACCGGCTCCTCGATGTGGGCGGCGCACCTCGTCGCCGCCGTCGCGACGACCGCGGCGCTCCACCGCGGCGAGTCCCTCCTCGTCAGTGTCGCCGCGACGACGAGCCACCTCGTCACCCGCCTGGTGCGGGTCCTGCCGACTCCGGTGGCCGCTCCTCGACCCGCGCGACGCTCCTCCTTCGAGCTGCGCGACGTGCTCCCCCTCGCCTCGGGCGTCTTCCCCCAGGCGGCGCTGCGGCGCGGCCCCCCTCTGCAGCCCGCCTCCTGATCATCGACGCGAGCCGCGGCGAGGACCTCCCCGGAGGTCCCCGCGGCGTCTGACCGACCCGTCTCCTCCCCGGACCCTCGCGAACGGCGCGCCCCTCACCGGGACGGCGGAGACCGACGAGCCCGACTTCGAGGCGACGACGGCCATCGGCTTCCCGGTGATCCCGGAGTTCTCGCACATGAGGCGCGCCCGCTCGGAGAACACCGCCGAGCGCTTCCACCGCCGCGCCTACAACTACGACGACACCCCGACGGGCGAGGACATCTCGAACTCCGGGCTGATCTTCGCGGCGTACCAGGCCGACGTCACCGCGCAGTTCGTGCCGATCCAGAGGCGCCTGGACGAGCTGGACCTGCTCAACGAGTGGACGACGCCGATCGGCTCCGCCGTCTTCGCGATCCCGCCGGGCTGCGTCGAGGGCGGCTACATCGGCGACACCCTCCTCTGACCCTCACCGGCACCCGCCACAGCACCGAAGGACCAGAAGCATGACCACCACCGCCACGAGACCCCGCGACTCCGCCGACACCCCGCCCCCGCCGCGCAGAAGCAGCGCAGGCTGGCTCGGACAGCTGCTGCTCCGCCTGCACTTCTCCGCCGCCCTGTTCGTCGGGCCGTTCATCCTCGTCGCCGCGACCAGCGGAGCGCTCTACGCACTCACCCCGCAGCTCGAGCAGGTCGTCTACGCGCAGGAGCTGCACGCCCCCGAAGCGGACACCTCCCTGCCCCTGGCCGACCAGATCGACGCCGCCGACGCGTACACCGGAGGCGGGCAGAGCATCGTCGCCGTCCGCCCCGCCCCGAACCCCGGCGACACCACCCGGGTGATGTACGCGGACCCGTCGCTCGGCGCCAGCGAGACCCGCGCGGTCTTCATCGACCCGGCCACCGCCGACGTCCGCGGCGACCTCACCGCCTACGGCACCAGCGGCGCCCTGCCGTTGCGGACCTGGGTCAGCGACCTGCACCGGACGCTGCACCTCGGGGACGTGGGCCGCTCCTACAGCGAGCTCGCCGCCTCCTGGCTGGGGGTCGTCGCCCTCGCCGGCCTGGGCCTCTGGATCATCCGCCTCCGCCGAGCCCGCGTGAAGAGGGACCTGCTGCGCCCCGCGCCGAGGACCACCGGCTACAAGCGCCTGTTCTCCTGGCACGCCTCCACCGGCGTCTGGCTGCTCGTCGGCGCCCTGTTCCTCTCGACCACAGGCATCACCTGGTCGCTCTACGGAGGCGGGAACTTCGAGACCCTCCGCTCCGCAGTCGGCTGGACCACGCCCTCGCTGGGGACGACGCTCGGCGACCGGACCGGCGAGGTGGCCGACGAGCACGCCGGGCACGCCGGACACGGCGCGGCCACCGGCGACGCCGTCGAGTCGACGGCGGGCTACTCGCCGGCCGCCTACGACTCGGTGCTCTCGGTCGCCCGCGAGGTCAACGTGAACACGGGACTGGTCGAGATCCGGCCGCCCGTGGCGGAGGGCTCGGCCTGGGTCGTGCAGGAGATCCAGCGCAGCTTCCCGACCGAGGTCGACGGCGTCGCGATCGACGGGAGCACGATGCAGGTCGTCGACCGGGTCGACTTCGCCGACTTCGGCCTCGTCGCCAAGCTCTCCCGCTGGGGCATCGACACGCACATGGGCTCGATGTTCGGGCTGCCCAACCAGCTGCTGCTGTTCGTCACCGCGGCCGGCATCGCCACGATGGTCGTGCTCGGGTACCTGATGTGGTGGAAGCGCCGCCCCACCCGCGGTCCCCGACGGCTCGGCGGCACCCCGCCGGCCCGGGGAGCGCTCCGGCGCGCGCCGTGGTGGGGAGTCGCGTCCGTCCTGGTCGTCGCCGCCGCGGTCGGGCTGTTCCTCCCACTCCTGGGTGCGAGCCTCGCGGCCTTCGTGATCGTCGACATGCTGCTGGGGCTCCGACCCGCGCACCGCTGAGCGCGGGCGCCGGCCCGGTGAGGTCCACCGGGCCGGCGTCACAGCCCCTTCGGGAAGCCGAGGGAGCGCAGCACGGGGTCGAGGCCCTCCCACTGCTGACGCCGCTCCGCGTCCCGGTCGGCGTCGCTCCCCCGGAGTCCGACCGCCTTCCTCACCGTTGTCTCCGTGGATTCGGGGCAGTTGTCGGCTCCGGAACGCGCCAGGGGTCCCGGGTACGGCTGACCGCCTTCAGCCGCCTGATGGCATGCCGTGATGAGCCGCCCGGGACCCCGCAACGGCAGGACCGCTCATGGAGAGACGCGACCAGATCGCCCCGTGATGACATGCCGGCGAGGTCGTTCACGGCGCACCGCACCCGCTGAACGGAAGGACCCTGCGTGCCCCGACTCCGGGCCGGAATCGACGCCGGCAAGACCGACCACCACTGCCGGTGAGGGTGCATCGATGATGCTCATCGCGCGCCTCCGAGCCAGAGTCCTGTTGCTGCGGCGATGACGCTGAGGAGGAGCGTGCCGAGGGCGTTGATGGCGGAGGCGAGTTGGCGTCCTTCGGCGAGGAGACGGACGGTTTCGAGGCTGGCGGTGGAGAAGGTGGTGTAGCCGCCGAGGAAGCCGGTGCCGAGGACGAGTCGCCACGGCTCGGGGGCGATGCCTGCGAGGGCGAGGCCGGTGATCAGGCCGAGGAGGAGTGATCCGGTGACGTTGATGACGGTGGTGCCCCAGGGGTAGGCGCCGCCGGTGCGGGCCTTGATGAGCCCATCGAGGAGGAGCCGTGTTGCGGCTCCGATTCCACCGGCGAGGGAGAGCGCGAGGAACAGTGCGGGTGTCATGCCGGCACCTTCCTCTGCGTGCGTCGCCGGTGGAGTGCTGCGGCGAGGGCGACTCCGGTCCAGGACGCGAGGGCACCGAGCAGGACGGTGCCGAGCGCGTAGAGGGCGGCGGGTGCGGGGTGTCCTGTGGTGAGCAGGTGGGCGGTGTCGGTGGCGAGGGTGCTGTAGGTGGTGAAGCCTCCGAGCGCTCCGGTACCGAGCAGCAGCCGTGCGGTGCGGCGTCGGCCCTCGTCGCTGCCGGCTCTGGCGAGGCTCTCCAGGAGTACGCCGAGCAGGAGCGCGCCGACGATGTTGATGGCGAAGACGACGGTGTCGAAGGCGGGATCGGCGGGGAACGCGAGGGTCAGGCCTTCCCGCGCCCCGGTCCCGACCGTGCCGCCGGCGGCGACGAGGAGGAGGTATCGCGGACGCAGGTGCACGGGTCGTGGCGTCCCGTCGGGGGCGTCGTCGAGGTCGCTGTCGACCGGCAGCTCGGGGTCGGGGTCCGGGGGGCGGTGACGGTGGCGGTCATCAGTCACGGGGAGTGGGACCTTTCGGGAGGGGGCGGGTCAGTGGGTGAGACCGTAGTGCAGCGTGGGGTCGAGGTGTTCGATGTCGACGAGGCGGTTGTACTTCGCGACCCTCTCGCCGCGCGCGGGGGCGCCGGATTTGATCTGCCCGACTCCGGTTCCCACCGAGAGGTCGGCGATGAAGGTGTCGAGGGTCTCGCCGGAGCGGTGGGAGACCATGCAGCGCATGCCGGCGTCGTGCGCGGCCGCGATCGCGTCGAGGGTGCCGGTGATGGTGCCGATCTGATTGGGCTTGATGAGTGCGGCGTTGGAGTAGCCGTCGCGGGCTCCGTCGCGGATGCGGTCGGCGTCGGTGACGTAGAGGTCGTCTCCCACGAGCTGCACCCGGTCGCTGATGGCGTGGGCGAGGAGGGCCCAGCCCTCGTGGTCGTCCTCGGCGAAGCCGTCCTCGATGCTGCGGATCGGGTAGTCGGCGATCAGCTTCTCGTAGTAGCGGGCGAGTGCGTCGCGGTCGAGATCGGTGCCGGCGACGGTGTAGTGGCCGTCGCCGTGGAAGAAGCCGTTCGCGGCGGGATCCATCGCGATCGCGATGTCACCGGTGCCGGGCTGGTATCCGGCGTCGGTGATCGCTGCGACGAGGAGGTCCAGGGCGTCTTCGGGCCGGTCGATGGGGGGCGCGAAGCCGCCCTCGTCGCCGAGCCCGGAGGTGCCGTAGGCGGTGCGGACGCGGGCGGCGAGGGCGTGATAGATCTCGGCGCCGACCTGCACTGCCTCCTCCTCGGTGCCGGCGGAGACGGGGGCGATCATGAACTCTTGGAAGTCGAGGCCGTTCGCGGCGTGCGCGCCGCCGTTGATGACGTTGAAGTGCGGGACGGGCAGGGAGGCGGTCGCCCCGGTGTGATCGGCGATCCACCGGTGCAGGGGCAGGCCGGTGCGCGCGGCGAAGGCG
The DNA here is from genome assembly GCF_002930845.1 of Rathayibacter sp. AY1A7. Taxonomy (NCBI): domain Bacteria; kingdom Bacillati; phylum Actinomycetota; class Actinomycetes; order Micrococcales; family Microbacteriaceae; genus Rathayibacter; species Rathayibacter sp. AY1A7. The sequence continues at coordinate 274,256 of NZ_PSTL01000003.1, read as the reverse complement.
CGGGCGGCCGCGATGGAGACGGCGACGACGGAGTTCGCTCCGAGGCGGGCGAGGTTCGCGGTTCCATCCAGCGCTCGCAGCGCTTCGTCGATCTCGCGAAGCGAAGTCCAGGAGTGATCGAGCAGGAGGGCGCGGATCTCGCCGTCGACGGCCGCGACAGCGGAGCGGACTCCGCGTCCGCCGAACGCGGGGCCGCCGTCGCGCAGCTCGACCGCTTCGAACGCGCCCGTCGAGGCGCCCGCGGGGGCGGAGGCGTCCAGGACGGTGTCGTCGTCCAGACGCAGGGTGACAGCGACGGTCGGGAAGCCGCGGGAGTCGAGGATCTGCCGTGCGGCGACGTCGGTGATGACCAGCGGGTGTCCGGCGGGGTGGGTGACGTACTCGCCCGTCCCGTGGATGCTGGTGCGGGTGTGGCTGATGTAGGCGTTCATCAGGTTCCTCCTTCGTGGGCGAGCGTGATCGCCGCCCGGTCGGCTCTTGCGGGGTCGAGGTAGCGTCCGCTCCTCGAGATCGGTGTCCCGGACGGCCCGGTGTCGTACAGGTACGGCTGACCCGTCGGGATGTTCAGATCGCGGACCGCGGCATCGCCGAGGTCCTCGAGAAGGGCGCGCAGCGCGCGCAGGGAGTTGCCGTGCCCGACGATGAGCACCGTCTCGCCCTCCTGGAGGGCGGGCATGATGCGCTCCTCGAGGAGCGGCTGCAGTCGGTGGACGACGTCGCGCAACGACTCCATCTCCGTCATCGCCTCGGCCGGCTGCCCACGGAACGCCGCGGACCTGTGCAGCTGCACGAAGGCGGCGGCGGACAGAGCAGGCGGGCGGACGTCCATCGACCGGCGCCACTCCAGGAAGGCGTCGGCCCCGTACCGGGCTCCGACGGCGCTTGTGGACAGGCCGGTGAGCGCTCCGTAGTTGCGCTCGTTCAGCCGCCACTGGGCCGCGACGATCCGCGGCCGCCCGGGAAGGGCGCCGGCGATGATCCGGGCCGATTCGGTGGAGCGTTGCAGGGTCGACGTGAGGATCAGATCGGGGTCGATCGATGCGTCCCTCAGTACCGTCGCGGCCTGTCGCGCTTCGTCACGTCCGAGGTCGGTGAGGGGGACGTCGAGGACGCCGCAGAAGAGACCGTCGGCGTTGCCGGTGCTCTCACCGTGGCGCACGAGGACGAGCGGGGGATGCGCGGGCATGGGTCACCTACCTGGTCTCTGATCGAGAAGGTAGGAACCATCAGCCTCGGCGGCAGTTCGAGCTCACGCTCGGGCGGGATCCATCACCACTGCCGTCAGCCTACGCCCGCACCTCGGTCAGGACCAGGGCAGCGGCTCCGAATCATCGACCGGGGCGAGGGGGATCATGAGGGCCGGCCGGTGCTGACGGTGAGCGAGACGGGCGCCGACGGCGCCGGAGAAGACCTCCTGCACGGTGCGACGCAGAGACGGCTCCTTCGTGCCGACAATGATCATGACCGCATCGACACGGTCCGCGAGCTTCGCCAGAGCGTGTGCAACGTCACCGGCCATCTGATGCGTCTGCCACGGGACACGGTCACCGACGATCCGGTCAAGCCGCTCGAGGATCGCAGGATCTGGAGCCAGTGGAGTGTCGCAGATGCACTGCGGGCGACACCGGCCCCTTCCCCAGGGTCCGGTCCCCGCCAGCTGCCCGCGCGTACACGTGCGGACGCTGCGGCGTACCCGAATCGGCTGCTACTGACGAAGCGCGCCTCGGGAACGAACGGTGGGATCACGCTCGACCCGACGATCGGGGTGTCGTCGAGGATGGCACGCGGTCGAACCGATCACCATGGAGACCACCGCGCGCGAGACGGTGAGAAGCAGCTCAGGCGCAAGGGGGTCTCGGATCGTCGTTGTCGCGGTTCACTCACTGCATGGATGGTCTGCCCTTCGTTGTTCTCGTCGCCATCTTTCTCGCCGCCGCCGCAGTGGTGTGGATCGTCGGCATCCAGTTGTCGAAGGCCACGGACGTTCTGGATGCGCGTCTGCACCTGGGGAGTGCGCTGGGCGGTCTGATCGTTCTCGCCGTCGCGACGAACCTGCCGGAGATCGCGATCACCGTGTCCGCCGCGCTCTCCGGGAACCTGGACGTCGCGGTCGGCAACATCCTCGGCGGCATCGCACTGCAGACCGTGGTCCTCGTCGTCCTCGACCTGTTCGGCAAGCGCGGAAGAGGTGCGAAGCCGCTCACCTACCGTGCCGCGTCCCTCACACTCGTGCTCGAGGGGCTCGTGGTCGTCGCGGTGCTCGCCGTCGTCATCGCCGGCAGCCAGCTGCCCTCCGGACTGGAAGTGCTGCGCCTGACCCCGGACGTCGTCCTCATCGCCGGCCTCTGGGTCGTCGGGCTGCTGCTCGTGCAACGCTCCGGCAAGCACCTCCCCTGGCACGAGGACGGGCGGGCCCCCGACGCGACAGCATCCCCCTCGAAGAAGAAGACGCACCCGATGAGCACACGCAAGGCGACCATCGTGTTCACGATCTCCGCCGCGGCGACCCTCCTCGCCGGTGTCGTGCTCGAGCGCGCCGGTGACGCAGCATCCTCGCAGCTCGGTCTCTCCGGGGTGCTGTTCGGAGCCACCGTGCTCGCTCTCGCCACCTCCCTCCCCGAGATCTCGACCGGGCTGCAAGCCATCAAGCAGGGCGACGACGACCTCGCCATCAGCGACATCTTCGGCGGCAACGCCTTCCTCCCCGTCCTGTTCCTCGTCGCCACCGTCCTCTCCGGCACCGCAGTCCTCCCGCAGGCGAACTCGTCCGATATCTACCTCACCGCTCTCGCCGCCCTGCTCACCCTCGTCTACATCGTCGGACTGATCTTCCGACCCACCCGCCGCATCGCCGGCATGGGAATCGACTCGTTGATCGTGCTCGCGCTCTACACCGTCGGCATCGCGGGACTCTTCGCCATCACCGCGACATGACGTCCGTGCCGCCGTGGGCAGATCGACCAGATCGCTGCAGTTGAGCAGACACGGCCGCTGGCGTGATCGGCGTTGCGACGAGCCGTGCACCGGTCAGCGCATCTCGTGCGCGATCTCCAGGAACGCCGCCGCGGACGACCCGATGCGATCGGACCAGATGGCGCGGAGGGGTCGCACGAGTGCTGGTCCGCGGAGGGGCACTCGTATCAGTGAGCGCGCGGCGAGATCTGTTTCGACGGTGAGGATGCTCATGACGGCGGGCGCGATGCCGGCGCGGGCGTTCGCTCGGATGATCGCCGTCGTCTCCAGGATCGCGGCGGGAGTCGTGAGTGCGAGCCCGGCGTCGTGGAGCCATGCTTCGAGGGTCGTCCGGGTGCCGGAGCCTTCCTCTCGCGTCAGCAGTGCGGTCCCGGCCAACTCCTCGGCGCTGATACTCGCCGCGCGTGCCCAGGGGTGGTCGGGTGCCACGACGACAGCGAGTTCGTCCTCCGTGACCACGTCAGAGGAGAGCGTGGCCGTGGACGCTGGTGTCTCGACGAATCCGAGTTGCGCGGCACCGGATCTCACGAGCTCTGTGACCGTGGCTGAATTGCCGGCGATCAGCTGCACACTCACCTCGGGTGTGCGCTGTCGGAATTCGAGGAGCCAGCGTGGGAGCAGCAGTTCGGCGATGGTCTGCGACGCCGCGAGAACCAGTGAGCCGGTCGGCTGTCGCAGTGCTGCCGCGCCCGCCTCGAGGCGGCGGGACGCCTCGAGGACCGGGCCGGCCAGCTCGAGCACGAGCCGGCCCGCGTCGGTCATCAGGGACCCGGTCGGAGAGCGGCGCACGAGCGGCTGCCCGATGGCGCGCTCCGCGACCCGCAGACGCGCCGAGACGGCCTGCTGGGTGACGCCGAGGTCTTCGGCAGCGCGGGAGAGCGAGCCCGCCTCGGCGATGCGTTCGAGCACCTCCAGCGTGTCGAGATCCAGGATCCGGTCCGTCAATCGCCGCGTCGCCACAAGCACTCATTGTGCCCCGCCAAGACGATCGCTGTATCGGCTGGTGCCGGCGATGCTCAGGCTGGAGGCATGACAACTTTCTCCCCCGCCCGCGCATCTTCCTCGATCGGGCATCCTCCGCGGTCGAGGCGCTTGTTCCGGGAGTTGGAGCATCCGGGACTGATCGTGTCGAACCTGACGCCGAACTGGTTCGCGTCGATCATGGGCACCGGCATCGTCGCGGTCGCCGCCGCGTCCCTGCCACTCCAGTTCCCCGGACTCCGTACCGGGGCCACCGTCGTCTGGGCGATCGCCGCGCTGCTGCTCGTCGCGCTGACGGTCGCGACCGGGCTGCACTGGGTCCGCTACCGCGGTACAGCGGTGAGGCACCACCTGAATCCGGTCCTCTCGCACTTCTACGGCGCGCCGCCCATGGCGTTCCTCACTGTCGGCGCGGGAACCCTCCTCCTCGGCAAGGACTGGATCGGCCTGCCGGCCGCTGTCACCATCGACTGGGTGCTCTGGGGTGCGGGGACTCTCGGCGGGCTGGTGACGGCGGTCCTGGTGCCCTACCTCGCGTTCACCCGGCATGAGAACAAGCCCGATTCGGCGTTCGGCGGCTGGCTGATGCCGATCGTTCCGCCGATGGTGTCCGCTTCCACCGGCGCATTGCTGCTGCCGTACGCGCCCGCCGGGCAAGCGCGGGAGACGCTCCTGTGGTCCTGTTACGGCTTCTTCGGCCTCAGCCTGGTCGCGTCGCTGGTGGTGATCACCCTGATCTGGAACCGGCTCGCGCAGCACAAGGTCGGAGCGGCGGGGATGGTGCCGACGCTGTGGATCGTCCTCGGTCCGGTCGGACAGTCGATCACCGCTGTGAATCTGCTCGCCTCGAACGCGCCCACCGTCGCGGACGCCGGCATGGCGCGTGCGCTGCTGGTCGTGGCTCTGGTGTACGGCTTCGCGATGCTCGGCTTCGCGCTGCTCTGGACCGTCATCGCCCTCGCGATCACCCTCCGCACCGCGAAGGAGCACCTGCCGTTCAGTCTGACGTGGTGGTCGTTCACGTTCCCCGTCGGCACCTGCGTCACCGGACTGAACGGCCTCGCCCTGCACTCCGGTCTCACGGTTGTCGCCGGCCTCGCGGTGCTCTACTACGTCGGCCTGGTCGCCGCGTGGATCATCGTCGCCGCCCGCACGTTCCACGGTTCCGTGATCCGCGGAACCCTGCTCGCACCACCGCGGCCGGCCTGACCGGGATCGAGGAGCATCGTGGATGTCCGAAGCCTGAACGCCCTCGCCGAGACCTGGCGGAGTACCGCGGACGCGACCGGACGCTTCGTTCCGGGCTTCGATCCCTGCTCCGGCGGCACCGCCAGTCGCGTCCTGGTGCTGATGCAGTCACCCGGCCCTCGGACGATCGCCGCGGGATCCGCTGCCGTCTGCAGCGAGGACAACCTCGGGCCCACCGCCGCCGCGTTCCGGGCGGCCCGAATCGAGTCCGGACTCTCCCGCGACCACTACGTCCGGTGGAACCTCATCCCGTGGGAGATCCCTGGCCGCGTCCGCCCCGCGGACATCGAGGAGGGTCGGCTCGCGCTCGGTGAGCTGCTGGAGCTGCTGCCCGCGCTCGGCGCCGTCGTCACCTACGGGACCGTGGCGCTCGACGGGGTCATGCGCTATCTGACCCTGCACGATGATCCCCGTGTCGTCCCCGTACTCGCGGCACCGCACCCCTCACCGGCCAACGGACGTCACCGCGCCGACCAGCACCTCCGCTCCGTGAACGCGCTCCGCCTCGCGAATCGTCTCGGATCCGGTCGGCGAGTCGCAGACTGACGGCACTGAAGGGAGACGTCCGCGGCTCGGTCGGCACCGGTCGTCGTGACCGATGAGGTGTTGATCTCAGACGGTCCCCGTCCTCGGACCGCTGACGGGAGCGGCCGGGTCGTCCACGACGTCGACGGTGTACGCCGCGCCGTGCTCGAGCGTGTGGCCGACGGTGCACTGGCGGTCGACCGCCCGGTGGGTGCGTTCGGACAGTGAGGCGATCCGCTCGGGATCGAGCGCCGACAGGTCGGCGCGGATCACGGCGGTGATGGAGTCGTAGCGGTCCTCGCCCTCGGGCTTGGTCGCGGTGATGTCGGTGGTCGCTTCGAAGTCGGCTCCGAGTCGGCTGGCGAGGAGGTGGTCCGAGGAGAGCATGCCGCAGGCGGCGAGGGCGAGGTGCAGCAGCTCGCCGGGCGAGAACACGCCGTCGGCGTCCGACCCGCCGATGCGGACCTCGGCTCCTCGCGCGTTGCGGCCGATGAAGCTTCTCGGGCCCTCGCGGGTGATGTGCAGCGGTGTGGTCTCGGTGCTCATGGTCTGCTCCTGTCCTGTGTCCGCGGCACCGCGGGCAGTGCCGGTGTCTCCTGCGGGTGGGCGGTGTCTCAGGTGTCGGTGCGGACGAGGGGGGAGTTCGTGCCGCGGACCCTGATGTCGACGCCGGTGATCTCCGACCGGGCGATGCCCGTGGACGCCGCCAGGTCGACGGCGCGCTGCCCGGCCGCCGTCCAGGTGGCGACGGTGATCGTGCTGCCGTCTGTGCGGGTGATCACGAGTTCGTACTCCGCGTCGGCGGGCGCATCACCACTGTAGGTGCAGCTCCACTCCAGCCGGGTGCCCCACGGCTTCCCCTCGACCTGGATGTCCGCAGCGAGAGCGGGATCGTCCGCGATCGGGTCCATCGGTTCGAGGGTCGCCTCGCTCGCCACGGGAGCGCCCGCGATGCCCGTGCCGAGAGCGACGCCTCCGAAGACGGAGGCGGTGACGGCGGCCGCGACGGCGAGGGACGTCACCAGCCGGCGCCGACGTCGGCGCGTCCGGACACGGTGGGCGATGGCGGGCAGCGTCACCGGGGAGGGCGGCGCGTCCTCGCCGTCGTCCGATGCGCTGATGGCGAGAGCGTCCTCGACGGAGAGCCGACCGACGATGCCGGGCAGTCCTGCCAGCTCTGCCACGGCCGCGCGGCAGGCCGCGCAGCCGCTGAGGTGCTGCTCGTACTCGAGTCGCTGATCTGCGGGGAGAGCGCCGAGGACGTAGGACGCGTCCCAGTCGCGGTACTCGTCCTCCGTCGCAGAGCTTCCGTGGTGGTCGTTCATCGGGTGACGCCCCTTTCCTGCAGAGCCAGTCGCAGTCCGCGCAGTCCGTAGTGCAATCGAGATTTCGCTGTTCCCTCGGGGATGGAGTGCCGGCGGGCGATCTCGGGGACGGTGTGTCCGAGGAAGTACGCGTCCACCACGATCTGACGATGCTCCACCGACAGCGATGCGAGAGCGTCGGCGACCAGGATGCTGTCCAGGACCGCGTCGGTGCGATCGGGGACGGCGCCGCCGCCGTCCTCGTCCTTCGCCGGCACCTCGCGTCGGCTCCGAGCGGATCGGGCGTCGTCGATGACGAGGTTGCGGGCGACGGTGAACAGCCACGCGCGAGCGGCGTCGGCGTCGCGTTCGAGGACCTGCGGGCGCTGCCAGGCCCGGACCATCGTCTCCTGCACGACGTCCTCCGTCAGCGCCGCGTTCCGAGTGAGGTTCTGCACGAAGCGCCGCAAGGCCGGGCCGTGACTCTCGTACAGCGCCGCCAGGAGCTCATCGACGGGGCGGGGCACAACGCTCACCGCCTCGAAGCGCCACGGTGCGCTCCCTCATCACGGTTGCTGCGATCACTGCCGGTCATCCCTTCCGTCCATGCCTGTCGAGAACCGGCGACCCGGCCCGACGATGCGCTTCGCTGCGCGGGGACGGGTCGCCGTCGCATCAGGACGCCGGGGTGGCGGTGCTCATGGCCGCGGCTTCCTTGTTCATCGTGCCGTCAGGGAGGAGGACGTACCAGGCGTCCTTCACACCCTGCCCGTTGACCTGGCCCGGCGCGGTGTCCTTCGCGAACCGGTAGACCGGCCATCCGTCGACGGTCAGCTGGGTCGTCCCGTCGGTGCGGGTGATCGAGCCGACCTCTCCGGTGATCCCGTCCGCGGCGGTCGTGCTGGACGCCGACACGGCCGGCCAGGTCGTGGCGCACTCGTCGTAGCAGCTGCTGCTGCCCGAGTTCTGCGTGTCCTTGGCGAACGTGTAGACGGTGTAGCCGGCCTCGTCCGTGATGATCTCGCCCAGCGGCGAGGACGCCGTCGTGAGAGCCGCCGTCCCAGCGGAGGCGGTCGCGGTGGCGGAGGCCATCGCGGTGGCGGAGGGGCTGTCGGCCGGCGCTTCCGACGAGGCGGCCGAGCCGGCGGCCGTCGAGCATCCGGCGAGAAGGACGGCGGCGAACGCCGCAGTCGTCATAGTGGTCGCGATTCGCTTGAGCATGATGCCTCCTGTAGTGCGGGGGCCGAGGTGGTCCCACCGAGGACACGACACAGCAGTCGCGGACGTTCACCGACGCGAGAAGATCGCTGGGAGAGCATCCGCGCGGCGGGCGGATTCAGTGAGAGCGACGATCCGTTGCGCGCTCCTTCGCGTGAAGGCCCGAGGCTGCGCGCTGCTCTCCACGGCGGCGTGCGAGCAGTGATCGACCATGTGCGCGACGGCTGCGGCCTGCCCGGCCGCCCGCGCGGCAGCGGTGGCGGCCCGCTCGCCCGCCTGCGTCGCGGCGCGGGCTGCGGCGTGCGCCGTGAAGGCCGCCGCGCGGCACTCGGTCATCGGAGCCTCGCCCCGCCCCCAGGCGAGGAGGACGTCGAGCGCGCGCCGGGGCCGGGCATTGTCCGGGTCCCGCTCCTCGAACGCGGGGAGGGCGCGCTCCGCGCACTCCGCCGCCCACCGCGCGAGCGCCCGGTGGACCTACGGCTCCGGATCCGCCCAGGCCGGCTCCTCCGCTCCGCTCACGGGTCTTCCTCCGATTCCGGAGCTCAGCTGGCTCTTCCCAGATGAGGGTGTAGGTCGGCCGGGAGCGTCGGTCCGCAGATAGACGTCGAGGTCTCCCGACGACGGAGGTTCCTACACCATCCGTCCGAAAGACCTCGACGTGACCGACGCTACCCCGCCGGCCGGCTTCGGCCGCCCTGACCTGACCGCCTTCGCGTCTCATCCCAGTCGACCCTGATCGAGTCTGCTGACCCCCTCGACGAGAACGCAGCGACATCACAGCCACCCAACCCCGGCCGTCCGGGAAGCCGGGACACGTCACATGACCTGTGCTGCGGGCGTGTCGAGTGGGTCGTCCAGGGGCGACGCAGGAGCGTCGACGCGACGTGCTGAGAGGTGGTTCCAGTCGAGCGCTAGGACACCGGCTACAGGCATGGCGATAGGTCAGGAACGGCGTCGCTCCCTGCGCAGGAGGGAGCGCAGAGTCTCGGCATTCGCGTAGCCGACCCGTAGCGCGATCTCGGCGGAGGTGAAGTCCGTGGTTGCTGAGAGGTGCCGAGCTCGTTCGATGCGAAGCCGTTGGACGAAGCCGAGCGGAGTGAGGTTGAGCGCCGCACGGACTCGTCGTTCGAGGGTGCGCCGGCTGGTGCCGAGCGACTGCGCGACGAAGGCGACATTGAACGGTTCGTCCAGGCGGGCGCGCACGAAGCGTTCGAACTCGACGACGATCGGGTCCTCGTGCCGGAGATGTTCGTAGGCGACGAAGGCCGCCTGAGACGGACGCTCGTCGATGATGAGGAGCTTGGCGACATGTTGGGCAAGGTCGGGGCTGATCGATCGCACGAGTGAGAGCGCGAGGTCGATGTGGGCGAACGCGGCGCCGGCGGTGACGAGGTTCCCGTCGACCACGACCATGGTGTCGAGATCGAGGGCGACGGTCGGATAGCGCTTCAGGAACTCCGGCCCCAGGAACCAGCTGGTCGTCGCCCTCCGATGATGCATCCGTCCGGTCTCGGCGACAGCGAACACGCCGGTGCACGCCGCGGCGATCCGGGTGGTCGCCTCGTCGAGGCGCCCGAGCGAGGCGATGACCGAACGAGCATCTCGGCTCTGGAGGACGTCGTTGGTAGCGGCGGCCGTAAGGGTTCCAAGCGCAGGGACGACGACCACGTCGAACTCTCCGGACTCCGACAGCGGGTGGTCCACCGACAGGGTCATCGATGCCGTCGTGGTCACTCGCCGTTTCGGTCCGAGGATGGCGAGTTCGATCGGGTCGATCCGCGGGTCGACATCGCCGCGGGCTCCGTCGGCCACCCGCACGATGTCGATGATCGACGCGATAGCCGAACCGAAGCAGCCGTCGATCGCGATCAGCCCGATACGCATGACGTAAACAATAGCAATACTGCCGTATACGCCACTCCCCACCGGCCCTCGCTCGTCATACGCTGAACTCGTCCCACGAAGAACCCCGACGTCAAGGAGAGTCCCTCATGTCCACACCCGCATCACTTCCGTATGCCTTCGTCGCCAAGATCGTCGCGGCCGATGGACAGCACGACGCGGTCGCCGATCTGCTCGCCGGCGCTGTCGCACTCGCCAACGAAGAAGTAGGAACGATTGTCTGGTTCGCGGTCAGGACCCACGCCGACACCTTCTGGATCTTCGATGCATTCCCCGACGAAGCCGCTCGCGACGCCCACGCCAACGGCGCCATCGTCGCAGCCCTGATGGCCAACCAGCACCTCCTCGGCGCAGCACCCGAGATCCTGGCGGCCGACGTCCTCGCGTCGAAGCTCCCGTAGTCCGCCAACGCACGAGACGATCGCGCCCCGCCGAGCCGTCGCCAGGTCGCGACGCAACGCCACGCTGCGTTACCGAGCGGTGCGAGGCCTATCGGCACACGGACAGGATGCCGGCCGCGAGCGCTCAGCCGGCGAGGGGTCCGTCGCAGAGGAGAGCGACGTCGGTGTCGGGCAGAGCCGTGAGGCCAGCGCGTCGCGCGACCACCAGAACGGTTCGCCGGAGCCGCCTGTCGGAATCGAACGGACGACCTCATCACGTCGGCTTTGCGTCTATCGTTTGATGCGCCCACTGGGCGAACGAGCCGCTGACCTGCGCAAACGCCGAGCGTGGAGGACGCCGCCATCCGGTGGTGACCGACGACGACCGACCAGTACCGACCGTTTCACCGGAGCTTGCGGCGGCGTCGAAGCCGAGCAAGCTCCATTCTCTCAGCTCACCGCGCCCTCCTCCTCGCCGGCCCCGTCGTCGGCGAAGACGTTTCAGGGGTCTTCTCAGATGACGGTGTAGGTCGGCCGGGCGCGTCGGTCCGCAGATAGACGTCGAGGTCTCCCGACGACGGAGGTTCCTACGCCATCCGTCCGAAAGACCTCGACGTGACCGACGCTACCCCGCCGGCCGGCTTCAGCCGCCCTGACCTGACCGCCTTCGCTCGACTCGACGGCCTCGGTCTGCACACCGGCGCGGACCTGCTCACCGACAAGCAGAGCGACAGGCTACGCGCGCTGTTCGTTGATGACGCTCACGTCGAGGTCGAGGCGACCTGGGGTGTCTACCAGCGCATGATCGCCGCCTATCGCCACGAGGACCGGCAACGTGGCCGCGAGCTCATGGAGAAGCTGATCACCGACCTCAGCGCCGGCGTCCCCAAGGTCCTCACCGAGCTCACCACCCTGGGCCGGACCCTGAAGAAGCGAGCCGCTGACGTGCTCGCCTACTTCGAACGACCCGGCACCAGCAACGGGCCGACCGAGGCGCTCAACGGACGGCTCGAACACCTGCGCGGCTCCGCACTCGGGTTCCGCAACCTGACCAACTACATCGCCCGAAGCCTGCTCGAGACCGGCGGATTCAGACCCCAACTCCTACACCCCCGATTGGGATGAGCCGCTCAGCTCCGGCGCGGCCGCCCCGTGAAGTGCTTCACCCCGTAGACCAGGAGGAGCAGGATGCCGCTCAGCTGCAGGGCGAGCGAGAAGCCGGAGGCGAATTCACCGGCCGGCCACACCAGCCTCAGCACCAGCGCGACGAACATCGCTGTGACCCCGACGACGAACAGGACTCGATTCCGCATCCGTCGAGTCGACCATCCGCACGCGGGCCCTGGCCAACCGCCAGTGCTCAGCTCAGGCGCTCGGTCAGGTGGACGGTGACGATGTCGCCGAGGTCCTTGCCGATCGTCTTCCGCAGTTTCGCGCTGATCGACAGCATGTGACCGCCGGCGCCGGTCGGCAGCAGGCCCGCGGTCACCGGCTCGCCGTCGACGGTGGCGACCACCTTCACCGACCTCCCTGCGCCGAGCAGCTCGACGGAGCCGGGCACCTCGACGCACGACCAGAGGTCGCCCTTGACGGTGACGCCGATCGGAGCGGTGAAGGCGAGGTCCAGGGGGCCGGCGCTCATGCGCTCTCCTCCGCGGACGCCGCGCTCTCGCCGGAGGAGCCCTGCCCGCTGTACCGGTCGAGGATCTCGTCGTACATCGCGGCGTCGAGCAGACCATCGGACAGGGCCCGGCAGACCTCCTCGAACTCCCCCGGGTCGAGGGTCGTCCAGTCGAAGCCGTCGCTCGGCGATCCGGACCGGTAGCGCCAGCGGCCGAGCTCGTCGACGGCCTGCTCCCGCGTCAGCTCCCCCGCGGCGAAGCGCTGCGCGATCCCGTACGGTGTCGCGCCGGAGAAGCCGGAGCGCACGTGCGGCAGCGCGGCGGCGGCCTCGATCCCGTCGGACACCTCGTCGATCGACATGCGGACCCCTCCCGTCCGAGGGTCCACCGACCCTCCCGTCGACCCTACGACGAGACGTCGCATCCCGGTCGGGGCGGGCGACGAGCACTGCCCGCGACTTGCGGCTACCGTTCCTCCATGACCGGACGCGCCGCTACGTCCCGGCACGAGTTCCGCGTCGACTCGCGCACGCTCGTCGCCCACGACTTCCTCGGCACTCGAGCCCCCCGCGCTGTCGTCGTCTGGTGCGGAGGGACACCGCACACCGGCGCACTCCTCGCTCCCCACGTCGACGCCGCTGCGGCGCGCGGCATCCGGCTCGTCTCCGTCGCCCGTCCCGGCTTCGGCGGCTCGATGCGCACTCCCGGACGGAGCATCGCGGACGCGGCCGCCGATGTGCTCCGCGTCGCCGACCTGCTCGGGATCGAGCGCTTCGTGGTGACGGGCTACTCCGGCGGCGGCCCGCACGCGCTGGCCGTCGGGGCTCTCGGAGGTGATCGCGTCCTGGGCGTCGCGACGTTCGGCAGCCCTGCGCCATTCAGCGACGACGGAGCGTGGTTCGAGGGCATGCAGGATCCGGGCGCTCTCCGCAGCGCGCGCAACGGCCGGGCTGCGCGCGAGGAGTGGGAGGAGACGGCCCGCTTCGATCCGGAGCAGTTCACCGGTGACGACTACTCGGCCCTCGACGGCCCGCTGACGGCGCTCGGCGCAGAGGCCGGACGCGCCTCGGAGCTCGAAAAGGGCGGGAGCGTCGACGACGACCTCGCCCTCGTCATGCCCTGGGGAGTCGACCTCTCGCGCCTGGCGGCGCCGGTCCTCCTCCTCCACGGCGCCGCGGACAGGGTGGTCCCGGTCGCGCACGCGGAGCGGATCCGCCGCCTCCACCCGGCCGCGGAGCTCACGATCCGGCCCGGTCGAGGCCACATCGGCGTCCTGCTCGACTGGCCGGACGTCCTCGACCGCCTCCTCGCGGACGGGTTCCCCGGGGACCGCTCCGGCAGCGGAGGCTGAGCGTCTCATCGCGGCCGGCAGCGGATCCGACGCGGAAGGTGGGCCTGGAAGGGCCACGCTTCGGGAGGGCTCCCTCCGCGAGGATCACGGCATGGCCCCCCACACGGATCCCCGCCGATGACTCTGCAGGACCTCGCCGACGAGCTCGCCCAGGCTCTCGACCGCCCGGTGACGATCGAGGACGCCTCGAGCCGGGTGCTGGCCGCGACGCGCGCGCGCGAGGAGGCGCCTCACGACGGCGTGTTCCCCGTCCAGGATCCGCGGGGCCGGCTCGCGACCCTCCTCCTCCCCCGGGAGCGGCCCGCGCCGCTCACTCCGGCCGAGTACTCGCTCATCGATGCGGCCGTCGGAGCGATCCGCCGCCTCCTCGGCCCCTCGACGCGGGCGGGCGGCAGCTCCCGGCGCGCAGACGTCCTCGCGGCGCTCCTGTCGGGCGACGGCGGCACCCGGCGCGCCTCCTTCGCCGAGGCGGTCGAGCGCCGCTGGCTGCGCCGGGACGCCCAGACCGTGGTCCGCGCGGTGCGGCTGACCGGCCCGACCGGCTCCCTGCAGCGGACGGCGCTGGCGCGGCGGATCGACGCGAGCGCCGCCTCCGGCCTGACGTTCCTCGGCGACCAGGAGGGTGTGCTGTTCTTCGTGAGCGTGGAGGCGCCCGAGGCCGCCGCGGAGGCGGACGACGTCCTGCGGGCGGAGGCGCGCGGCCGCGGCACGGCCGTCGACGCGATCGGCTCGGCGCACTTCGACGTCCGCGACGACGACCTCCTGCCGACCGCCGAGCGGGCCGCTCTCGCGGCGACCATCGTCGGCTCCCTGCCCGACGGCCGTAGCCGGGCCGACATCGCCGAGCTCGGGGCCTGGGTGCTCCTCGCCTCGATCGGGGCGGACAGCTCGCAGCTCGCCATGCTCTCGCCGGCCGCGGCGACGCTGCTCGAGCGGGGCGACGAGGTGCAGCGGCGGACCGTGGAGGCCTACCTCGACGTGCGCGGCAGCGTGCGGGAGGCGTGCGGGCTCCTCCACATCCACCGCACCACGCTCTACTACCGTCTCGACAACCTGCCCGAGGCGGTCCGGGACGCGCTCGACGACGGCCTCGCCCGCAGCACGCTGCACCTCTGCCTCAAGCTGATGAAGTTCCGCGACGGGCTCGAGCGGCGGCGTGCCTCGTGATTGTGCCCGGGGACCTCCCGCAGGTCCGCCTCTACGGGCGGCGCGAGAGCCGCGACGCGTGGGAGATCCGCGACCTCCTCTCGCGCAGCGTCGTCTCGTTCTCGTGGACGCCGATCGACACGGACGAGCAGTGCCTCGCCGTCGCGGGGCATCCGCTCGCCACCGCGTCGCTCCCCCTCGTGGTGTTCCCGGACGGCAGCCGCGCCTCCGATCCGACGCTCGCCGAGGTCGCGGCCCGGCTCGGCTGGGTGGGCTCGCCGCGGCTCGCGGAGTACGACCTCTCCATCTACGGAGCCGGCCCGGCCGGGCTCTCGGCCGCCGTGTACGCCGCCTCGGAGGGGCTGAAGGTCGTGGTCCTCGAGCGCTCGGCCATCGGCGGGCAGGCCGGCTCGAGCAGCCTGATCGAGAACTACCTCGGCTTCCCGCACGGGATCGCGGGAGCCGATCTGGCCGAGCGCGCGCGGCAGCAGGCCGTCTCGTTCGGCGCCGAGCTGCTGCGGATGCGCGAGGGGATCCGCGGGCGCTTCGCCGACGACCGGATCCACGCGCTGCTCGCCGACGGGACGACCGTCGTCGCCCGCACCAACATCTGCGCCACGGGCATCCAGTGGCGCCGGCTCGGCCTCGAGCGCGAGGACGAGCTGCTCGGCGTCGGCCTCTACTACGGTGCCGGCACGAGCGAGGCGCCGCTCTGCGAGGGCGAGGACGTCGTGGTCGTCGGAGGCGGCAACTCGGCCGGGCAGGCCGTGATGAACCTCTCGGCGCACGCGCGGCACGTGACCATGCTGGTCCGCGGCCCGGATCTGGCCTACAGCCTCTCCTCCTACCTCGCGGAGCGCGTCGTCCGGCAGCCGAACGTGACGATCCTGCTCGACTCGCGCGTCACCCGCCTGCACGGCGCCGACGCCCTCGAGTCGATCGAGGTCGAGAACTCGGCGACCGGCGCGCACGGGGCGCTGGCCACCTCCCACCTCTTCGTCTGCATCGGGGGCGAGCCGGACACGACGTGGGCGGCGGAGACCGCGATCGTCCGCGACTCCGGCGGCTACCTCGTGACCGGACCTGACCTCGCCGGCGAGCACGCGGCTCGCGACTGGCCGCTCGAGCGGGCGCCGTTCTACCTCGAGACCAGCGTCCCCGGCTCCTTCGCCGCGGGGGACGTGCGCCGCAGCTCGGTCAAGCGCGTCGCCTCCGCCGTCGGCGAGGGCGCGATGGCCGTCACCTTCGCCCACCGCCACCTGCAGGAGACCTCGTGAGCCGCCGACTGCCGACGGTGCGCCACGGCGTCGGCTTCTGGATCGTCGCCGCGACCTTCCTGCTCGTGATGGCCTACTCGACGGTGCCGACACCCCTCTACCCGCTCTACCAGCAGCTCGACGGCTTCCCGCCGTTCGTGATCACCGTCGTCTTCGCCGCCTACGCGGTCGGAGTGATCGTGAGCCTGTACCTCGCCGGTCACGTCAGCGACTGGCTCGGCCGCCGCCGGGTGCTGCTGATCGCGGTGCTCGTCTCGGCGATCTCGGCCGTGCTCTTCTCGCTGACGACGGAGGTGCCGGGGCTGATCGTCGCCCGCTTCGTCAACGGCGTCAGCATCGGGATGCTCACCGCCACGGCGACCGCCCACCTCGGCGAGCTGCGCGCCCGCGCCCGGCCCGACGAGAACACGATCGTCGCCGCGTCGATCTCGGGCGCGGTGAACCTCGGCGGACTCTCGCTGGGCCCGCTGCTCGGAGGGGTCTTCGCCGAGTTCCTGCCCGATCCGCTCCTCCTGCCGCACCAGGTGTTCCTGGTCGCGCTGCTCGTGGCGGGCCTGGCGCTGCTCCTCGTGCCCGAGACGGTCGACGTGCCGGAGACGGCGCCCGCCTACCGGCCGCAGCGGCTCTCGGTGCCGGCGGATACGCGCCGGGCGTTCCTGCTCGCGGCGTTCGGAGCGTTCTCGGCCTTCTCCGTCCTCGGCCTCTTCACCTCGCTCGCCCCGACGTTCCTGGTGCAGACCTTCCAGGTGCGCGACCACCTGCTGGCCGGCGCGACGTCCTTCGCCGTGTTCGCCTCCGCGGCCCTCGGCCAGCTGCTGCTCGTGAAGGTGGGGACGCGCCTGCAGCTCTCGATCGCGGTGGCGGGCTGCGCGGTCGGGCTGGCGGCGGTCGCGGCCGGAGCGATCGCTCCGCAGCTGGGAGTGTTCCTCGCCGGGGCCGTCGTCTCGGGCTTCGGGGTGGGGCTGCTCTTCAAGGGGTCGATCGGCACGGCGGTCGCCCTCGCGGATCCCGCCCGCCGGGGCGAGACCCTGGCGGTGGTGTTCCTGGTCGCGTACACGGGGCTCGCGGTGCCCGCACTGGCGGCGGGAGCGGCGCTCGATCTCGTCGCCGCGACGATCGTGCTGACGGTGTTCGCGGCGCTCGTGCTGGCGGCGACCGCGACGGCCGGCGTGCTGCTGCGCGCCCGCAGCGCGGCGGCCGGGCGATGAGCGGCGGAGCGGGGCGGCGCTGCGGCGTGCGGGCCGGCGGCCGTCCGGGTGCCGGCCGCGTGCACCCCGGACGGCCGCCCGCCGCGTCAGAAGTCCTCGCGCCGCTCCTGCTCGGCCTCGGCGGCCGGCTCGAGCGCGGCGAGATCCCCGAGCGCGAGGCGCAGCTGGCGCAGCAGCCACTCCTCGGTCAGCGCATCCGCGTCGAGCGCGTCCAGCCGGCGGAGGCGCTCGGCTGCCGACCCGGTGAGGTCGGCGGGCGTCCCCGCGCTCATGCGCCGTACCCCGCTCCGCGGAGCAGGCGGCGCAGGTCGACGAGCTGCTGCTCGTCCACGTCCTTGCGGTGCGGCCGGTGGAGGGTCTCGGTCGTCGAGCCGACCGTCACCGAGAAGGCGCCGTCGTGCTTCTCGTGGACGGTGCCGACGGCCTCGAGCAGCGTCAGCACGTCCGCCCAGAGGACGTTGTGGCTCGGCGAGTCCTCGAGCAGCCGCTCGAGGGTGTCTCGCTGGTTCGAGTGGAGGTGGCGGGTGTCGGTCATGAACGGCCCTTCGGTGTCTGCGCACGCGCCCCGGTGGCGGTGCTCGGCGTCGCGTCCGACGGTAGGCGCGCGGGTGGAGCCGGTGCGCGAGTCGGATGACTCGAAGAGCGGACGCCGCGGGGCGGCCCCGCGAGAGGTGCGGTCCCCGCGAGAGGTGCGGCCGTGAATCCGGAGCCGGGCGACCGCCTCGACGAGGAGGAGCATCCCCGCACGCCCGCGCTGCCCGAGGCCGCCGTCTCCGCCGCGTCGCTCCCCGACCGTCCGGCCGCGTTCCTCAACGCCCTCCTGACCGAGCACTTCGTCCTGGAGTCGGCGCGCGGCATCACCGTGACGGAGTCGAGCAGCCGCGCCTCGCTCTACCTGACGATGCTCTCCAGCTCGCTCGTGGCCTTCGGCTTCCTCGCCCCGACCCGGTACGCGATGGGGTTCCTCGCGGTGATCATCCCGGTCGTCGTGCTGCTGGGGGTGTTCACCTACGAGCGGCTGGTGCAGACCTCGATGGAGGACATCGCCGCGCTGACGGCCATCCAGCGCATCCGTCGCTACTACGGGACGCTGCTGCCGGGCGCGGGCGCCTACTTCGCGGTGCCGCGCGGCCGCCACGCGCCGAACGAGCTGCTCGAGATCGGCCGCCGGCAGAGCTGGCGGGGCATCTTCTTCACGATGTCCTCGGCGATCGCGGTGGTCAACTCGATCGTGGCGGGCGCCGGAGTCGCGCTCGCGCTGACGCAGAGCGGCGCGGACGAGGTCCCCGCGATCGCGTGCGGGATGGCGGCCGCGGTCGTCCTCGCCGTGCTGCACGGGGTGTACCAGTTCCACCGCTACCGGCAGATGCGGCTGCGGATCGCCGAGGCGGAGGCGCTGGACGGGGTCGAGAGGGGGTGACGGGGCGGGGCTCGGCCGGCGGGGTCCGGAGCTGACGAACGCCGATCAGGCGCGGCGTCGGCCGCCGGCTGGTCAGCTGGCTCCGACCTGCTCCCGCGACTGCTCCCGTGACTGATCAAGAGTTGTCGCACTCGACGCCCAGTGCGACGACTCCTGGACTCTCGTGGCGATCGCTCGTCGGCGGGCCGCCGCGACCATTCAGAAGTCGCCGTGGTCGGTCGCGAGCACGGCGACTTCTGTCTGCACGCCGCCTGCGGACGTGCGCAGGGAGCCGGCGGCCGGCGACTGTCCAGGAGTTGTCGCAGTCGATGCCGAGTGCGACAACTCCTGGACTCTCGCGAAAGTTCTGCGCTCTCGCGGAGGCGCGCCGCTCAGCCGCGCTCGGCCCGCTCGGCGAGGAGGTACTGCCAGTCGCGCGGCACGCGGTCCTTCGGCCCCGGGGTGGTCTGGCTCGCCGGGTGGCTCTGCGGGTCGGCCAGGGCGGGGCCGTCGGCATAGTCGTCGGTCCGGTAGTCCCAGAACCAGTCCTCGCCGGGCTCGAAGCTGCGGATGACCGCGTGGCCGGTCGAGTGGTAGTGGGCCGTCGCGTGGCGGTTCAGCGAGTCGTCGCAGCAGCCGATGTGCCCGCAGAGCGCGCAGCGCCGCAGGTGCAGCCACCACGAGCCGGACTGCTCGCACTCGACGCAGCCGGGGCCGGTCGGCGGGACGGAGGGGTCGATCATCTGCTGCGACGTCATGCGCTCAGCATGCGCCTCCCGCGGCGGCAGGCACCAGGTCGGATGACTCGATCCTGCGGCTCCGTCACGCGCTCCGGGCGTCCTCGAGGCTGAGGAGCGCGTCGCGGAGCCCGGCCCGCGAGGTCACCCCGAGCTTGGGGAAGATCCGGTACAGGTGCCCGCTGACGGTGCGGGGCGAGACGAAGAGCTGCTGGGCGATCTGCTTGTTCGACAGGCCGGCAGCGGCCAGGGAGACCACGCGCCGCTCCTGCTCGCTGAGGTCGGCGGCGACCGGCGCCTCCCCCGCTCCGCCCGCCGCCCGCAGCTCGTGCTGGGCGCGGGCGAGCCAGAGCTCGGCCCCCACCGCGGCGAACCCCGCGGCGGCCTGGCGGAACCGGGTGCGCGCCTCCAGCGGGCGCATCCGGCGGCGCAGCCACTCGCCGTGGCAGAGCTGGACGCGCGCCCGCTCGAACGGCCACTCCTCGGAGGCCGGGTCGAGGGAGCGCTCGAAGAGGGCGCCCGCGCCGCCGGTCGGATCGAGGACCGCGGTCGCCGCGAGGGCGAGCATCCGCCCGCGGGGAGCGAGGGGCCGCGCGGCGAGGTCCGCCGCGGCCGCCGCCAGCTCGGCGCAGTGCTCGGGCAGGCGGAGGCGCGAGGCGGCTTCGGCTGCGTCGAGGAGCTCCAGCGGGTCGCCGCCGGCGCGGGAGGAGGAGCGGGCGTGCGCCTCCTCGAAACGGCCGCCGCCGAGGTCGACCGAGCACAGGGCGTGATCGGCGGCGCGCGCGACCGACGCCGCTCCGTGCCGCAGCGCCCAGGCCGTCGCGCGCTCGGCGCACTCGAGGGTGCGTGCACGGTCGCCCTGCACGGCGTGGACCCGGGCGCGAGTCGCGTCGATCAGCGCGCGCACGGCGGGCAGGTCGTCGGCGCGGGCGGCGGCGCGGTCGAGGTCGGCCGAGGCGTCGTCGAGGCGACCGCGGTCGAGGGCGCTGGTGCCGCGGCGGAGGAGGGCGAGGGCGCCGGGCAGGCCGTCCGCCTCCTCCCCGCCGTCGAGGAGCGCGGCGAGGCGGTCGCGGCGCTCGTCCGAGACCTCGAGCAGCGACCAGGCGAGGTGCAGCGCGACCGTCTTCCACGGGTCGCCCGTGACCGCGGAGTCCTCGGCGAGCAGCAGGCGGCGCTCCCACTCCTCGTCCGGGACCGGCTGCACGCAGGCCTCCACGAGGCGCAGGACGGGATCGAGGGGGTGCTCCTCGCCGACGGCGAGCGCCTCCTGCCACCACGCGGGATCGCCGCGGAGCATGCAGGTGAGATGGAGGACGGTCGCCACCAGGTCGGCGGCGGCGTCGTGAGGGGCGACGCGGTCGGCGGAGAGGCTGCCGGCGTCGTCGCGGGAGGCGCCGATCTCGGCGGGAGAGTCACCGCCGACAGGAGAGTCACCGCCGGCAAGCGAGGCACCACCGACTCCCGAGCCCCCACGCCCCACCCGAGCGCCGAGCCCCCGGAGGGCCGCGCGGCGGACCCCGCCCACGTCCCCCGTGCGGAGCAGCGCATCGGCCAGCCGCGCCGCCTCGACGCCGGCCCCGGGAACCCCGCCGTCCTCCCGCGAGCGCTCGACCACCCGCTCGAGGGCCGCCGCGTCGCCGGTGAAGGCCGCGACGGCGGCCGCGCGCGTCTCGAGCTCCTCCCGCAGAGCACCACCGCGCGCACTCGACCGCGCCTCGGCGAGGAGGAGCAGCGCCTCCTGCGGCCGACCCGCGCGGAGTCGCTCCTCCGCCGCGTCCCTCAGCAGCCGCGCCCGCTCCTCCGGCCCGGCCGCGTCGTCCGCCGCGAGCAGCAGGCGGAGGTGCGGGGCCGACTCCGGGCGCTCGGCGAGCCGCCTCCGTGCCGCCCGCAGCGCTCGGGGCGACGCCGTCGAGAGCACCACCGCGCGGACCACCGGGTCGCGGAACGCATGGCCGCCCGTCGTCAGGATCCCCGCCTGCACCAGGGCGCGGTCCCCGTCTCCGGGGGCCGACCCGATGCTCTCCGGGAACTCGGCGCCCGCCACCGCGGCGACCAGGAGCGCCTCCCGGCACTCCTCCGACAGCGGAGCCAGCAGGTCGAACACCCTGGTCTCGACCTGCTCGAGCCGCGGGTAGACCGGGAAGGGCGAGGGAGCGTCCTCGTCGGCCCAGGCCCGCCCGAGGACGTCGAGGAGCAGCGGATTCCCCTCCGCGACCCGCAGCAGGCGCGCCTCGACGGCGAGCGGCCGCCGGCCGCCGTGGGCGCGCAGGAAGCCGCGGGCCGCCTCCGCGTCGAGGGGCTCCGTGCGACGGTGCCGGAGGCCCTCCCAGCCGGCGAGGACGCGGCGGTCGCCGGTGGCGAGGAGGCAGGCGGCGCCGACCTCGTCGACCAGCCGGGTCACCAGGGCCTGGAGGGTCTCGCGGGCGGCGACGTCGAACCGCTCCCAGTCGTCGACGACGATCAGGAAGCCGGGGTCGCAGGGCGAGGCGGAGGAGTCGCGCACCCGCTGCAGACGGCCGATCAGCGTGGCGAACAGCGCGAGCGAGGACGCGCCGATCACGGCGTCGCCCCGGTCCGGCCGCACCTCCACGACCTCGCAGCCGGCGGCGCGAGCGGTGGCCGCGGCGGAGCGCAGCATGTGCGTCCGGCCCGAGCCGATCCCGCCCTCGACCACCAGGAGCCGCTCCCGCGCGGGCGACGCCGAGCTCAGCATCCGGACCACCACGTCCTCGGGTGCGCTCGGGTGCGCGGGCGGCGAGGAGAGTGCACTGATCGTCATCGCGACTCCTGAGGGACGGGTTCCGAGGACCCCATGCTGACCGCCGGGCGCGGCCGCGCTCTCCTCCCTCTGTCGGAACCCTCCGGAGCGCACCCTCTGTCGAACCGTCCCGAGCGCCCGTCTCCCGGTCGGCGCCGGGCAGGAGGCGCAGCAGGGCAGTGGGCCCCGCGAGCGCCCGACGGTACTCTGTGTCCCACCGGACGACCGGTACGGCCCCACCCCCGCACGACCGCCGCTCGACGCGGCGGGTGATCCGATGGAGTCGCACGATGAGCTCTCGCAGCCCCCTCGCGGAGTTCCTCCGCGCTCGCCGGGCGGCGCTGCGGCCGGAGCAGGTCGGCGTGCCGACCGCGGGCACCCGGCGGCGGGTGCCGGGCCTGCGCCGCGAGGAGGTCGCCGACCGCGCCCGGATCAGCCGCGACTACTACCTCCGCGTCGAGCAGGGGCACGCGGTCGCCCCGTCCGACCAGGTGCTGAACGCCCTCGCCGAGGCGCTCGCCTTCGACGAGTTCGAGCGCGCCTACCTCTTCCGGCTGGCCCGGCTGCGCCCCGGCCCGCGCGATCCCGACTCCCCTCCGCCGGGCCAGGGCGTGGAGTCGCTGCTCGCCCACTGGCCGAGGACCCCGGCGTACGCGTTCGACCGCAACCTCGACGTCCTCGGCGCGAACGACCTGATGAGCCGTCTCGCCCCCGACAAGGGCGTGCCCGGCGCCAACATGCTGCTCTCCACCTCCCGCGGCTACGCGCGCGCCGTGGCGAACGGCGACCCGCCGGACCAGCTGCAGGCGTGGGGCCAGGTCTTCTGCGAGCTGATCGCCGCGCTGCGGTTCTACAGCGTCCCCGACGATCCGCGGCTGCACGAGATCGTCGGCGAGTGCTCGGTCGAGAATCCGCTGTTCCGGTCGATCTGGGCCGAGTACCAGGTCCGCCCCTTCACCCACCGGTGGATCCGCGTCCACGTCGAGCCGTTCGGCTGGCTCGACCTCGAGATGCAGACCCTGGAGCTCGCCGGCGCTCCGGGCCGGTACGTCGTGACCTACCTCGCGGCAGCGGGGACTCCGGCGGCCGCGGCCGTCGACGTCCTCGCCTCGCTGCGACCCGCTCCGGAGTCGGGCACCGCGCTGGCGGCCCCGGCCGGCGCCTGATCAGCGGCGGTGAGCCGGGCGAGGGCCTCGCGACCCGCCGCGTCACCCGCCTCGAACAGGAGCAGGAGGCGCGCGCCGTCCCGGACCAGCCGGTAGTCCATCGGAACGGAGCCGACCGCGGTGTCGAGGAACACGACCGACCCGCGTGCGTCGGCCTCCGCCCCGGCCGCCCACGAGTCCGCGAACCGGGGGCTCCTCGCCGAGAGCTCCCCGACGACCGTCAGGAACTCCCGGTCCCCCCGGTGCCGCTCGAGCGAGTCGCGGAGCATCGCCGCGACCTGGTCGGCGGCGGACCCCCAGCAGGGCAGGTCCTCGACCTCGGACGAGTCCAGGAAGGTGAAGCGGGCGATGCTCGCTCCTGGGGCGAAGGCGGGCGAGAGCGCCCGCGCGAGCGGAGTCGCGGCCAGCACCCGCAGGTGCCGGTCCAGCAGCACCGCCGCCCTCCCCGCCCACGGCAGGAGCGCCGCCTCGTGATCCTCCGCCATGTCCCCGTCCCCTCCGCGCGTCCCTCCCTCAGCGCAGCGGAGTGATCCCCTGCGTCCCGGGCGGGAAGGTCGCCAGCACCTCCTCCGGGATGTTGAGGTGCTGCGCGACCAGCGACGGCGGCAGGTGGCTCAGCCACTGGGCGAGCGACACCTCCTCGTAGCGGGAGCTCTTGAAGGTCTCGATGTAGACGAGCGTGTCGTCGCCGGTGTTCTCCACGTAGTGGCCGAAGTTGCGGCGCACGACGCCCACGTCTCCGGCGTGGAAGTCGGTCGTGTTGGCGTGCGGGCCGGTGTTGAAGACGGTCATCCGAGCGGATCCGCGGAGGTAGTACTGCCACTCGTCGGCGTTGGGGTGCCAGTGCAGCTCGCGCATCGAGCCGGGCTCGACGGTCGTCAGCGCGGCCGAGACCGTGCGCGAGGCCGGGAAGTTCGTGCTGTCGGCGATCTGGATCCGGCCGCCGCTGTTCTGGTGCACGGGCTCCGAGCGGGAGAGCCGGAAGATCACCGCCTCGTCGCCGTCCTGCACCCCGGCCGCGGCCCGGTCGGCCTGGAGGTCGCCGGGCACGTCGCCCGGGAAGATCCAGAGGTCGTGCAGCGGGATGTCGCGGAAGACCTCCTGCGCGACGCCGAAGTTCTTCGCCAGCACGTCCGGCGGCGTGTGCGCGAACCAGTCGGTGAGCAGGAGCGTGTTGCTCTCGGACTGCTCGCCGTCGTCGAACGCGAGCACGAACTCCGCCCCGTCCGGGCCGAGGCCCTGCAGGGAGTGCGGCAGGCCGGGCGGGAAGTACCAGAGGTCCCCCTCCTGCACGTCGTCGACGCTGGGCCGGCCGGTGCGGCTGAGCGTGGTGATGCGGCAGTTCCCCTTGGTCATCAGCGCCCACTCGGCGCTCTGGTGCCAGTGCAGCTCGCGGATCCCGCCGGCCTCGAGGTACATGTTCACGCCGGCGATCTCGTTCGAGATCGCGAAATCGGCCTGCGTGAGCTCGCGCGCCCAGCCTCCCCGCTGCACCCGCCGCGGCGAGATGTTGAAGGAGGACCAGAAGAACGGCTGCGTGCTGATGTCCGTCGCGGGCGCGGCGATCTGGTTCGGGAACAGTCCCTCCAGGACGCGGTTCTGCGGGCCGGTCATCGTGTTCGCCGAGGGATCGCCCTCGGTGTTCACGATCCCCTCCTGGGGGAGGTCCGGGTCTCCGAAACCGGGGGTCTCGTGGTGCGGAGCGGTGCTGTCGTCGGGTTCCACGGCGTTCTCCCTGCTGATCGTCCTGCGCGCCTGCGCTGCTCCGATCCCACCGCTCCGGCCCGGGCCGCACCACGGTCATCCGACTCGATCCGCGCCCCGACGACCGGCCCGGGTCAGCCGCCCAGGCCCTCGAGCACGTCCCGCGAGGGCACGAAGTAGACCCCGCCGGTCGTCGCGGTCGAGAAGTCGAGGAGGCGGTCGTGCCGGCCCGCGGGCACGCCGACGAACATCCGCGTCAGCATCGTCTCGATCACCGACAGGTCGGCGGCCAGGCCGAGGAAGTACGTGCCGAACTCGCCCCTGCCGGGCCGGCCGAAGGGCATGTTGTCGCGGAGGATGTCGTGCTCGGTCCCGCCGGCGTCGACCACGGTCGCGAGCCCCTTGTGCGAGAGCTGCGCCGGATCGTCCTCGCGCTCGACGTTGTCGGCCTTGCTCCGGCCGATGACCCGCTCCTGCTGCTCGGTGGTGAGCGCGTGCCAGGCCGTCAGGTCGTGCAGGTACTTCTGCACGACCAGGTAGCTGCCGCCCGCGAACGCCGCGTCCTCCGCGCCGATCAGCGCGACGCGGGGCAGCGCCTCCCCGGTCGGGTTCTCGGTGCCGTCGACGAAGCCCAGCAGGTCGCGGTTGTCGAAGTAGCGGAAGCCGACCACCTCGTCGCGGACGACGACGTCCTCGCCGAGCGCGTCGAGCAGGAGGCGCTCGAACTCGAAGCAGGCGTCGTCGCGCTCCGCCCGGATGTGGAACAGGAGGTCGGTCTGCGTCGAGACGGCCGTGTGCGCCGCGCCGACCACCTCCCGGAACGGGTGCAGCTGCGCGGGGCGCCCCTCCCCGCCGAAGCGGTCCCACGCGTCGCTCCCGATCCCGACCAGGCAGGAGAGGCGCAGGCCCAGGTCGCGGAAGCCGACCGCGCGGAGGATCCCGCCCACGTCGGCGACGACGTCCCGCACGCGGTCCGCGGCGTCCTGCCCGCCGACGATGTCGAGCGAGAGGAAGACGGCGGACCGGCTGAGCGGAGCGACGACCGCCTGCGGCTCGATCGGGACGCGGTCCTCGACGGTCACCGGAGCACCGCCGGCCGGGGCGTCGTCGTCCTGCGCGTCGGCAGGGCCGTCGTCGTGGGCGTCGTCGTGGGCATCGCGACCTCCGATCCGCGCGCCGCGGGAGGGCGCGTCCGCCGCGATCCTGTCAGCGTCCGCGGTGCCGGTCACGAGTCATCCGACCCCACTCGGCGAGCGCGGCCGGCGGCCCCGGCACCGCCCGGGCGACCAGGTCTGGACGATCGTCGGAACATCTCCCCGCGCTCTTCAGGGAGCGCTCCCACGCCCCTATCGTGGAGCCGCTCCCCACCCTCATCCGGGGAGGCACCACCTTGGACACGACCCGGGCCGGGCTCGGGATCGACACGAGCACGGAGGTTCGAAGATGCCGTTTGTGACCACGGACGACGACGTCGAGATCTACTACAAGGACTGGGGCAGCACCGACGCGCAGCCCATCGTCTTCCACCACGGCTGGCCGCTGTCGTCCGACGACTGGGACGCGCAGATGCTGTTCTTCCACGCGCACGGCTACCGCGTCATCGCGACCGACCGCCGCGGGCACGGACGCTCGACCCAGGTCGGCACCGGACACGACATGGACCACTACGCCAGCGACGTGAACGCGGTCGTCGAGCACCTCGACCTGCGGAACGCGATCCACATCGGCCACTCCACCGGAGGCGGTCAGGTCGCGCGCTACGTCGCGAAGTACGGCGAGCCCCAGGGCCGAGTGGCCAAGGCCGTCCTCGTCTCGTCGGTCCCGCCGCTGATGGTGCAGACCGAGGCGAACCCCGAGGGCACGCCGATCTCGGTGTTCGACGGCTTCCGCGACGCTCTCGCGGCGAACCGCGCCGAGTTCTACCAGGCCGTGGCCTCCGGGCCCTTCTACGGCTTCAACCGCGAGGGCGTCGAGCTCTCGCAGCCCGTGGTCGACAACTGGTGGCGCCAGGGCATGACCGGATCCGCGCTCGCGCACTACGAGGGCATCAAGGCCTTCTCGGAGACGGACCAGACCGAGGACCTGAAGGCGATCACCGTCCCCGTCCTCGTCACCCAGGGCGACGACGACCAGGTCGTCCCCTACAAGGACGCCGCGCTGAAGCAGCACGAGCTGCTGCAGAACTCGACGCTCAAGATCTACGAGGGCTACCCGCACGGCATGCTGACCGTCCACGCCGACGTCATCAACCCCGACCTGCTGGCCTTCATCCAGGAGTAGCGCGGCACGCTCGCAGGCGCGTCCCGGCCGTTCCGGGGCGCGCCTGCGCGTCTGCGCTCGAACGGGGGCCGGGCGCCCCTGCGAGCGGAGTCCCGCCTCAGACGTCGGCGCCCGCGTCCCTCCCGAGCACCGCGGCGAGCTCGCCCCGCCCGCCGATCCCGAGCTTGCGGTACGCCGCGTACAGGTGCGCGCCGACCGTGCGCGGCGAGAGGAACAGGTTCTGCGCGATCGCGCGGTTCGACAGCCCCGTGCTCGCGAGAGCGCAGATGCGCAGCTCCTGCGGGGTCAGCGTGGCAGCGGCCGGCGACGGCGCGTCGGCGATCCTCCCTCCGGCGGCCCGGAGCGCGTCACGGGCCCGATCGGCCCAGGCGTGGATCGGCAGCTCCTCGAGCATCGCCAGCGACTCGCGGAGGAGGGGCCGCGCCTCCGCCGCCTGACCGGCCCGGCGCAGCCCGTCGCCCACGAGCAGCAGCGCCCGCGCCCGCACGTACGGGAGCGGAGGCGGAGTCCGGCGGAGCAGCCCGGCCGCGGCGTCCGGCGCTCCGTCGGCGAGCGCCACGGCGATCTGCGCGTACCGGAGGGCCGCCTCGATCATCGGCTGGTGCCAGCGCTCGAAGAGCGATTCCAGCCTCGCGGCGTGCAGGCGCACGACTCCGTCATCTCCGGTCGCGAGAGCCGCGTCGACGAGATCGGGCGTGGTGAGGATGGCGAAGCCGGGGTTCAGGGAGTCGTCGTCCGTGTCGAGGAGGGGCAGGAGCTCCGGCACGGCGTCGCCCGGTCGAGACTCGAGGACCGCAACCGCCGCTCGCGATCCACGGAGAGTCGCCCGCATCACGCTCGAGCAGAGGACGGCCGCGCCGATCGCGCTCCCCGCGCTGATCGCCTCGGGATCGGGCGCGACGCCCTCCATCGCGTCGAACCAGGCCAGGCAGGCCCGGGACGCGGTCTCGAAGCCCACGTCCCCCAGGTCGCTCCCGAGGACGAGCGCCTCCTCGGCGAAGGAGCGGGCCCGCGAGAAGCGGCCGGCGAGCGACGTGGTCATCGAGGCGGCGAGGAGCGCCTGCGGGAGGATCCGGATGTCGCCGCGCGCGCGCAGCCCGGTGATCGCCTCCTCCAGGAGCTCCCGGGCGACCTCGACCTCGCCCGCCGTGTTCAGCGCGTAGCCGAGCCACCACGCCTCCTCCGGACCGCTCGCCCCGCCGGCCGCCGCGAGCGCCCGGCGGACGACCTCGTCGCCGCGGGCGATCGGCTCGGTGACCGCCGCGAGCAGGACGGCGCGCGGGTCGGAGTCGTCGAGGGCGAGCGCGCGCACCGCCTGGATCATCGGCTCCCCCGGCGACGCCTCGCGGTTGTGGTCCCAGGCGATGGCGGCGAGGTGCAGGAGCGCGGCGGTCGCGGCGTCGACGGCTCCGTGGCTCTGCAGCGCCGTCACTGCGGCGAGCGCGGGCGAGAGGTCTCCCCGCGAGAGGGCCGTGCGCCCGGTCGGCAGCGTCTCGCGCGTCCAGGCGGCGCGGGCGGTGAGCACCGGATCGACGGTCTCGCCCGCCGCGCGGTGCACGAGCAGCGCCGCCTCCGCGGTCCGGCCGGCGAGCCCGGAGTACTCGGCCGCGTCGATCAGGCGCGAGACGCGCAGCGGCCCCGCGGGGGTCAGCTCCGCCGCCCGCTCCATCGCCTGAGCCGCCAGGACGACGTCGCCCGTCGCGAGGCCTGA
Organism: Rathayibacter sp. AY1A7; assembly: GCF_002930845.1. Lineage (NCBI taxonomy): Bacteria > Bacillati > Actinomycetota > Actinomycetes > Micrococcales > Microbacteriaceae > Rathayibacter > Rathayibacter sp. AY1A7. The sequence goes on along the minus strand of NZ_PSTL01000003.1, from coordinate 245,366 downwards.
CGCCGCGAGACCGGCGAGCTCCTCGCCGACCGGCCCGTCAGAGCCGGTCGCGAGCTCCGACCGCCACCAGAGCGTCCGGCTCGGGTCGTCGCGGTGCTCCTGGACGAGCGTGCGGAGCACGGCCGCGCGCTCGGAGGGGCGGCTCACGCTCGTCACCGCGGACTGCACGAGAGGGTGCCGGAAGCGGAGTCCGCTCCCCGGCGTCCAGCTGAGCAGCGACGCGGCGACGGCCCGGTCGATCCAGGAGGGGTCGGGGTGGCGGCCGATCGCCAGGTTCGCCAGCCGGCTCGCCTCCTCCGCCGTCGCGACGTCGCCCAGCGCCACGGCCAGCACGGCGAGCCGCGAGGGCTGGTCGAGCTCCGCGAAGCGCTCGGCGAAGGCCGACTCGAGGCGTCCGGTCACCGCGCGGTCCTCCGCCTCGTCGGCCGACGGGTCGCGCCCGGTCAGCTCCACCAGGGCGAGCGGATTCCCGCGGGCGAGGTCGAGCAGAGCGCGCCGGGCGGCGCCGCGAGGAGGATGCGGGAGCGTGTCCAGTAGGGCGGCCGAGTCGGCGGGCGACAGCGGCCCGAGATGCAGGTGCTCGAGGCCGGAGTCCTCCTCGGGCCGGTCCCGCGTCGTCATCACGACGACGACGCGGTCCTCGCCGATGCGCCGGGCGAGCATCCGCAGCGCCCACGCCGACTCCGGGTCGATCCGGTGCAGGTCCTCCACGACGACCAGCAGGGGCCGATCGGCGGCGGCGTCGCTCAGGAGGGTCAGGGCCGAGAGGCCGGCCAGGAGCGGCGTCGGCTGCACTCCGTCCGCCAGGTGGAAGGCCACGCGGAGCGCGTCCTGCTGCGGCAGGGGCAGGCCGTCGAGGCCCGGGCGGAGCGGGTGCAGGAGGAGCTGCAGCGCCGCGTACTGGTCGCCCGACTCCGCTGCGGAGCCCGCGGTCCGCAGCACCCGCACGTCGAGTGCGCGGGCGTAGGCGACGACCTCCTCGACCAGGGTGGTCTTGCCGACCCCGGCGTCCCCGTCGATGACGAGCGCCGACCCGTGGGCGGCGATGCCGTCGACCATCAGGCGGAGCCGCGCGAGCTCCGATCCCCGACCGACGACGAGCGCGTCCCGCTTCACGCGTCGAGTATCGCACCCTCGCGCAGACACTCCTCGACCCGGTGGCGGGCCCGGATGAAATCGATCGCGGCGGCCGCGGCGCTGCCGGGGGCGCCGAAGAAGGAGGTCAGGAAGTGGTCGCCTCCGTGCACCTCCAGGGTCTGCCAGCGGAAGGCGATGAAGCCGAAGGGGTCGACGCGCACCGGCGACGAGCCCTCGCGGAGCGGATACGCCTCCTGGCTCGCCCAGACGCGGCGGAAGACCCGCGAGCGGCCCCCGAGCGAGGCGACCAGGACCCGCAGACGCGGGTCCGCCGGGTCGGAGTGGAAGCGGAGGGCGGCGGTCATCACGGCGATCGTGCGGTCCCAGTCCTCGTGCCGCTCGGCGTCGGTCTCGAGCGCCGCGGCGTCGATGACGGCCTCGATCATGTTGGTCCCCTGCTCGCAGGCCAGGGGGAGGAACAGGCGGCCGAGCTCGTTCACGGCGACGAGGTCCAGGTAGCGGTCGACCACGTAGGCGGGCGTCGTGGTCCAGGACGAGACCATGCTCGTCAGGCTGCCGACCTGCGCCGGGGTCGGCCCGGCCTGCGCCCAGATCGGTGAGCGGCGCGGCGCGGCGTGCCCGCCGAGCCGGAAGAGGTAGTCCCGCCCGTCCGCGTCGAGACGGAACGCGCGGGCCAGAGCGTCCAGGACCTGCGCCGAGGGGCGGCGGTCCTTGCCCTGCTCGAGCCGCAGGTAGTAGTCCGGGCTGATCCCCGCGAGCACGGCGACCTCCTGGCGGCGCAGCCCGCTGACGCGGCGCCTGCCGTCGGCGCCCAGGCCGACCTCGTCGGGGCGCAGCCGGTCGCGGTGCCCCCGGAGGTAGGCGCCGAGCCGTGCGGTGTCCGTGTCCACGATCCCGCCCTTCTCTCCCTTCGAGGCTAGGGAGGAGGCGGGCCCGACTCCACGCGACGCCGACCTAGATCCGCGGAGGGAGTACCTAGATCGGCGGGGCGTGCTTCAGGGTGGGGGCGGTGCGCGGCGGGGTGCGGAGGTGCGCCGCGGGATGCGGAGGAGCGCACCGGCACTCGGCGCACCCCTCCGCGGTCAGGCCGGCTCCGCGGTCAGCTCAGCTCCGCCGCGGCGTCGGTGATGACCCGCGCGACCTCCTCCGGGTGCGAGCGCATCACCAGGTGCGGCGCGTCGAGCTCGACGACCGAGCGCACGCCCGCCCGCCGGTAGCCGAACCGCTCGACGTCCGGGTTGATCGTCCGGTCCGCGGCCGCGACGACGCCCCAGCTCGGCCGGGTCCGCCAGGCGGCGACGGGAGCGGCCTCACCGAAGGCCAGAGCGGCGAGCGGGCGCTGGCCGACCGCGAGCACGGTCGCCTCGGCCGGGTCGATCCCGGCCGCGAACACCTCCGGGAACGCCGACACCGCGACCGACACGTCCGTGCCCGGCTCCGCCCCGTCGATCGGGAACGGGGTGTAGACGAGGTTCGCCGGGAGGTCGGAGTCGGGGAAGGCGCCCTGCAGCTGCCCGAGGCTCTCCCCCTCCTCGAGCGCGTAGGCCGCGAGGTAGACGAGGCCGACCACGTTCTCGGCGGCGCCCGCCACCGTGATCACGGCGCCGCCGTAGGAGTGGCCCGCCAGCAGGACCGGCCCGTCGAGCTGCTCCACGAAGGAGCGGAGGTACTCCGCGTCGCCCAGCAGGCTGCGGTTCGGCACGGCCGGGACGCGCACGGCGTGGCCGGCGTCGAGCAGGATCCGCGTGACCGGGGCGAAGCTCGCGGCGTCGGCGAACGCTCCGTGGACGAGGACGATGGTGGGTGCGGTCATGGGGCTGTCCTTCCGGTCGGGCGGCGGTCCGGCAGCCGGCTGCGCAGCCGATCCGGACCCGGGCCGAACCTAGGACGGCGGACGGCGCGCGTCGTGACCCCGCGACTCCCCTGCCGACCGGGCGGCCGCCTGTCGCCCGCCCGAGGACACGCTCCAGCGCTCGTCCCGCCCGCTCACGGCGGGCCCCGACCGCTGCAGCGTCCGCGTCCTGGTCCCGGCGGGGTCACCCTTCGACGGCTGGACCGCCCGGGATCGCGGCGAGGTCGGCCAGCGGCCTCTCCGGCCGGATCGCCGGCGACAGCGGCGGATCGGCTCGCGGACTCCTGCGGCTCGAGATCCGGGCCGCGGCGCGTCAGCTCGCGAACTCCTCCGGCCAGCCCAGCGCGGCCAGCGACCGGCGCACGCGCTCGATGTCCTCCTCCGAGGGCAGCTCCGAGGTCACTCCGGCGATCGCGGTGCCGACGTCCGCGCGGGAGGCGGGCGCGTCAGCGGCGAGACCGGCGGCCACCTCGGCCACCTCCTCGTCGCTCAGACGGCGGCGGAGGAGCGCCAGCAACGGCACGAAGTCCTGCTCGGGCAGCCCGGCCGGATAGCCGGCGCGCAGCCAGCGGACGATGCGCGCGACCAGGCCCTCGCGAGTGTCCGGCTCGGCCAGCGACTCCGGGCCCGCCAGCGGCCAGCCCGCGCTCGCGAGCCGCGAGGAGACGCGGGCGACGTCCTCGGGCATCGCCGGTCCGAGCAGCAGCTGCTCGATCCGCTCGCGCACGACGGCTCGCGAGACGACCGTCTCGGCCCGCTCCGACTCCGACAGGAGCCGCGCGACGACCTGCTCGACCTCGTCCGTCGTGAGGCTGCGGCGCAGCAGGCCCAGCAGCGGCAGGTAGTCCTGCTCCGGCACGCCGGACGGGTAGCCCGCGCGCAGCCAGCCGACCACGCGGGCGACGATCCCCTCCCGCGCCGCGATCGGATCGGTCGAGGCCATGCTCAGCCCTTGGGCACGAAGGTCGGGATGACGTGCTCGAAGCTCACCGACTGGCCGAGGCCCGTCGCGATGATGACGCTCAGGCCGATCACCACGGAGCCGACGACGAGGGCGAAGCAGAGCACGCCGATCCCGCGCAGCACCGGGGCGGGCAGACCGCTCCGGACCGCGGGGGCGTCCGACCCGCCCGAGGCGGGAGCACCGGCGGCGACGGCGAAGGAGCGGACGCCGACGGCGAAGAGCACGGGCAGGCCTGCTCCGAGGAGCACGGCGACGAGGGCCACCTGGCCGGCGGCGGAGAGGAAGAGGGAGAGCACGGTGCGGATCCTTTCGCTCAGACGCCGGCGGTCTCGGGCGCGGGGCGTGCCGCCGCGTCCTGCCACTCGTCGTTGACGTTGTGCGCGCCGATGCTGTCGCGGCGCGAGCGGATGTAGATGAGGGAGGCGACGGCGACGAGGATCGCGGCCATCAGGAGGCCGCCGGCCGCGCCTCCGACGAGGTGGCCGATCCACCACATCACGGCGCCGACGAGGGCGGCGGCCGGGAGCGTCATGACCCAGGCGATCACCATGCGCAGCGCCACGCGCCAGCGCACCTGCGCGCCGGGGCGGCCGACTCCGGAGCCGAGGATCGAGCCGGTCGCGACGTGGGTGGTCGAGAGGGCGAAGCCGAGGTGGCTGGAGGCGAGGATGACCGCGGCGGAGGCGCTCTCGGCGGCCATGCCCTGCGGGGTGTCGATCTCGACGAGGCCCTTGCCGACGGTGCGGATGATCCGCCAGCCGCCGATGTAGGTGCCGAGCGAGATGGCCAGCGCGCAGCTGAGCTTGACCCAGAAGGGGACCGACTCGGTGTCGCTCCAGCCGCCGGCCGCGATCAGCGCGAGCGTGATCACTCCCATGGTCTTCTGCGCGTCGTTGGTGCCGTGCGCGAGCGAGACGAGGGAGGCGCTGCCGATCTGACCGAAGCGGAAGCCGCGGTGGAGGCTCTTCTCGGCGAGGTTGCCGATCACCCGGAAGACGAGCCAGGTGCCGATCGCCGCGACCGCTCCGGCGAGCACGGGCGACATCAGCGCCGGGAGGATCACCTTGCCGACGACGCCGTCGAGCTTCGTGCCGTCGCCGGCCCAGTTCACGCCGTTGAGGCCGAGGCCCGCGAGAGCGGAGCCGATCAGGCCGCCGAAGAGGGCGTGCGACGAGCTCGAGGGCAGGCCGAGCAGCCAGGTCAGCAGGTTCCAGACGATGCCGCCGATGAGGCCGGCCAGCACGATCATCAGCAGAGCGGATCCACCGTCCTCGAGCAGCGCCGGATCGGGTGCGCCCGAGGAGTCCTGGATCTTCACGACCGCGTTGGTGACGGTCAGCGCCACCTCGATGCTGAGGAACGCACCGACGAGGTTCAGCGACGCCGAGAGGGCGACGGCGGTGCGGGGCTTCAGGGCACCGGTCGCGATGGACGTGGCCATCGCGTTCGCCGTGTCATGGAAGCCGTTGGTGAAGTCGAAGGCGAGGGCCGTGACGACGACGAGCGCGAGCAGGATGAAGGGATCCACGCAGACATGATGCTCCCGCAGCGGGAGGCGTTCCGGCGTGGCCGCGAGGCTTCACCTGCTGTTCACCTCGCGGGGCACGCCCGCCCGAGTAGTCTGTGCGGATTCTCAGGCGGGCGGCGCTTCTGAGGGTGTGATCCACCCGAGCCCGCACCGGCGTGCGGCGCTCAGACGGGCGCGGTCAGGAGCCCGAGCGCGGCAGCGGCGGGGTGAGGTCCGGGGTGTGCGCGGGGTCGGAGTCGGGGGCCGGCTCCTGCTGGGCGGCGGGCTCGGCCGCGGCGCCGGCGTCCTCGGTCGACTCCTGATCCTCGGCGGGCTCCTGTGAGCCGGGCAGCGGCGGGGTGAGGTCGAGGGCGCCGACCGCCGGCTCGGCGGCGTGCTTCGGCGTGGTCGGGCGGTTCTCGGCCGCGGCCGCCTTCTTCGCCGCCTTCTCCTGGGTGCGCTTGAGCTTCTCGGTCTGCTCGGCCAGCTTGCGGGCCTTCTTGCGCAGCTTCTTGCTGGAGTCGCGGACCGCCTCGTGCGCCGCGCGCACCGACTTCTCGGCCTTCTTCAGCGCCTTCTTCGCGCGCTTCTGCGCCGCCTTGTCGCGTGCGTCCTTGTCCTTGCCGGTCCCGGCCATGTCCGCTCCTCCGCTCGTCGACCGCTCCGGCCGACTCCCCCACGCTACCGAGCGGCACCCGCCCCGCGAACCCGCTGGCGAGCGCGCCCGGGCCGCGCTAGGCGCGCGGGCGGCGGCCGTACTGCGCCCGTGCCGTCCTTGCTCCTCCTCCCCCTGGTCGCCGCCTCTCCTCCTTCCTCTCCGACTCTCGCTTCAGCCCTGCGATGCCGTTCGCGGCTGGGAGTCGCGGGCGAGTCGACCCCGCGACGGGCGCGGGTTCGGCAGGCTGGGGGCATGGTCTTCCAGCACGATCCCGGCGGCTACCAGGGCCGCGCCGGCCTCCGGCGTCCCGTGCGCGGGCCCAGGCGCGACAAGTGGATGTGGTGGCGCCTGGGCTCCGGAGTCGCGGCGACGGTCGCCGGTGTGATCGCCCTGCTCGTCTTCACCGCCGACCGCTGAGCCCGCCCGTCGGCGACCCGGCGCACCCCCGCCACTCCGGATCGAGAGCCGATCGATGCGCTCAACCGCTTGACTCCGGAGGTTTCTCTCAGGTCGGATCCGGCGGAACGCGGGTAGTTTGGAGGGTCGCATCGGCTCAGCCGTGCGATCAGCCCCACTGCCCCACCCGGCGCTCGCCTCCCCCCCTCGAGCGTCGGCAGACCTGGAACCTCCTCTGCATGCACCGTTCGTCACGCGCCTCGACTCCCACCCCCGCAGGAGCCGAGACCGGCAGTCCGTCCGCCCTCCCGACCCGTCGCTCGCTCCGTGAGCAGGAGTCCCGCAGCCGCCGCACCTCCCGCGGCCCGTCGCGACCCCGCGTCTCCGCCGTCGCCGCGATGACCCTCGTGGCCGGCATCGCGATCACGTCGACGATGCCCGCGTTCGCCGTGGGCGGCACCGCCGACTCCGAGCTGACCCGCGACACGGCCACCGCCGTCGCCGCGGCCCGCCCGCAGAGCTTCGTGGCGGCCGGAGTCGTGCAGCAGAGCGTCACCCGCGACGCCTTCGCCGCCGAGGCCAAGCCCGAGGTCCTCGTCCCCACCGCGTCCCTCGACGCGATCACCGCCACCTCCGGCGAGTCGACCGCGGCCGCCGCCGGAGCGTCCGGAGCGTGGGTCGTCCCGATCTCCGGTCACATCAGCAGCAGCTACGGCCCCCGCCCCGACGCGCCGGTCGCCGGCGTGAACCTGTTCCACAAGGGCACCGATCTCGCCGGCGCCTGCGGCACGCCCGTCCTCGCGGCCTCCAGCGGCACCGTCGAGGAGGCGTCGTACCAGGGCAGCTACGGCAACTGGATCCTGCTCGACAACGGCGGCGGCATCGAGACCGGCTACGCCCACAACAGCGAGCTGATGGTGTCGGTCGGCGAGACCGTCACCGTCGGCCAGGTCATCGCGCTGCGCGGCTCGACCGGCGCCTCGACCGGCTGCCACCTGCACTTCGAGACGCGGGTCGACGGCGAGGCGGTCGACGCCGTGCCGTTCATGGCCGAGCTCGGCGTCCCGATCGGCTGACGCCCTCGGGCGACTCGAGAACCCGGACGTCGCGGTGGCCGCTCTCGACCACCGCGACTTCTCTGTTCTCGTGAGCGCGCAGGCCGGCGTCAGGGCCCGGGGACCGTCCGCGCCCCGGTCGAGACGGCGGCCGACCAGTGCGCGTCATCCGGCACCGTCGTCACCCTGATCTCGGCGTCCTGCTCGACGGCGATCTGCATGGTGCCCGTGTTGCCGCCTCCCGTGCCGGTGCGGGTCGTGCTCGGGCTGTAGACGCACGACGATCCGCTCGTCATCAGGCCGACGACCTCGATCGTCACCTCGGCGTCCGCGGTGTCGCAGGCGACCGAGACGGTGATGTGCAGCGGATCGCCGCTGAGGTACACGGTCTGCGGATCGACGGGGCCGACCTGGTCGGTCCACCGCACGGCGGCGGTCGCGCCCTCGGGCAGCGTCACGGGCCCGAGCGGAGCCTCGGTGGGCGTCGCGGTCGGAGCGGCGGTCGTCGGAGGAGCGGTGCCGGGAACGGCGGGTGTCGCCTCCTCCGCCTGGTCGGCGCCGCTCGTGCAGCCGCTCAGAGCGAGCGCCGCGAGCAGTGCCGAGGCGCCCAGCACGGTCGCGTGCCGTCCGGCCCGGAGCCCCGTCGCCCGGCGCGGAGCGGTCGTTCTCGTGGCGTCCATGGTGGTTCCCCCTGTCCACTGGCGTCCCTCCGGTCTACCCGAGCCCGCGCGGCCGCGGACCGCACTCTGCGGCGGTTGCCAGGGTCGGGAGCCGTGCTGCGGATCGATGGGGAGCTCCTCCGTACCGGCGCGGCGGCTCGTCGATCCGCTCGGGTGCCGCGGATGATCGGCACCGGGCGGATCCGACGCCCGCCGCACCCGGCGCACCCCGCCGAGCCGCCCCTCTGCACCCGGCGCACCCCGCCGAGCCGCCCCTCTGCACCCGGAAGGCACCGCCTTGATCGCCTCGAACACCTACCCCTTCGCCGGACGCACCGTCCTGATCACCGGAGCCGGCTCCGGCATCGGCCGCTCCATCGCACGCGCCTTCCTCGAGCAGGGCGCGAGCGTCGCGGTCGCCGGGCGCACCCCCGCCACGCTCGAGGAGACCGTCGCCGGCTTCCCGGCCGAGCGCGTCCTGGTCGTCCCCACCGACGTCTCGGTCCGAGCCGAGGTCGACGCGCTCGTCGAGGGCACTGTCGCGAGGTTCGGCGGGATCGACGTCCTCGTGAACAACGCGGCCGGCCACCTCGGCGGCCCGATCGAGGAGGTCGAGGACGACGCCTGGCGCTCGCTCTTCGCCACGAACGTCGACGCCCTCTTCTACGCGGTGAAGGCGGCGCTCCCGCACCTCAAGGCGAGCCACGGCAACATCGTCGTCGTCTCCTCCGTGTCGGGCATCCGCGGCGACTGGGGCCAGGCCGCCTACAACGCGACCAAGGGCGCGATCACGACCTTCGTGCAGTCGCTGGCCCTCGACTTCGGCGCGCACGGGGTGCGGGTCAACGCCGTCGCGCCCGCCTTCACGCAGACGCCGCTGACCGAGTCGATGGCCTCGACCCCCGAGGAGCTCGCGCCCTTCATCGACCGCATCGCCCTCGGACGCCCCGGGCAGCCGGACGACATCGCCCCGCCGGTGCTGTTCCTCGCCAGCGCGGACGCGGCGTACATCACCGGCGCGATCCTCGCCGTGGACGGCGGAACGAGCGCCTCGACGGGGCAGCCGCACCTGTAGGCGGGCGTGCGGCGGATCGGGGTCGGGGGGGGGGCGGGGGCTCTGCCCAGAACCCGAGTGCTCGCGTCGGATCCTGCGGCCCCGCTCGCGAGGGTCCACCGGGCTCGACTGCGGGCGCCCGCAGCCCGGATCACTCCATCCCTGACCGCGCACTCAGACTCAACCGACACCTGTGGCGTATCGTGGAGTCAATTGCATGCAGACGCATGGATGCGGACTCGCCGACCGCACGGCCTCCGAGCCCATCCCTCTTCGAGCAGGAGTCGTCATGACCACCACCAGCACCCGATTCACCGACCGCGTCGTCCTCATCACCGGAGGTGGATCCGGCCTGGGTCGCGCTGCCGCCGTCCGCCTCGCCCAGGAGGGCGCGAAGCTCGCCCTCGTCGACATCTCGGAGCAGGGCCTCGCCGCCACGGTCGACGTCCTGCCCGAGGGCACCGAGTCGATCACCGTCCTCGCCGACGTGTCGAAGGAGGCGGACGTCGACGCCTACGTCGCGCGCACCCTCGAAGCGTTCGGCCGCATCGACGGCTTCTTCAACAACGCCGGCATCGAGGGCCGCCAGAACCTCACCGAGGACTTCACGGCCGACGAGTTCGACAAGGTCGTCGCGATCAACCTCCGCGGCGTGTTCCTCGGCCTCGAGAAGGTGCTGAAGGTGATGCGCGAGCAGGGCTCGGGCATGGTCGTCAACACCGCGAGCGTCGGCGGCATCACCGCGATCGGCAACCAGTCGGGCTACGCGGCCGCCAAGCACGGCGTCGTCGGCCTCACCCGCAACTCCGCGATCGAGTACGGCGAGTTCGGCATCCGCATCAACGCGATCGCGCCCGGGGCCATCTGGACCCCGATGGTCGAGAACTCGATGAAGCAGCTCGACCCGCAGAACCCGCGCAAGGCGGCCGAGGAGTTCATCCAGGTCAACCCGACCAAGCGCTACGGCGAGGCCGACGAGATCGCCTCGGTCGTCGCCTTCCTCCTCTCGGACGACGCCTCCTACGTGAACGCGACAGTCCTCCCGATCGACGGCGGTCAGTCCATCAAGTACTGAGGTCCCGCGGAGGGAGCGGAGGGAGCGCCTGCTGCGGCGGGCGAGCCCTCCGCTCTCCCGCCGACGCCGTGCCGTTCGCGGGACGGACTCGGCCGCTCCTCCACAGGTGCTCCCTCCGACGTGCGTCCCCACCGGGCCTCCGTCGCGCAGCACCCGGCACCGCGGCGGGAGCAGAATGGGGGTCGGTCCCGCCAGCGGCCGGACCTCGACCGCTACGGAGACATGCATGAACCCCACCGGGAGCTTCCGCGCCGCCCGCGACACCCTCCTGCAGCACCGCACCGATGCGGTCGCCGCGAACGAGGCCTTCCAGTGGCCGGACGTCGGGCCCCGCTTCAACTGGGCGGTGGACTGGTTCGACGCGATCGCCATCGGCAACGAGCGCCCCGCCCTCTGGATCGTGGAGGAGGACGGCTCCGAGGAGAAGTACTCCTTCGACCGGATGCGCTGGCGCTCCGACGAGGTCGCCGCCTGGCTCCACTCGGTCGGCGTCGAGCAGGGCGATCACGTGATGCTCATGCTCGGCAACCGCCTCGAGCTGTGGGAGTCGATGCTCGCGATCATGAAGCTCGGCGCGGTCATCCTCCCCACGACGACCCTGCTCTCACCCGCCGACCTGGCCGATCGTCTCGAGCGCGGCGAGGTCGCGCACGTCATCGCGGACGCCTCCGAGACAGCCAAGTTCGACGAGATGGAGGGCGGCTTCGGCCGCATCGCGGTCGGCGGCGCCGTCGAGGGCTGGCTCGACTACGCCGACTCGCTCGAGCCCTTCGGCATCAGCCCGACGGTGGTCGTCGAGAGCTCCGATCCGTGCCTGATCTACTTCACCTCCGGCACCACCTCGAAGCCCAAGATGGTCGTGCACACGCACGAGTCGTACCCCGTGGGGCACCTCAGCACGATGTACTGGCTCGGCGTGCAGCCGGGCGACGTGCACATGGCGATCAGCTCGCCGGGCTGGGGCAAGCACGCGTGGAGCTGCTTCTTCGCGCCGTGGAACGCCGAGGCGACGGTGTTCGTCTACAACTACAGCCGCTTCTCCCCCACCGCTCTGCACCAGCAGCTCGACCGGGCCGAGGTCACCACGTTCTGCGCGCCGCCGACCGTGTGGCGGATGCTGATCCAGTCGGCGCTGGGAGCGAAGCCGCGCGCGCTGACAGAGATCCTCTCGGCGGGCGAGCCGCTCAACCCCGAGGTCATCGCGACCGTCGAGCGGGAGTGGGGCCTCACGATCCGCGACGGCTACGGCCAGACCGAGACCACCGCGATCATCGCGAACCCGCCCGGCGCCCCCGTGGTCCCCGGAGCGATGGGCCGCGCGCTGCCCGGCGTCGCCATCGCCCTCGTCGATCCGCTGACCGGCGAGCCCGCCTCCACCGGTGAGATCTGCCTCGACCTCTCCGTCGAGCCCGTCAACCTGATGTCCGGCTACCTCGGCGACGAGGACCGCACCGAGCGCGCCCGCGCCGACGGCTACTTCCACACCGGCGACGTGGCGGTCCGCGCGGTCGACGGCACGATCACCTTCGTGGGCCGCACCGACGACATCTTCAAGTCCTCCGACTTCAAGATCTCGCCGTTCGAGGTCGAGAGCGTGCTGCTGCAGCACCCCGCCGTCGCCGAGTCCGCGGTGGTGCCGGCTCCGGACGAGGTGCGCCACAGCGTGGTGAAGGCGTACGTCACCCTCGCCGAGGGCTGGGAGCCGACCGCCGAGACGGCGAGCGCGATCTTCGCCCACACCCGCGAGCTGCTCTCCTCCTTCGAGCGGGTGCGGCGCCTCGAGTTCCACCCCCTGCCCAAGACGATCTCGGGCAAGATCCGCCGCGTCGAGCTGCGCGAGCGCGAGGAGGAGGCGTTCCGCCGCGGCGAGGAGATCCCCACGGAGTGGCGCGCCGATCGCCTCTAGGCGCGGGGGCCCTCGTCCGCCGGGACACCGCCGGGACCGCCGCAGCACCGCTGAGACGGCGGCGTCTCGGCGGGGCGGTGGTGTCTCGGCGGGATGCGGTCGGCCGGGACGTCGGCCGCCGGTGACCAGCAGGAGCGGGTGCCGTCAGCGCGGAACCAGCGCGGCGTCGGCGGCGTCCGGATCACAGGCCGGCGATCAGCTCGGCGTCAGCGGGGGCGGACAGCGATCAGCTCGCCGTGGTCGCGGACGCCGGGGGCGCTGCGGCGGAGGGAGTGGGTCACCTCGAGGCCGGCCTGCTCGGCGAGCGCGCGCATCTCGGCGAGCGGATGGAACCACGCCGGTGCGACGGCGTGCGCGAACGCCTCCGAGCGCGGCCCTTCGAAGAAGCCGATCAGCAGGCTTCCGCCCGGTCGGAGGTGCGCGGCGAGCGCCGCGACCGCGCCGGGCAGCTCCGCCGGTGGCAGGTGGATGAGCGAGTACCACGCGAGAACGCCCCCGAGGCCGTCGACGTCGAGCTCGAGCGCCGAGCCGAGCCGGAACGGGACGTCCGGGAACCGCGCCCGCGCCAGAGCGACGAACTCAGGCACCGGATCGACGCCGATCGCGGCGGCTCCGCGGCGCTGGAGGAACTCCGTCCAGTGCCCGGGCCCGCAGCCCACGTCGGCGACCGTGCCCTCCAGCCCGTCGGCCCACGACCCGATCAGCTCGCGGTCGGCCGCGGGCCCCGCGTCGACCGATCCGAGCAGCGCCGCGTACTCCTCCGCCCGCGCGCCGTACGCGTCCCGCACCTCGTCCATCCGGTGAGCGTAGGCCGTCACCAAACGGGGCGCAGCGGGCACTCGGAGGCGCGTGGCACGTTCCGCGGTGCCGTTGGCACAGCTCGGCGGCACGGTCCACTGGCGCGTTCTGACGTTCTGGCGCGCCTGCCTCGTGAGCGTTCGCGCCCGGCCTCCCGAGGCGCTCCGCGAGGACGGATCATCGAGGTGCCGCGCCCCGTCCCCGCCCCGAAGGAGACCCGATGACCCCTGCCGACGCCGCCCCCGCCCTGCCCGCCGCCGCCCTCGTCTTCCCCCTGCTCGTCGGCGTCGCGCTGCTCGCCTCGGGCGCGACCGCCCTGCTCCGCGCCGCTGGTCCTCATGGCGTCCGGAGGCGCCTCGAGGAGTCCCGCGCCCGCGCCGCGGCCCTCGGCGGAGGCCCGGGCGCGCGCGGATGCAGCGCTCCCGGCGTCCTCCCGGCCTGCCTGCGGGTCGTCGTCGGCGCCCTCCTCCTGCTGGCCGCCGGCCCGGCCTACACCGCGGCCGCCCTCGTCGCCGCAGCCCTCTGCGCACTCGCCCTCGCGCACGCCGTCCGCCGCTTCGCCCAGGACTCGGAGGGCGACCCGCCCACCCCGGCCGCGGTCGCCGCCACGGCCGCGATGCTCGCCTTCGCCACCGTCGTCGCGGCCCAGGGGATCCTCGGATACACGGGCGTCCCGGCGCACCTCCGGGAGTTCGACCAGCAGGACCTGAGCTGGGCGGCCGCCCTCGTCGGAGTGGTCGCCGCGTGCGGCCTCCTGCAGCTGGCGGGACGCGCAGCGCAACCGGTGGCCGCACCGGCGGCGGGCGTCAGGCGGCGCGGCTGATGCTCGGAGCTCCGACGCTCGATGCGCCCCCGCACCTCGTCCTCGACGGCAGCGCGGTGCGGCTCGCGCCCGCCCGCGGCTCCGTCGCCGTGATCACCTTCTGGATGCAGTTCCACAACTCCGGCACCGCCGCCCTGCACGACCTCGCCCTGTTCTGCGGCTCCTTCACCGACGGCTCGGGCGTCGAGCTCGACTACGACGAGGCCCCGGTCACCGTTGTCGGCCGGCCCGAGCGGGTCGCCCCGGGAGCGGGATTCGTGGCCGTCGCGCACTACACGATCGCGCCCCTGCGGGCACCGCGGACGCTCCGCCACTCCATCGTGCTGCGGGGCCGCACGAGCGACGACCGGCCCTTCACCGACGTCGCCGCGCTCGAGGTCCACGTCGATCCGAGGCGCACCCCGGAGGTGCGGTTCCGCCCCCCGATGGCGGGATCCGACACCTTGCGGTGGAGGTGAGCGACGATGCGATCGCATGAAGACTTCTCACCACCGGCCCGGATCGGCCAGGGTAGAGGGATCGCGTCGTACGGAGGACGCGCCAGAGGAAAGGACTCCGCCGTGAGGGGAATCGCAGAAGGCAGCCGACCGATCGTCGATCGCGGGGTGTCCCGCCGGGACACCGCGGCGGCCGCGTGGCTGGCCCAGAGCGGCGTCGACGTCCGCGCGAACGGCGCGTTCCGCATCGTGGCCGACACCCTCTGCAGCGACGGCGTCGACGTGCTCCGGATCTGGCACTCGCCGGCCCGCCTGCACCGCACCTCCGCCATCGGCCCGGGCGTCCGCCTGATCATCCCGCTCGAGGGCGCGATCGTGATCCAGCCGGACGATCCGGCGGCACTCGAGGTCCGCGTCGCGCCGGGCGACATCGCCTTCCTCCACTGCGACTCCCCGTTCACGATCGTGACCGACACCCCGAGCGCCCGCACCGAGATCGCCCTCGACCGCCCGCTGCTGGGCCTGGTCGACTCGGCCGACCGCGGAGCCGTCGTCACCGAGGCCGACGCGGCCAGCCGCGGCATCCTGCTCTCGACCGTCAACGCGACCTTCGGCTCCACCCTCGACGCCGACTCCCCCGCCTTCCCCCTGGTGCGGGCCGCCGTCGAGCAGCTGGCGGGCGCTGTGCTGGCGACCTCGCTGCCGCGCGAGAGCAGCGAGGACGTCTACACGCGCGCCCTCGCCCTGATCGCCGCGATGTCCACCGACCCCCGCCTCTCGGTCCAGGAGATCTGCGAGCGCCTCGGCGTCCCGAAGCGGACGCTGCAGCGCACCTTCGCGCGGAACGGCACCACCGTGTTCGACGAGATCCGCCGCGCACGCCTCACGACCGCGCGCGCCCTCCTCGGCGGGAGCGACTCCCCGCCCTCGCCCGAGCACGTGCTGAGCAGCTACGTCCGCTCGCAGCGCCTGCGCCGCGACCTGCTCCACCTCGAGACGGTGCCCGCCTCGAAGCTGGGCTGACGCCGAGGGCGAAGCTCTCCGGGTCGACAGCCCTGTCGGCGGCCGGCGACAAATGCGCGGGCGCACGCCTCCGGTCCGGACGCTCCGGCTCGGAGGCACCGTCTCCGCAGCCGCCCCGCGCTCAGCCCGGGTACGGCACCGACGCCGCCGGCCACCCCGAGGCCGCGAGCTCCGCGCGCAGACGATGGTGGTGCTGCACGGCGCCGAGCGAGTCGGTGCGGAAGGCTATCGCGAGGGCCGCGTCGGCCCAGTAGGCGTCCCAGCCGGAGTAGCGCTCGAAGACGCGGTCGCCGACGGCGGCCAGCAGCTCCCAGGCCCGTGCCGCCGGGAGGTAGCCGGCGACGTAGGCGTAGCGGATCGCGCCGATCGTGCGCTCGGCGTCGCCCGCGAGCAGGAGGAGCGGCGGACGCCCGTCGACCGCCTGGGCGAGCTCGAGGAGGTGGAACTCGCTGCCGCCCGTGAGCGCGGCGACCCGGGAGCGCATCCGCTCGGCGTCGGCGGAGGCCGAGACCTCGGCGAAGCGGGTCGAGAGCGGCCCGCGGGTGAGCACGTCGGCGACCAGCAGCTCGACGTCGTCGGCCGAGGCGATGCGGAAGTCGCGGTCGAGCGCGACCCGGTGCTCGACGAGCGGATGCAGCGGCAGCTGCTGCCACGGCGCTCCCTTCGCTCCGTCGGCGTAGCGGCGCCGCAGCTCCTCCGGGAGCTCGGCCCAGGAGGGCTGGAACGCGAGGGAGGAGTTCCAGCCGGCGAACGAGAAGTCGCTGACCGCGTCGAGCGCGAGCAGCTGCTGCTGGCGGAGGGACGGGGTCGGCGAGCCGGCCGCGCCGAGGTACGCGAGCTGCTCGCGGCGCGGCGCGCGCGCATCCCACTGCTGGAAGCCGACCGTGGCGGCGAGCAGCCCGAAGGCCAGAGCGAACGCGAACGCCGTGAACGCGACGACGCTCTCGCCGCCGCCGAGCGCGAGCCCCCACGCGAAGCCGACCAGGCCCACCGGAGCCGCGAAAGCGGTCACCAGGAGGGCGCGGCGTCCGGCGCCCTGACCGCGGCGGTGCGCATCGGCCGCCCGCGCGTAGCGCAGCCGGGGTCGGACGGGGAACTCGACGTCTCCGGGATGGTTCTGCAGCGGCACGGTCGCAGCCTAGGGGGGCGGGTCCCGTCGATGTGTGCTTGCCTGGTCGCATGACTCTCGCCGAAGCACTCCTCGAGCGGGCCGACCTGCAGAAGCGGATCGAGGCCCTCCAGTCGCGGATCGTCGCGAACGCCTCCTACCAGGAGGGGGAGGAGCCGACCGAGGACCCGGCCGAGCTGCTCGCCGACTGCACGCGCGCACTGGGCGAGCTCGAGCGGCTGGTCACGGCGATCAACCTCACCAACGCGACGGCGACCACTACCACCGGAGAGGTGCTGACCGCGGCGCTCGCCCGGCGCGAGGCCCTGCGCGCCCGGCACAGCCTCCTGACCCGCGCGGCCGACGCGGCCGCCGGCGAGCGCGGCTACCGCCAGCTCCGGAGCGAGCTGCGCCGCCTGCCCGCGCTGCCGGTGCGGGAGCTGCGCGAGCAGGCGGACGCCGTGGCGCGCGAGCTGCGCGGGCTCGACGCCGACGTCCAGAGGACGAACTGGGGGGTCGAGCTGCAGAGCTGACACGAGACGCGGTGAGTCGGTAGGCGCACCGGAGCGAGCACGCACCGTCGGGCCGGCGGTTCATCCGGCCCTCTGTCACGCGGTGGGCAGCGTCCCGGCTCCGGCCGTCACTCACAGCCCAGCACCGAGGACCGGTGACCGCGCAGACAGGACACCTCATCACCATGTGCTGGCCGGTGCGCCGAGGGCGGGTTCGGGGACCTCACCGCGTCTCGGGCGCACGCGGACGCACGTCGGGTCGGGCCGGGATCTTCTCGAACGGGCGCGTTGACGCACGCCGGGCTCGGGGCAGCGGCTCCTCGAACGGGCACGTGGACGCCTGCCGGGTCCGGGCCGGTGTCCGGCCGCCCCCGCCCGGCCGCGCCCGCCCTCCCCGCCGCTCAGTACTCGATGCGCCCGCGCCGGTCGTGGAACTCGCCCGTCGGCCCGTCGGAGCCGAGCAGGGCGAGCGCGACGGTCGCGTCCGTGCCCTCGGTGACGGTCTGGTGCCCGCCGTGTCCGTTGAAGTCGGTCGCGGTGTATCCGGGGTCGCTCGCGTTGATCCGCATCGCCGGCAGGTTCTTCGCGTACTGCACGGTGAGCGCGACGACCGCCGCCTTCGACGCCGCGTAGGGGATCGCGGTGACGGGGAACTCGTCGTGGCCCTCGGTGCTCAGCCAGCGCGGCCAGCCGACTCCGGACGCCACGTTCACGACGACCGGGGCCGCGGAGGCCTGCAGCAGCGGGAGCGCGGCCTGTGTGACGCGGACGATGCCTACGACGTTCGTCTCGAGGACGCCCGCCATCGCCTCCGGGGTGAGGTCGTCGACGCCGAACGAGGTGCCGAGCACGCCGGCGTTGTTGACGAGCACGTCGAGCCCAGGCAGGGAGGCGATCGCGGAGTCGACGCTCGCCTGATCGGTGACGTCGAGGCGGACGGGGTGGGCGCCGAGCGCGCGGGCGGCGTCGCCGTCGGCGGTGTCGCGCATGCCGGCGTAGACGGTGTGGCCCGCCTCGAGGAGTCGGCGGGCGGTCTCGAGGCCGAGGGAGCGGTTCGCTCCGGTGATGAGTGTCGTGGTCATGCGCCCATCCTGCGCGGGTGGTCGGGCCTCGACCAGGCCGCGCTCGACGGGGGGACCGGCAGTACCTGGCTCGGCGACGGCGGGCGGAGGAGGATGGGCGGCATGGAGGAGTTCGCCACGGTGCTGCGCTCGTGGCGCGACCGCATCCGTCCCGCCGACGTCGGCCTGCCCGCGGGCTCGGGCCGCCGCGCCACGGGCCTGCGGCGCGAGGAGCTGGCGGCGCTCTCGGGAGTGAGCGTCGACTACCTGGTGCGGCTCGAGCAGGGACGCGCACGGAACCCGTCGCCGTCGATGCTCCGCTCTCTCGCGGTGGCGCTCCGGCTCACGGACAGCGAGCGCGACCACCTCTACCGGGTCGCCGGCGTCGCCGTCCCCTCGCCGGGCGTCGTGCCGCAGCACGTGAGCCCGGGCGTGCAGCGGATCGTCGACCGCCTGGGCGACGTGCCGCTCGCGGTGTTCACGGCGGCCCACGACATCCTGCTGTGGAACCCGCTCTGGGCCGCCCTCAACGGCGACCCCTCGGTGTTCACCGGGCTGGAGCGGAACCTCGTCTGGCGGCACTTCACCTCCGGACACGCGGGCACCGAGTTCGACGCGCAGCACGAGGAGGACTTCGCGAGCGACCTCGCGGCCGACCTGCGCGCGGCGACCGGGCGCTACCCGCGCGATCCGGCGCTCGCCGCCCTCGTCGCCCGGCTGCGCGAGGAGTCGCCCGAGTTCGAGCGGCGCTGGGCGGAGGCGCGCATCGCCGAGCACCGCGCGAGCCGGAAGACGGTGACGCGGACGCCCGTCGGACCGATCATGATCGACTGCGACGTGCTCACGGCTCCGGGCACCGACCTGCGGATCGTCGTCTACACGGTGGCGCCGGGCAGCGAGGACGAGGCGCGGCTCGACCTGCTGCGGGTGACGGGGCTGCAGGCGCTGAGCACGGCGCCGGCGTGAAGCGGACGGGCGCGGCTGGGGCGCGCACAGCGGGGCGGGGCGCTGGCTGAACCGGGCTGAGCTGAGTCGAGCGGGCTGAGCCGAGCCGAGCGGGGCGGGGCAGGCCGGGCTCGTCCCACGGCGGGCAGGACTCGGCGCGGCCGACGGCGCAACCTGCCGACGCGGGCGAGCGGTGGCGAGTGACGGCCGAGGTGGACGGCGAGACGCGTCCGCGGCGCCGGCGTCCGCGCCCCCGGACCCCCGCCTCCCCGCTCAGGACGCGCAGTACGCGGTGATGAACGCGTAGAGCTCGCCCTTCTGCTCGGGGGTCGCGGCGACGACGACGGTGCCCTGCCGGCCCGCGGTCTCGACGGTGACCGGCAGGCGCGTGCCGACCTTGTCCTCGGCGAGCGCGTGGGTGTCGCAGCGGGTGGGGACGGCGTCCAGGACCACGGAGCCGAGGGTCCCGGCGGGCACGGAGCGGTCGAGGGTCCAGGCGTCGGCGGCGTCGGGCGGCTGCAGGAGGATCGTGGCGTCGACGCTGCGGAGCACGACGGGGGTGCCCCGGACGTCAGCGGTGATGGTGAGGCGCGCCGGCTCGTGGGCGGCGCCTCCGGACGTGTCGATCCGCAGGGCGAGGTCGGCGTCGACGGTGCGGGCGAAGCAGCCGGACCGGGCGAGAGCGTCGACGAACGAGAACGGGTCGTCGGCGGGGTACGCGTGCTCGCCGTGGCCGTCGATGGCGAGGACGACCTCGAGCGCAGCGGGCGCCTCCGCGGCCGGGCAGGCGGGCTCGGGCACGTCGACGCGGAGGTCGCGCGAGGTCCCGTCGGGGACGCCCGTGCCGCCGGTCCAGGTGAGCGGGACGGCGAGGCGCGGGTCCACGAGGCGGGCCGCGGTGACCTCGATCGGGGCGCCGCTGCCGTTGTGGACCTCGAAGACCATGGTGCCGCCGGCGATGTCGGAGCGGTTCTGCTGGACAGAGACGGTGACCCCGGGAGCCGGGGCGGACGGGGCGGAGGAGCGGGCCGGGTCGGGGGTGGCCTGAGCCGGGGTGGCGGTGGTCGGAGCCACGGTGGCCGCCGCGGTGCCGCTCGGGGCGCCCGTCGCGCCTCCCGGCGCGCAGGCCGCGAGGGCGGGCAGGAGGAGCAGCGCGGCGGCGAGGGCGCGGAGGCGTCGCATCGTGCCTCCCTCCGCTCGCCGTCAGTCTGGCGCCCCGGCCCCCTCTCCGCGAGCGGGCGCTCCGCCTCCCCAGCTCGATCGATGCGTCACGAACGGTCGCCACGGCGGCCGGATGACGACCGTTCGTGACGCATCGCCGGAGCGACAGGGGGTGAGGACGGGGGACGCGCACCCATCCGGGTGTGCGTCCCCTCCGAAGAAGGTCGGGGAGTTCAGGAGGAGACAGATGGCACGCGGCAGATGGCACGTCGGCACGATCGTCGCGCGAGTGCGCGCATCCGCAGCGATCGGGGCCTCCGGGCTCGACGCGGTGGAGAGGGCGGAGCGCCGGGCCGAGGTCCTGCGCATCGCCGGAGGAGTCGACTCCGGTCGTCTCGGCGACGACCAGGCGATCGCGGCGTTCGGCCGGATCGTCGACGGCCTGCAGAGCGACCTGCCCGGCTCGGCGCTCGGCGTCTAGCCCGCGAGGCCGGCGTCCCGGTACCCGCCCGGAGCGGACACCCGCCGGGCCGACATCCCGAGCCTCCGCGCGGCGCTGAGATCCGCCGGGCGAGCGTGCCGACGGCCCACTGGGCGCGGAGACCCGGCACCCCGAGCACCCGCGCGCCGCGGAGCCCCGCTACCCCAGCGTCCCGAGCGCGATCCGCGGCAGCAGCCGCTGGATCGCGACGGCCGCCGCGCCGCGCGCCCACTCCACGAGCCCGCCGTCGTCGACGAGCAGCGCCAGGGGCGGAGCGTCCGGGTCGCGCGTGGCCGCGATCGCGGCGTCCACCACCGCGGCCTGCTCCGTGTAGAGGGCGACGCCCTCCCCGGCCAGGATCACCGTGCCGGACATCGAGAGGTTGCCGATCGCGGCGATCATCGTCCCGAGCGCGTTGCCGGAGTCGGCGAGGATGCGCTCGGCACCGGGGTCGCCCGCGCGAGCGGCGGCGAAGCCCTCGGCCAGGGTCAGCTCGCGGCCGGTGGCGACGAAGAGCTGGCGGAGGAGCGAGGGCAGGCTGAGCATCGCGGTCGAGCAGCCGCGGTGGCCAGCCTCGCAGACGGGGCCGGTGGGATCCAGCGGGTAGTGGCCGCCCAGGCCGAGCCCCGCCTCCGGGGGCGCGACCACCCGGTCGTGCACCACCAGTCCGTAGCCCACGCCCGCGCCGACGGTGAGCACCGCGAAGTGCGGGATGCCGCGGCCGCGTCCGAACCAGTGCTCGGCTCCCGTGAGCGCGACCACGTCGTTCTCGAGGGCGACCGGCAGCCCGAGGGCGGCGGAGAGCGGAGCGGCGAGGTCGACGTCGCGCCAGCCGAGGAACGGCGCGCGGCTCACCCGGCCGTCGGCGGCGATGCTCCCGCCGAGCGTCACGCCCAGGCCGGCGAAGGCGGAGGGGCCGCCGAGCTCGTCGACGACCGAGACGATCGCGGCGATCACGTCGGCGGGCTCCGTGCCCGGCAGCGGGCGGACCAGCTCCCGCTCGGTCCGCGCGCGCAGGTCGGTGCGGACGGCGAGGACCTCGGTGCCGGTGATCTTCACGCCCGCGAAGCTCAGCGCGTCGGCGCGGATGTCGAGCGGTCGGGCGGGGCGGCCGACTCCGGTGCTCTGCTCGGGGCCCTCGACGACCAGGCCGCCGTCGAGGAACGGGCGCGCGAGCCGGGTCAGGCTGGCGGGCGAGAGGCCGAGGCGGCGGCCGAGCTCGGCCCGCGAGACGGGACCGTGGATCAGGACCTCGCGCGCCAGGAGCTCGGAGGAGCTCCCGGAGGCGTCCTCGGCGACGATGGTGTCGGTCACGGGGCTCCTTCTTTCCGGCCTGGTAGAAAGCTACCGGCACTGCGCCGAACCAGGAACGGATCCGGCCACTCCTGCCGCTCTTGACACCCCTATTACTTCTGCTCTAGAAATAAGCCATGCACCGCAGCATCGCCCCCACGAACGACTCCGTGACCCTCTCCGGCCGGGAATCGCGCCTCTTCCACTTGCAGGACGGGGGCACCAGCGTCGTCGTCGACGCCCGCCTCGTCACCTTCCCCACTATCGTGCACTGGGGCGCCGCGCTCGGAGATCTTTCCGCCGCCGAACTATCCGCCCTGGCAGACGCCGCCCTCCCCCAGCGCGTCTCGGGCGGGCTCGACGCCTTCGCGCCATTCGGGCTCGTCGCCGTCGAGGCCGACGGCTGGCAGCACGCCCCCACCTTCGAGGGCACCCACGAGCGCGCGGCCGCGTCGGAGCGGTTCGAGGTCGAGAGCATCGAGGCGCTCGGCTCCGCCCTCCGGACCGTCGCCACCGGCGCGGGCGTGCGCCTGACCGTGGACCTCGAGGTCGACGCGGCCGGCCTGCTCACCCAGCGCGCCCGGGTCGAGAACCTCGACGCCCGCCCGTTCCGCCTCGAGCGCTTCGAGCTCGGCTTCCCGCTCCCCGCGACCGCGCGCGAGATCCTCGACACCACCGGGCACCACCTCCGCGAGCGCCACCCGCAGCGCCGCCCGCTGACCATCGGCGAGCACACCCGCCGCACCCGCCGCGGCCGCCCCGGCGCCGACGCGACCCTCCTCCTCGCCGCGGGCACGCCCGGCTTCGGCTGGGAGCGCGGGCTCGTGCACGGCATCCACCTCGGCTGGAGCGGCGACACCTCGCTCCGCGCCGAGCGCACCGTCGAGGGCGTCTCGCTCCTCGCGGCCGGCGAGCTGCTGCGGCCCGCCGAGATCGAGCTCCTGCAGGGCGAGAGCTACGAGACCCCGGTCGCCTACGGCTCCTGGGGCGACGGGCTCAGCGCTCTGCAGGCCCGGTTCCACGCGTCGCTCCGCGCTCGCCCGCAGCACCCCGTCGCTCCGCGGCCCGTCACCCTCAACACCTGGGAGGCCGTCTACTTCGACCACGACCTCGCTCGCCTCACCGCCCTCGCCGAGCGGGCCGCGCGGATCGGGGTCGAGCGCTTCGTGCTCGACGACGGCTGGTTCCTCGGCCGCCGCGACGACACCGCCGCGCTCGGCGACTGGACCGTCGACCCCGCGGTCTGGCCGGAGGGCCTCACCCCGCTGACGGACGTCGTCACCGGCCTGGGCATGCAGTTCGGCCTCTGGGTGGAGCCCGAGATGATCAGCCCCGACTCCGACCTGGCTCGCGCGCACCCGGAGTGGATCCTCGGCCCGGCCGGCCACCTCCCTGCCTCGGGGCGGCAGCAGCAGGTCCTCGACCTCTCGCAGCGCGGCGCGTTCGAGCACGTGCTCGACGCCCTCGACGCGCTGCTGACCGAGTACCCGATCGCTTACCTCAAGTGGGACCACAACCGCGACGTGATCGAGGCGGTCTCGCCCGCCACCGGCCGCTCCGCCGTCCACGAGAACGTGCTCGCGCTCTACCGCCTGCTCGACGAGCTGCGCTCCCGGCACCCCGGCGTCGAGATCGAGTCGTGCGCCTCCGGGGGCGCCCGCGTCGACCTCGGGATCCTCGCCCGCACCGACCGCATCTGGACGAGCGACTGCATCGACCCGCTCGAGCGGCAGACCATCCAGCCCTTCACCCAGCTGGTGGTGCCGCCCGAGCTGATGGGGCAGCACATCGGAGGGCCGCGGTCGCACTCGACGCAGCGCACCCACTCGCTCGCCTTCCGCGCCGGCACCGCGCTGCCCGGCCACCTCGGCATCGAGTGGGACGTCTCGGATCTCGCCCCCGCCGTCGAGGAGGAGCTGACCGCCTGGGTCGCCTTCCACCGCGAGCACCGGGCGCTGCTGCACACCGGGACGGTCGTGCGCGCCGACCTCGCCGACGACGCCGCCTCGCTCTCCGGAGTCGTCGCCGCCGACCGCTCCGCCGCCCTCTTCACCTTCGCCCAGCTGCGCACCGGCGAGACCTACCCGCCCGGACGGATCACGCTCCCGGGCCTGGACCCGGAGCGCACCTACTCCGTAGCGCTCGCCCCGGTCACGTCGCCGCTCGGCGGCCCCGGGCAGTCGCCGCTCGGCTGGGCCGAGCACGGGACCGCGCTCCGCGGCCGCGTACTGGGCACCGTCGGGCTCCGGGCCCCCGTCCTCGATCCGGAGCAGCTCGTCGTGCTCGTGCTCACCGCCCTCTGACCCGCCCTCCCGACTCCGGAGCCGACCCGCTCCCCCGCCGCCGCACCTGCTCTCGCACCGCCCTCCGCGGTCGAGCGCGCCCTGAGACCTGTCCCCACGCGCAAGGAGGCGCCGCATGTCCGCTCATCCGCATCCCCCCGGGTTCTCCCGGCGGCTGTTCCTCTCGGTGCCGCTCGCCGCGGCGTCCGCCGCGGCCCTCGCCTCCTGCGCCTCCCCCGGCGCCGGCGACGGAGTGACCACGCTCGACTTCTTCCAGTTCAAGGCGGAGGCGGTGGAGGACTTCGCGCGGATCATCCGCGAGTTCGAGGCGGCCAACCCGGACATCCGGGTCATCGCCAACAACGTGCCCGACCCCGACACGGCCATCCGCACTCTGCTCGTCAAGGACAAGGTGCCGGACGTGCTGACCCTGAACGGCAGCGGCTACTACGCCGACCTCGCGAAGGCCGGCGTGTTCCACGACTTCACCGGCGACGAGCTGGTCGAGCGGGTGAACCCGGCGGCCCTCGACATCCTCGCCGCCCTCGGCAGCTTCGAGGGGAAGGAGGTGAACGCGCTCGCCTTCGCGAACAACGCGGACGGGATCCTCTACAACCGCACGATCTTCGCCGAGAACGGGATCGAGGTGCCGACCACCTGGGGAGAGCTGATCGCCGTCTGCGAGACGCTCACCGCCGCCGGGATCACTCCCTTCTACGGCGCCCTGCTCGACAACTGGACCGGTGCCCCCGCCTTCAACGCGCTCGGCGGGCAGCTGCAGCCGGACGGCTTCTTCGACGCGATGCGCGAGGAGGGAGCGGCACTCGGCCCCGACTCCCCCGTCTCGTTCACGAAGGACTACGCCACGACGATGGAGCGGCTCGGGCAGCTCTTCTCGTACACGCAGGAGGGCTCGTTCGGCCGCGGCTACGACGACGGCAACCAGGCCTTCGCCGCGGGCGAGGCGGCCATGTACCCGCAGGGCATCTGGGCGATCAACCCGGTGCGCACGAACAACCCGGACATCGACCTCGGCGTCTTCCCCTACCCGGTGCTCGACGACCCGGCGGACACGCGGGTCACCTCGGGCGTCGACGTGGCCGTCGCCATCGGCCGCGGCACTCCGAAGCTCGACGCGGCCCGCCGCTTCGTCGACTTCCTGCTGACCCCCGGAGTCGTCGAGCCGTACGTCGCGAGCCAGGCCGCCTTCTCGCCGCTGGTCGGCGCCGCACCCAACTCGGACCCCACGCTGGCCGAGCTGCAGCCCTACTTCGAGCAGGGACGGCTGATCGGCTTCGTCGACCACCAGATCCCCGCGAGCATCCCGCTCAACCCCACGCTCCAGGCGTTCCTCGCCAGCGGGGACGCCGACGCGGCGCTCCGGACCCTCGACAGTGAGTGGCGCAAAGTCGCGGCACGCACGACCAGGAAGTGACCCCATGACCACGACCACGACGGCCGCCGCCCAGGCGGTGGCGACCACTCCTCCGCCGCCCGCGCGCCGCAAGCGCACCATCGGGCGCACCTCGAAGACCTTCTACTGGATGACGGTCCCCGCCGTCCTGCTCTTCTTCGTGCTCCACACGGTCCCGGTCCTCACCGGAATCTTCTTCAGCTTCACGGACTACGCGGGCTACGGCTCGTGGGACCTGATCGGCGCCTCGAACTACCTCGCGCTCCTCCAGGACGACCGTGTCTGGAAGGCCTACGGGTTCACCTTCGGCTTCGCGATCGTGGCGACCGTGCTGGTGAACGTGATCTCGCTCGCCATCGCCGTCGCCCTCAACGCGCGGATCAAGTTCCAGACGGCGTTCCGCGGGATCTACTTCATCCCCTACGTGCTCTCGACCCTGGTCATCGGCTACGTGTTCCAGTACCTCTTCGCGAACTCGCTGCCGCAGATCCTCGGCGCGATCCCGGTGATCGGCGAGAACATCCTCGCGAACGCCGACTGGGCGTGGGTGGCGATCGTGGTGCTGGCGGTCTGGCAGGCCTCGGCCTTCTCGATCATCATCTACCTCGCCGGACTCCAGACGATCCCGGGCGAGCTCTACGAGGCGACCTCGCTCGACGGAGCGGGGAGGTGGCGGCAGTTCACCTCGATCACGTTCCCGCTGATCGCCTCCTTCTTCACGATCAACATGGTCATCTCGATGAAGAACTTCCTCCAGGTTTTCGACCACATCATCGCCCTCACCAACGGCGGTCCCGGCACCTCGACGGAGTCGATCACGCTGCTGATCTACCGCGGCGGCTTCCAGGGCGGCGAGTACGCGTATCAGACGGCCAACGCCGTCCTCTACTTCCTCATCATCATCGTGGTCTCGCTGATCCAGTTCCGAGTCCTCAGCCGCAGAGAGGCGTCGTTCTGATGACATCGACCATCACCCCCACGACCGCGATCGCCCTCGGCGAGCCCGAGGGGCGGCGCCGGCCCTCCCGCGACACCTACCGGATCAACTGGTGGGCGACCGCGCTCATCGCGGTCTGCTCGCTGACGATCCTCCTGCCGCTCTACTTCGCCGTCGTGACCGCGCTGAAGACGCCCGACCAGCTCGGCGGCACCGGGTTCGAGCTGCCGACCTCGATCTCGTGGGGCAACTTCGCCGAGGCGTGGACGGCGACCCGCTTCCCGCAGGCCTTCGTGAACACCGCGCTGATCACGGTCGGAGCCGTCGTGCTGACGCTGTTCTCGAACTCGATGGTCGCCTACGCGGTCGCCCGGAACATGCACAGGCCGTTCTTCAAGGGCGTCTACTTCTACCTGCTCGCCGCGGTCTTCGTGCCGTTCCCGATCATCATGCTGCCGGTGGTGAAGGAGACGGCCCTGCTGGGCCTGGACAACCAGGCCGGGCTGATCCTGCTCTACGCCGTGTTCGGGCTCTCGATCAACACGTTCATCTACACGGCCTTCATCCGCTCGATCCCCATCGAGCTCGAGGAGGCGGCGCGCACCGACGGCGCCTCGACCTGGCGGACCTACTGGCAGGTGATCTTCCCGCTGCTCGGCCCGATGAACGCGACCGTCGGGATCCTGACCTGCGTGTGGGCGTGGAACGACTTCATCCTGCCGCTCGTGGTGCTCTCGGACCCGTCCGCCCGCACCCTGCCGCTGGCCGAGTACGTCTTCCAGGGGCAGTTCAACACGAACTACACCGTCGCCTTCGCGTCCTACCTGATGGCGATGGCGCCGCTGCTGATCGTGTACCTCTTCGCGCAGCGCTGGGTGGTCAGCGGAGTGATGCGCGGGTCGATCAAGTAGCGGTCGCGGCGAGCGCCGCCTCGAGCAGGTCCGTGAGCACGGTGCCTCGCGAGCCCGCGTCCTCCGGGTGCCACTGCACGCACCAGAGCGGCGCGGACTCGTGCTCGAGGGCCTCGACGGTGCCGTCGTCGGCGCGGCCGACCACGACGAGGCCCTCGCCCGGACGGTCGACGGCCTGGTGGTGGGAGCTGCGGACGACGAGCTCCGCGGCGCCGAGGATGCCGGCGAGGGCGCTGCCCGGCTCGAGCGCCACGCGGTGGTCGACCATCCCCGACAGGTGCTCGCCGGGGACCGACCGGCCGACGTGACCCGCGCCGGGCAGGTGCTGCACGAGGTCGCCGCCGAGGGCGACGTTGACCAGCTGCATCCCGCGGCAGATCCCGACCAGCGGGGTCCGCGTCTCGACGGCACGGCGGACGAGCGCGATCTGCGCGCGGTCGGCCGCGGGGAAGGACTGGCCTCGGTGCGGGTCGTCGGGTCGGCCGCCGTAGAGGGACGGGTCGACGTCCTCCCCTCCGGTGACCACGACGGCGTCGGCGGCGGCGAGCCGGCGCTCGAGCTCGGCGGCGCCGGCCTGCTCGGCAGGGATGCGGTCGACCACGAAGCCCGCGGCGGTGGCGGCCGTGACGACGCTCGCGGTCAGCAGCTGCAGCTCGATCTCGAACTCGGGATCCTCGCGGCCGCCGTCGGCGACGTCGACGACGAGCAGGACGGGGCGGTCGGAGGCCATGCGGACATCGTGCCACCCGGCCGGCTCCTGCAGAACGTCGGCGGAGAGGAGGGCCTGTGCGTCGGCGGGCGAGGGACCGCGCTCTCGGCGTGCGTTCTGCAGGAGCCCGCAGACCTCTCCCGGGGTCTGGTCAGGATCCGATACCGCGATCTAGGATGTTCAGGTTCACATTCCGTGCGAAGACGCACACCTCCGCGGCCCTGCGGATCGTGCCTCGACGCCGCACCCGATCACGAGGGCCTAGCTGCATGAGACGATCACGATCGGCGGTGAGGACCGCTCTGGCGGTCGCGACCGTCGCCGCCACGGCGCTGCTCGGCGCCACGGTCCCCAGCTCCGCCTTCGGAGCCACCGAGACCCCGCTCCTCCACTACACGTTCGACACCGCCCCCACCGGCACCACGGTCGCCGACACCAGCGGCAACGGCTACAGCGCGACGCTGCGCGGCTCCGGAGCCCAGTTCCGCAACGGGCTCATCAGCCTCCCCGGCGGATCCGCCGCGGCCGCCCCCTACCTCGAGATCCCCACCGCCGGCCTCGTCGGCAAGAAGGACCTGACCTTCTCGACCTGGCTCGCCCACAAGGGCGGCACGGGCAACGTCGCCGCCGCGTTCGTCGGAGCGCCCGTCGCCTCCGGCGCCTCGTTCTCCTCCGGCTACTGGCTGCTCAACCCGAGCAACCTCTCCGGCTACACCAAGTCGGTCGTCACCAACTCGGTCAACGCGGGCGCTCCCTACAACACCGAGGTCGGCGCCGGAGCGACGGGCACCCCGACCGTCGGCGCGCGCACCCCCTCGGGCCTCTCGCTCTACACGACCGTCATCGACGGCTCGACCGGCAAGCTCACCGTGTACGTCAACGGCGCGCAGATCTCGCAGAGCACGATCGCCCGCGACGTCTCCTCGTTCGGCCCGTCGCTCGTCGCGTACATCGCGCGCTCGACCTACAACGACCCGGGCTGGAACGGCGAGATGGACGACTTCGCCGTCTACGACAGCGCCCTCAGCAGCAGCTCCGTGCAGGCGCTCTACTCCTCGCAGGCCCTCGACCGCGCCGTCGCGTCGGTCACGGTGCCCACGGAGGCGACCGCCGGCTTCACGGTGCCCACCACCGCCAGCGGCGTCGGCATCACCTGGACGTCGAACAGCGCGGCCGTGGCCATCACCGGCGGCACCGCGACCGTCACGCGCCCCGCCGCGGGACAGCCGGACGCCACCGCCACCCTCACCGCCACCTACAGGGTCGGCACCGAGACCCGCTCGGTCGACTACGCGGTGCGCGTCGCCGCGCAGCTGGACGACGCGACGAAGGTCCAGCGCGACCTCGCCGCGATCGCCGTCCCGAACGTCGGCGACATCCGGACGAACGTCTCGGTGCCCACCACCGGCACGCTCGGCTCGAGCATCGCCTGGAGCGTCGTCAGCCCGAGCGGAGCGACCGTCCGCGACGGCAGCGCCGCCGGCACCCGCACCATCGACGTCGACCGCCCCGCGACCGGGAGCCCCGCGATCGACGTGGTCGTCCGCGCGACCGCGACCAGCGGATCCACCACCCGGACCCGCGACTTCACCCTCCGGGTGCAGCCGCTCCCCGCCGGCACCGACGACACCGAGGCGTACGTCTGGGCGTTCTTCACCGGAGAGGGCGACGGCGCCGAGCGCATCAGCCTCGCCGCCTCGAAGGGCAACGACGCGCTGAGCTGGAACACGCTGAACGGCGGCAAGCCGGTCTTCACCTCGAACCTGGGGACGATGGGCCTGCGCGACCCGTTCATCATCCGCTCGCACGAGGGCGACAAGTTCTTCATGCTCGCCACCGACCTGAAGATCGACGGGCTCCCCGGCGGCTTCGACACGGCGCAGAAGTCGGGCTCGAAGTACATCGAGGTCTGGGAGTCGACCGACCTGGTGAACTGGTCCGCTCAGCGCCACGTCAAGGTCTCCACCGACTTCGCCGGCAACACCTGGGCCCCCGAGGCGTACTGGGACGACGAGCTCCAGACCTACGTCGTGTTCTGGGCCTCGAACATGTACCCGACCACGAACACGGCCGACCGCGCCTCCGTCACCTACAACCAGATGATGTACGCGACGACCGAGGACTTCACCTCCTTCTCGGAGGCGAAGCCGTGGATCGACGTCAAGCGCGGCGCCGGCAAGGGCACCATCGACTCGACGGTCGCGAAGGACGGCGACACCTACTACCGCTTCACCAAGGACGAGGCGTCGATGACCCTCCGCGAGGAGAAGAGCACCGACCTGCTGGCCACCGTCTCGGGCTCGCTGCCCGGCACCGGCGGACCGGCGGACGAGTGGTCGCTGGTCAAGGAGAAGGTCGCCTCGGGCCTGCCCAACGGCGAGCCCGGGAAGACCTTCACCAGCGGTGAGGGCCCCAACGTCTTCCCCGCCAACGAGGGCGACGTGAACGGCCTCGACTGGTTCCTCTTCATCGACCAGCCGAACTACCACGACGGGCCGAACCACTACATCCCGTTCGGCACCGACGACCTCGCGAACGGCGACTCCTGGCAGCCGCTCGGAGCGAAGCTCCGCACGGGCCTGCCGCAGAACGCCGACGGCGGCAAGCCCCGCCACGGCACGGTCATCCCGGTGACGCGCTCCGAGTACCAGAAGGTGCTCGAGGGCTACGCCCCCGGCCTGGCCGTCGCCTCGGTCGCTCCGCTGACCGCGACGACCACGGCCGGCACCGCGCCGGTCCTGCCCCGCGCCACGATCACGACCGCCGCCGGCACCACCAGCACGGTCGACGTGGCCTGGGACGCCGTCGCGCCCGCCGCCTACGCCACGGCCGGGACCTTCACGGTCTCGGGCGTCGCGCAGGACGCGTCGCGCATGCCGGTGCAGGTCACGGTCACGGTGCAGTCCTCGCTGAAGGTGAGCGCGACCGCCACGTCGCGCTGCGTCGCCGGCAAGGTCGTGCTGACGGCCGTCGGCAGGAACGGAGACACGGTGCCGATGGACGTCTCGATCAGCACCCCCGAGGGCGTGAAGACGATCGCCGGCGTGAAGCCGGGCGCCTCCGGCTCCGCCGCGTTCACGGTGCGCTCGACGCAGCTCGCCGCGGGCGAGGCGACAGTCACCGGCACGGCCACTGTCGGCGGCAAGACCGTCACGGCCACGGCCACCGCGCCGTACAGCGCGCGCAGCTGCGGCTGACGCACGGCACTCCCCGGGAGCCCGTCGCACCTCACCGGTGCGGCGGGCTCCCGTCGTCGTGCGGAGGGAGTCGGGACACCGCCCTGACGCCGAGGCACCGCTCCCTCGGCGGCGCCTCGGCGGACGGCGCGGTGCCGCGGCGCGCGGGCGGGCCCAGGACGGCCCGCCCGGCGTCATCCGGTGACGGCTGCCGGTCCGGCTTCGAGCAGGTCGCGGACGCTGCGCGGCTCGCGTCCGAGGAGGCGCCCGAGCTCGGGGCCGGTGCCCGCGAAGAAGCCGCGCTCGGCCGCCCGGTGCATCCCGAGGGTGAAGCGCACGAGGAACTCGGGCCCAGCCGCCGCGACGCGCGCGGCGACCCACTCGTCGTCGCCGAGGACGCGCAGCTCGACGGGCCGCCCGCCGACCTCGGCCGCGATCCCGGCGATCTCCTCGAACGTCGGAGCCTCCGTCGCGGTCAGCGTGATCGGCCCGTCGTGCGGGCTCCCCGAGAGGAGGAGCCGGGCGGCCGCCTCCGACTCGTCCTCGCGGGCCGTCCACGAGACGCGACCGTCCGAGGGGACCTCGATCACGCCGGTCTCCCGCCACGGTCCGAGGAAGAGGCCCAGGCTGTGCGCGTAGAAGCCGTTGCGGAGCGACGTCCAGGCGAGTCCGGACTCGGCGAGCAGGCGCTCGGTCGCCGCGTGGTCCCGGCCCGGGCTGAAGGGGGTGTCGGCGGCGGCGCCCTGGTGGCTCGTGTAGAGGACCCGTCCGACTCCGGCCGCGTCGGCCGCCTCGACGGCGGTGCGGTGCAGGGCGACGGCGTCGGCCCGCGGATCGCTCGAGGAGACGAGGAGCAGCTGATCCGCTCCGTCGAAGGCGGCCGGGAGGGAGGCGGGGTCGGCGTAGTCGCCGACGCGCACCTCCACTCCGCGCTCCGCGAAGCGGGCGGCCTTCGAGGCGTCGCGGGCGACGACGGCGATCCCGGAGGCGGGGACGGAGTCGAGGAGGTGGTCGACGGTGGCGCCGTTCAGAGCGCCGGTGGCACCGGTCACGATGATCATGGGGAGAGCCTTCCGATGAGGGGTATCAGCGATACCACGAGGAAGATAACCACGGAATTCCGCCGATAGCAACCGTGCGCTACCGTCGATACGTGACCAGCCCCACTCCTCCGACCGACACGCGCCTGCGCATCGTCGAGGCGGCCGCCGGCCTCCTCCGCGACGAGGGCCCCGCCGCCGTCACCACGCGAGCGGTCGCCCAGGCGGCCGGGCTGCAGGCCCCGGCGATCTACCGCCTCTTCGGCGACAAGGACGGCCTGCTCGAGGCGGTCGCGGAGCACGTGCTGGCCACCTGGGTCGACTCCAAAGCGCGGACGGTCGAGGCGGCCGTCGCCGGGGGCGTCGACCCGGTCGAGGACCTGCGCGCGGGCTGGGCCGCGCAGGTGGAGTTCGGCCTGGCCAACCCCGCGCTCTTCCGCCTCCTCAGCGATCCGGGCCGCGCCTCCGGATCGCCGGCCGCCCTCTCCGGGCGGCGGGTCCTCGCCGCCCGCGTGCAGCGCGTGGCCGCCGAGGGCCGCCTCCGCGTGCCGGAGGAGCGCGCCGTCGGCCTCATCCAGGCGGCGGGCACCGGCGTGGTCACCACCCTGCTCTCCACCCCCGCCGCCGACCGCGACCCCGGTCTCGCCGATGCCGCGCTCGACAGCGTGCTCGCGGGGATCCTCGCCGACCCGCCCTCCCCCGGCGACGGCGGGCGGCTCACCGCCCTCGTCGGCGTCCGTGCCCTCGCACCGGAGCTCGCCGGCCTCACGCCCGCGGAGCGCCTGCTGCTCGCGGACTGGCTCGACCGCGCCCTCGCAGCGGCCGAGCAGGAGTGACGGGCGCGCAGGAGTGACGGGCGCGCTTCCACCACAGGAGCGACGAGCGCCGTCCCGCCGCGGAAACGAAGGCGCCTCCGTCCCGCAGAGACGCGGGCCTCGCGGCTAGGCGCGCCTGCCGTCGGGCGGGAGGATCGACGCCTGGATGAGCGGCACGGGGCAAGGAGGGCATGTTGAAGCCGTGGAGCGCATCGAACGCGTTCCTCTACCTCGGCAGCGTCAAGGAGAACGACTTCCTGCAGAACGTCTCCGAGCTCGTCGGTGACTACGACCGCGAAACGACCTCCGCCAGCTATAACAAGGGCGTCCGCTCGACCTCGACCGCCTTGAAGCGCGAACGGATCCTGACCGTGGACGAGCTCGGAGCGATGCCCCGCGGCCGCGCCGTAATGCTCTCCACCGGATCGAGGGCCGCGCTGCTGCGCACCGTGCCCTGGTACGAGGGCACGAAGGAGAAAGTCGCAGCGATCAAGGCATCCATCGCCGCCCACGACCCCGCGACCGCCCCAGAACATGGCGCCGAGCCGACTCCCGTCGCGGCGACGTCGGCGCAGCCGGTCGTGACCGGCGCCGAGCCGGTCGGCGCGTCCGTCGAGCCGGACCCGGCGATTGATCTCGCGGCGTCGATGCGGGCTCTGATGGAGAACGAGGACGCCAAGCGAGCGGAGACGCAGCGTGACTGACGATGATCCGCTCGCGGGCGGAGACGTGCAAGAGGCTGCGGGCCTCTCAGCCGCCGTCGACGGAGAGGGCGACACCGCGGCCGCATCGATGCTCGGCGCGTTCGACGTCGACGCGATCGCCGCGAGAGAGGTCGCGGACGTCATCACCGGGATCATCGCCGGGATGACGAAGGAAGCCTTGGAACGAGCATTGACGCCCGAGCGGGTCGAGCTGATGCAGGCCCGCGCCGAAGCGGCCGTGCAGCGCTCGTTCGAAGAGGACTCCGCCCCGACCCTCGTCTACGGATCCGCGGACGAGTGGCTGCGGAAGTACTGGCGCTACACGTACCGCCGCCGCGTCTCCGCCAAAGGTCAGGGAACCGGACGCTGGCGCGCCGACTGGTGGACCGTCGATGAGGCCGTGCAACGCATCGAAGCGCTCTGGCGCAGCTGGGAAGCATCCCGCCTCGACGCAGGACTCGGGATCAGCGCCTGGTGGATCAACCACGCCGAACCACACATGGCCGCCCTGCTATCCACAGACGGACCGTTCACGGGAGCGACAGACGAGAACCTGCCGGGCGAACCGTTGCCTTGCAGGACCCCGCCCGTCGGAATGTTCGACACCGATATTCAGATCTAGTAGAAGCGGTTCCAGCCCCTCCCCGAAGGGCATCGATCTTGGCAATCTGCTCACTTCCGGGCCGGTTCCGGCGCGGGGTGAGCGGGCGCGGCCTGCGCGACGTATCGGAGGCTCACGGCTACCGGACCAGCCACCTCGACATGCATGCGAAGGTGCTGCTCTCCATACGGATCCGTTCGCGACGTCACCGGCCAGTCCTCGCGCCGGGTCGCTGCGCCGGTGGGGCGTCGGTCGGTGGACGGGGCACGCCGAGCGGTGTGCGCTCGGAGACGTGTTCTCGGGCGCGGACCGGCTCGTCGCTGACTAATGTGCTTGTGCTACGCGCTGCGGCGGGAGATGAGCGAGTGCTCGACGACGATCTCGCTCGGGTGCGCCGGAGGGCCGTTCCGGATGCGCTGAGCGAGGAGGTCGACGGCCGTCTTGGCGATCTGGCGGCTGCCGGGATCGATCGTGGTGAGGGCGGGTATCGCGTAGGCGGCGGCGGTGACGTTGTCGAAGCCGACGACGGCGATGTCCTCCGGTACGCGGATGCCGCGAACGTGCAGTGCGTGCAGTGCCCCGAAGGCCAGGGTGTCGTTGAAGCAGAAGACGGCGTCCAGAGGGACGCGGGAGTCGAGCAGCCGCGTCATCGCGACGGCGCCGTCGGCGTGGTGCCACTCGGTGGCGACCGCGACGAGGGCGGGGTCGAACGGGATCGCGTTCGCCTCGAGGGCACCGCGGTATCCGTCCAAGCGGAGTGCTGCGGCGCTGACGGATCCGCCGGCGGGGTTGCTGCCGATCGCGGCGATGCGCCGGTGTTGGCGGTCGATCAGGTACTGCGTGGCGGTGGCCGCGGCGGCTGTGTTCGCCATGGTCACGTGATCGACCGGGCCGTCGAAGATCCTGTCGCCCAGGAGAACGAGTGGGCGGTCCCCGACGAGTACTTTCTCGTCTCCGGGGCCGAGTGCGTGGGGCTGGAAGATCAGTCCGTCCGACAGCTGGCGGCTGGAGCCGGAGAGGACGGCGATCTCGGCGTCTCGGCGCGCTCCGGTCTGCTGGATGATCACGGTCCAGCCGTGCCGCTCGGCCTCCGACATGATGACCGTCGCGAGCTGGCCGAAGTACTCGATCGCGAGATCCGGGATCGCGAGGGTGATGAGCCCGGTCTGGCCGGTGCGCAGTCCGCGCGCGGAGACGTTGAGTTGGTATCCAAGATCGCGGACTGCCTTGAGGACGAGATCGCGGGTCTCGGGTCTGACGTTGGCGTTGCCGCTGAGCACGTTGGAGACCGTGCGAGCGGTGACGCCTGCAGCAGCGCCGAC
The DNA here is from genome assembly GCF_002930845.1 of Rathayibacter sp. AY1A7. Lineage (NCBI taxonomy): Bacteria > Bacillati > Actinomycetota > Actinomycetes > Micrococcales > Microbacteriaceae > Rathayibacter > Rathayibacter sp. AY1A7. Next base: position 209,589 of record NZ_PSTL01000003.1, on the reverse strand, counting down.
ATCGGCCATGGTCACCGGGCGGGTTCGCGATCGCGGCATCGGCATCATCCCTCCCATGAGCGTTCCCCGATCATCCCAGGTCGACGGTCGGCGAGAGGCGCACGGTCACCCAGGCGATGGCGGGGATCCGGAGCGAGAGGACGCCGTCGGTCAGCGCTACGGCGAGGGGCCGCGGAGTGACGGTGTCGGGGAGCTCCGCCGAGTTCGTCGCGAAGGGGTCCTCGTGTCGGAGGATCAGTGCCTCTGTCACCGTGAGGGTGGGGAACGACGTGAGGTCGACCGTGGTATCCGTGACGCCGTCGGTCGCGCGGTTGACGATCATCAGGTCGAGCGAGCCGTCGGCGTGCGCCGCTGCGGCGAAGGCGAGGACGGGAGCGGAGTCCTCGCCCGCTCCCGTGCTGTCCGCCTCGACGACGGTCCGGAGCGCGGTGGCGCCGGCGGAGCGCCGTGCCTGGGCGAACGGCCAGAAGGTGCTCTGCCGCCAGGCGGGGCCGTCCGGCTCGGTCATGATCGGACCGATGACGTTCACCAGCTGAGCCATGCTCGCTGCCCGGACGATGTCGGCTCTGTTGATCATGCTGATGAGCATGTCGCCCACGACGACGGCGTCCGCTGCCGTGTAGCGGTCCTCGAGGAGTCGGGGCGCCTCCTCCCATTCGAGCCCTCCCGCGACGCGCTCGTCGTGGGCGACGAAGTCCCACACGTTCCACTCGTCGAAGGAGATGGCGATCGGACGCTCTGATCGCGTCTGTGCGCGCACCTGTCCGATCGTGTCGGCGATGGCGGTGATGAAGCGATCCATCGCGACGCCGGAGGCGAGGAACGCGGCCAGGTCGCCGTCGTAGCGGAAGTACTGGTGGCAGGACACGAAGTCGACGTGCTCGATCGTGTGCAGCAGTACCTCCTGCTCCCAGGCTCCGAAGGTGGCCATCCGGTCGTTCGAGCTGCCGCAGACGATCAGTTCGAGGCAGGGGTCGAGTGCGCGCATGGCGGCGGCGGTGCGGGCGGCGAGACGCCCGTACTCGTCGGCGCTCAGGTGGCCGATCTGCCACGGCCCGTCCATCTCGTTGCCGATGCACCAGAGACGGATGCCGTGCGCCTCGTCGGCGCCGTTCGCGCGCCGCTCGTCCGAGAGAGTGGTGCCGCCGGGGTGGTTCGCGTACTCCAGCAGGTGCAGGGCCGAGCGGATTCCGTCGGTCCCGAGGTTCAGCGCCATCATCGGCTCGACGCGTGCCGCCCGGCACCAGCGGACGAACTCGTCGACCCCGAAGCGGTTCGGCTCGACGGTGTGCCAGGCAGGATCGAGCCGGACGGGACGGTCCTCGACCGGACCGATGCCGTCGCGCCAGTCGTACGCCGAGACGAAGTTACCGCCCGGGTAGCGGACGGTCGTGACCCCGAGCTCCTCGACGAGCGCGAGGACGTCGGTGCGGAATCCGTCGGCGTCGGCACTCTCGTGCGAAGGATCGAGCAGGCCGCCGTACACGCCTCGGCCCAGGTGCTCCACGAACGATCCGAAGAGCCGCGGATCGATCGTCCCGACCGTGAAGGCGGGGTGCACGATGCCGTGCGCTCGGTGGACGGGGTGCGAGGTCATGGCCATTCCGTTTCATCGATGAACTGGTGCGCACAGTATGCACGCCTCGACCAGCACACCGCGATCCGAAAGGGATGGTGTCGAATGTTGACGGGGTCGGCCCGGCGGCTCTACTATCGCCGACAGCGGTCCTCGATTTCATCGATGAAATGCCTGCACCAGGTGGCCGAGTCAATGAAGACAGTGAAAGCGAGGCACGTCGTGAGGCGTCACAGCACCCGGATCAGCATCGTCGCAGCGGTCACAGCCGCGACTGCGGCCCTTCTTCTCAGCGGCTGCACGCCGTCGTCCGCGGGAGGCGCCTCGGCCGGGAACGGCGGCGACACCTTGACCGTCTGGCACTACTACTCCGTCGACGGCCAGACCGCCGGACTCGAGGAGCTCGCGTCGGACTTCGAATCGACGCACGAGGGGGTCGCGGTCGAGAACGTCTACGTTCCGTTCGACCAGCTGACGAACAAGCTCGTGCAGGCCGCGGGAACGGGCACCGGCCCCGATGTGGTCGTCTACAACGCCGCCGATACCTTCACCCTCACCGAGGCGAAGGCCATCGAGCCGATGAACGAGTGGTGGGACCAGTACGCCGACGCCGGGCAGTTCCCCGACGCCGTCGTGCAGAAGGTCGGCGACGACGTCATGGGCGTGCAGGGCTTCGTGAACCTGATCGGCCTCTGGTACAACCAGGACATCCTCACCGAGCTGGGTGTCGAGGCTCCCACCACGTTCGAGGAGCTCGAGGCGGATCTCGCCTCGGCCACGGCCGCCGGCAAGGACGGCATCACGCTGACCGGCAAGGCGAACTCCGAGGGCGAGTGGCAGGCGTTCCCGTGGCTCTCGCGTGCCGGGTGGGACTACGCCGCACCCGAGCAGCAGCCTCTGCAGGACGCGTTCGCGATGGTGCAGGACTGGACCGCGAAGGGCTACCTGACCAAGGAGGCGGCGACGTGGGACCAGACGGTCCCTTTCCAGCAGTTCGCCGCGGGGAACACGGCCTTCGCCGTCAACGGCAACTGGCAGATCACCTCGGCCGAGAAGGACGCCGCGTTCGAGTACGGGGTCGTGCCGATCCCCGTCGGTGAGGGCGGCTCGGTCTACCTCGGCGGTGAGGTGCAGAACGTGGGCGCCTTCTCCGAGAACAAGGCGCTCGCGCAGGAGTACCTCGAGCAGGAGTTCTTCTCGAAGCAGGGGCAGCTGACGCTGCTCGACGCCTTCGGCTCGATCCCCGCCCGTGCCGATGCAGCTGCCGACGACAAGGTCGGCAGCGACCCGATCCTTTCCCAGTTCGCGGCGATCCTCCAGGACGACGGCCACACCTCGCCTGACCCGGCGATCCCGTCCGAGAACGTCGCGAAGGTGCTGCAGACCGTCGGTGAGTCCTGGAGCGCGGCGGTCGCCGGCAGCGGGACCCCCGAGCAGCTCTCGAGCGACCTGATGACGACCCTGACGCCGCTGCTCCAGCAGTAGCAGACCCCGACGAGAGAATGGAGCGACCGTGAGCGGCACCTCGACCACGACCCGGAGACGATCCGGCGTCGGCGGCGGCCGACTGGGCTTCGCCGCACCGGGAGGAGTGCTGCTCGCGGCGCTGTCGCTCTACCCCATCTACCTGCTGATGAGGATGAGCGTCAGCGAGGTCAGCTCCGGAACCCTCAACGGGGACTGGCCGTTCGTCGGCGTCCAGAACTTCCTCGCGCTGCTCGAGGGCTCCGACCTCGGCGGCGCCACGCTGCGCACCGGGGCCTTCGTGGTCCTGGTCACGGTCGTCGGGGTCGTCGGAGGACTCGGAGCGGCGATCGCCCTCCGGTCCTCCCGACTGGGCAGTGCCTTCCTCCTCGGGATGATGGTGTTCATCTGGGCCATGCCGCCCGTGGTGAACGGCAGCATCTGGAAGTTCCTCCTCGCCGATCAGGGTCTGGTCAACACGCTCGTGCGGGCGACCGGCCTCTCGGCGGAGGGCGTCCCCTTCCTCTACGACGCGAGGTTCGCGCTGCTTTCGGTCGCGATTGTGAACGCCTGGGCCGTCATCCCCTTCAATGCGCTGGTCTTCCGGTCGGCTCTGCTGGGCATCGACCCCGAGATCCTCGAGGCGGCCTCGGTCGACGGCGCGAGCCGCTGGCAGGAGATCCGGAGCATCCTCATCCCCGCGGCGCGGCCGACCGCCGTCATCCTGGCGATCCTGACCGTCGTCTACGCCTTCCGCAGCTTCGACTTCATCTACGTGATGACCGCCGGCGGCCCCGGAGACGCGACGTCCACGCTGCCCTACCTCAGCTACTCCCAGGCCTTCGTCCAGCACGACTACGGACTTGGTTCCGCGACGGGCATCATCGCCCTCGCTATCGTGGCGGTCCTCGCCGTCGTCTACGTCCGATCGACCAGGAGCGAGTCCTGATGAGCACCCTCACCGCCCCCCTGACCCGCCTGCGAGGCGGCGCTGCGACCCGCGTCGCGCGACCGTCCCGCACCCGGGAGCCGGTCGCCTTCACCGTACGCGTGGTGCTCTACGTCCTGTACGGGCTGCCCCTTGTCTGGATCGTGCTCACCTCCCTCAAGCGCCAGGGCGACGTGGTCGGCGGAGCGATCCTCTCGGCGCCCTCCTTCGACGCCTATGCGGAGGCGCTCGCGAACCCCGCCCTCGCGACGGCGCTCGCCCAGTCGGCGCAGATCGCCCTCGGGACCACTGCACTGGTGCTCGCGCTCGGCGTCCCGTTCGCCTACGCGCTGCGCCGCGTCGACGGCGTCGTCGCCGGTCTCGTCCTCGGGCTGCTGATCTTCCTGCAGATGGTGCCGCAGACGGCGAGCATCATCCCTCTGTTCGCGATCTTCAGCAGGCTCGGTCTTCTGGACACCACCGCCGGTCTCGTCCTCGCCGATACGGCGATGTTGCTGCCGTGGGCCGTGCTGCTGCTGCGACCGTTCTTCGCCGCGGTGCCCGACGCCATCGAAGAGGCCGCCTCCATCGACGGGGCCGGTCGGCTGCGCACCTTCTTCGCCGTCGTCGTCCCGATCGTTCGAAACGGCATGGCGACGGTCGGCTCGCTGATCTTCCTCGTCGCCTGGGGCGAGTTCCTCTTCGCGATCAACCTCTTCCTCTCTCCGGTCAACTACCCGATCAGCGCTCTCATCGCGCAGCAGACGTCGGGGTACGGGATCGACTGGCCCGGGCTGATGGCTCTCGCGGTCATCTCCTCGCTGCCGCTGCTGGCCGTCTACGTGCTGTCGTTCCGGCTGCTGCGTGAGGGCCTCGCCGTCGGCAGCGTCAAGTAGCAGTCGTCCTTCCTCTCGTCCCGCGCCACTCGTGAAAGATCCCGTCATGACCTTCTCCCCAGCCCTGCCCGTTGACCCGGCCGCCGGGACCCTGACACCCCTCGCCATCGACCGGGTCCAGCTGGACCCGGAGGGGTTCTGGGGACGTCGGGTCGCCGTCAACGCGACCGCCACCTTCGAGCACAACCTCGGCTGGCTGGAGCGCGCCGGATGGCTGCGCAATTTCGAGCTCGCCGTCGGGGGCGGACTCGCCGAAGGCCGTCGCGGACGCGAGTTCGCCGACTCCGAGGTCTACAAGACCCTCGAAGGGCTCTGCTGGCACACCGCCGGACGTGAGGACCCGGAGACCGAATCGATCATCCGCGCTCTCACCGCCCGCATCGTCAGTGCGCAGGAGAGCGACGGCTATCTCGGCACCCGCTTCGGCCGGCACGGTCAGGCTGAGCGTTACAGCGACCTCGAGTGGGGCCATGAGCTGTACAACGCCGGACACCTCCTCCAGGCCGCGGTCGCGCGACTGCGCACCCACGGTGAGGACGGGTTCACGCAGGCCGCGCGCCGTCTCGCCGACCACATCTGCTCGGAGTTCGGGGCGGACGGCCGCCAGACGGTCTGCGGACATCCGGAGATCGAGGTCGCGCTCACGGAGTTCGCCCGCGCCACGGGGGAGGAGCGCTACCTCGAGCAAGCCCGCGTGTTCTTGGACCGCCGCGGTCACCAGAGCCTGGAAGACGTCGAATTCGGTCGCGCCTACTTCCAGGACGACGTCCCGATCCGCGAGGCCAAGGTCCTCCGCGGACACGCGGTGCGCGCCCTCTACCTCACGTCCGCGGTGGTCGACGTCGCCGTGGACACTGATGACGCCGAGCTGCTCGCGATCGTCGAGCGGCAGTGGGAGGCCACAGTCGCACGCCGGACCTACATCACCGGTGGAATGGGCTCGCATCACCAGGACGAGGCGTTCGGCGCCGACTTCGAGCTACCCAACGACCGCGCGTACTGCGAGACCTGCGCCGGCGTGGGCTCGATCATGCTCTCGTGGAGGTTGCTGCTCGCCACCGGCCGCCCGCGCTACGCGGACCTGATCGAACGCACTCTGCACAACATCATCGCCACCGCCGTGTCCGAGGACGGCCGCTCCTTCTTCTACGCGAACACCCTCCACCGGCGCGAGCCGGGCGTCGCGTCCTCCCCGGAGGAGCAGTCCAAGCGCGCGGACTCCAGTCAGCGGGCGGCGTGGTTCGACGTCGCCTGCTGCCCCAACAACCTCGCCCGCACCTTCGCCTCGCTGTCCGGCTACCTCGCCACAACCGATGCGAAGGGTGTGCAGCTGCACCAGTACGCGTCCGCCACGATCTCCGCCGCTCTCCTCCAGGGAGACGTCTCGATGGAGGTCTCCAGCGACCTGCCGGAGCGGGGGCGAGTCGCCGTGACCATCACGCGCACACCCGTCGAGCCGTGGACTCTGACGCTGCGGATCCCGACCTGGGCGACGAACGCGGACGTCGTCGTCGTCTCCGCCGACGGGGATGCTGCCGAGACGCCGACCGGACCGTTCCACGGCACGCTCCACCTCGAACGGCGTTTCCGCGTCGGCGACCGGATCGAACTCGACCTCCCCTTCGAACCCGTCCTCGTGCAGCCCGACGAGAGGATCGATGCCACCCGCGGCACCGTCGCCGTCCAGCACGGACCGGACATCCTCTGCCTCGAGTCCGTCGACCTCCCCGCCGGCGCCCACGTCGACGACATCGCCCTGGACGCCGGAGCGGTCCCGATCGCACGAGAGGGGCGTGTGACGCTCGCCGGCAGCGTCGCCGAACGCGACGAGCACGAATGGCCCTTCTCCAGAATCCCTCGAACCCCGCACCGACGGCCGTTGACCGTGGCGCTCACCCCGTACCGGTCGTGGGGATCCCGAGGTCCCGTGTCGATGCGCATCTGGCTTCCCGTGAACCACTCCTGATTCCCGGGCGAGCTCCCACCGCCGGGCGGATCCTCGCTCCTCTGCGGCGGCCGCCGGTCACCGCATCCGCACTTCGACGAAGAAGGCAGGACATGTCCCTCCTCTCACGCAGAGCCTCTCGGCTGCTCGCGGCACTCACGATCAGCGTCATCGCCGCAGCAGGATCGGTGGTGGTCGGCCAGACCGCCGACGCCGCCACCAGCTACCCCTACACGCTCGCCTCCGACAAGATCCGCGCGAGCTTCGCCGCGGACGGGTCGATGCAGTCGCTCAAGATCGTCGGCGACCTACACGACACCGAATACCTGATGAACCCGGACAGCGCTCCGGAGCAGGCCCGCGAGACGAACAGCAAGTACCGCCAGTGGTTCGGGAACCTGATGTTCTCCTACGCGAACGGCACGGGAGCAGTGTCGACCACCGGTGTCGGCGCGAACCCCTGGAAGACCGCGTGGACCTCCCAGTCGGCCGACGGCCGCACCGTCTCGGCGACGTCGAGCAGTGTGACGGTCACCCACCAGAACTCCACCAACGCGGAAGGCGTGAAGGGCTTCACCGTCACCGAGACGTACTCTCTCGCCTCCGACGGCTCCCTGGTCTGGAAGCAGGACGTCAAGAACACCGCGGCCACGCAGCTCGTCATCGGCGACTGGGGTGTCCCCGTTCCCGGCAACGAGCTATGGAGGCAGGGCGACTCGATCTACGAGACCCGGGTCCTCACACACTCCTACGTGGGTAAGAACGGCTCCTACGTCACTCTCGAGCGTCCCAGCGGCCAGGGCCCGTTCATCGCCATGACCGCCGACACCGCATCCGGCTCCGGCTTCGAGTACCAGGACCGCTGGCGCACCGAGGAAGTCGGCAACACCTCCTGGGCCTGGAACTCGGCGAACGAGAGCTCGAACATCAAGGGCCTCAACATCTACTACCCGCACTCCACCGCGATCCAGAAGACCAACCGCGGCTACCTCAGCTCCACCAGTGTCGCCATCGCGCCGGGCGCGACGAAGAGCTACACCTATCGCATCGGCAAGGTCGATGACGACGCAGCACTCAAGCAGACGATGTTCGATCGAGGGCTGCTCGACACCACGGTCGTCCCCGGACTCATCGTGCCCATCGACCGGCGCGCAGAGATGGCGTTCCGGATCAAGGGCACCATCACGTCAGTCACCGCGCGCAACCGCAACGACCTCAAGGGGTCAGCGCCCACGAACCCCGTCGTGACGTTCTCCCGGAGCAACGGCGACTACCGGATCTACGGGATGACCTTCGACCGCACGCAGCTGGGCGCCAACGACGTCACCGTCTCGTACACGGACCAGACCGGCGCCGCGCGGCAGTCCGTCCTCCAGTTCTCCGTGATCGACAGTGTCGCGGGACTCCTCGACACGCATGCGAAGTTCATGGTCGAGAAGACCCAGTGGAAGCCGTCCGACGGACTCTCCGCGAGCGACATCCGCAACTACACCTTCGACGACTGGATGATGAACGCCCCCGACGGCAGCCTCGCCACCACGACGAACGCCCCTCAGGGCCGCCGCAACGAGTACGCCGGCTACTACGGGCTCGGCGACGACTGGGGACTCCCGCACGGCCAGTTCCTCGCGGAGAAGCTCGTCGCCCTGCCCGACGCCACCCAGATCAAGGCCCTCGACGACTACCTCCAGAAGGCCGTCTGGGAGAACCTGATGGGGAACACGTCGCCCAGCGCCGCGCCGAAGTACACCGTCTACGACTTCTGGGAGCAGGGGAAGCCCGGCAGCCTGAACACCACGCCCGGCTACCGCGGCTACGCCTACCCGCACGTCTACAACACGTTCTTCGGCATGTACAACATCGCCAAGCAGAACCCCTCCGCGATCGCCTACGCCCACCCCGCTCAGTGGTACCTGACGACGGCCTACGGGATCTTCAAGGAGCTCTACGAGGGACCCGTCGCCTACAACTGGGAGACCGGACTCATGGGTGAGCTCTCGACACCCGATCTCATCGCCGCATTGCGCGCCGAGGGACTGGACACGCAGGCCAACGACATCGAAGCGAAGATGGCGATCAAGTACGCCAACTTCTCCTCCAACGCCTACCCCTACGGCTCCGAGTACAGCTACGACAACACGGGGGAGGAGGCGGTCTACACCCTCGCCAAGCTCAATGTGAACGACGACAAGACGAACGCCCTGCGCGTCATGCGCGACATCGTCGCCAAGACGGAGGCCGCCCGCGGACGCATGCCCGTCTGGTACTGGTACTCCGACCCCACCACCATCACGGGCGAGAACTGGTGGCAGTTCCAGTACAGCGCCTCCCTCGCCGGCTACACGATGGACGACTACATCAACCACACCGCAGCACTCGAGACCGGAACCACGGCCATCACCGCCGCGCGCCGCGCCGAGCTGCAGCGCCTGAACTACGCCGGCAAGGTCGCAGGACTCGCGACCATCAACTCCGGCCAGATCAGCAACGCGCCGGCCAACATCGGAGCCGCATCGTGGTCGTACCAGGCCGAGCGCGGCAACCTCGGCACCCTCGGGGTCGGCGGAGGCGCGAACGTCAAGCTGAACAACGGCTGGCGGGGCATGACCGGCGAGAGCGATCTCGGACTGTGGGGCACCCTGCAGACCCTCAGCGCCGACGTCGTCACCGATGACCCGATCTTCGGAGTCGTCGGATACGGAGCGGACGTCTCGCGGGACGCCTACTCCACCACCGTCATCCCGAAGGACGGCCTGCAGCGCCGCCTCAACCTGGTGACCCAGCAGCTGTCGGTCGACCTCGAGAACGACGCCTACTCGCAGGCGATCGTCGGCTCGAACAGCGCCGACCTGCGCCTGGACATGCTCAACCGCACCGGCACCGCACACTCCGGCATCGCGGAGGTCAGCGGCCTCGCGCAGGGCAGCTACGCGGTCATCGTGAACGGCGTGCGCCAGCGCACCGTCAACGTCTACCGGCCCGCCTCTCTCGCGGGAACGCTTCCCGCGCCGGTCCGCGTCCCGTTCGATGCGCCCGCCGGCAGCACGTACATCGTCCACCTGGTCTCGACCGCCCCGGGCGCGAATGCGGCGCCGACCGTCAACGCCGGACCCGACCAGGCCGGGCTGTCCCTCGGACTCGATCCGATCCAGCTCAGCGGATCCGCCTCCGACGACGGACTCGGCTCGCCGAACGGAACCCTGACGACGCAGTGGAGCGTGCAGTCTGCTCCTGCCGGTGCCACCGCGACCTTCGCGTCGCCGACTGCTCGCCGCACGTCTGCGTCGGTGAGTACCGCCGGCAGCTACGTGTTCGCACTCCGGGCAAGCGACGGCGTCCTTGCGACCACCGACACGGTGTCCGTGACCGTTCAAGCCCTGCAGCCGCTCCCGGCCGACTGGGTGACCTACACCTTCGACTCATCGTCGAACGGCACCGTCCCCGACGCCTCCGGCAACGGCAACGCGCTCGCGCTCAAGGGGACGGCGGCAACCTCCACCGACGGCACGGCGAGCGTGCTGCGGCTGAACGGAAGCGACGGGGCCTTCGCCCAGCTGCCGTCGGACATCCTGTCACGCTCGAAGGACCTGACCATCTCGATGAGGGTGAAGGTCGATTCGATCTCCACCTTCAGCCGGCTGTTCGACTTCGGCAGCAGCACCCAGAAGTACGTGTTCCTCACGCCGAAGTCGACTGACGGGAAGCTAGGGCTCGCCCTCACGACCTCCGGTAATGGAGCGGAGACACGGATCTCGACGAACTTCACGATGCCCGCTGGGCAGTGGACCGACATCAAGGTGACCTTCAAGGCGAATACGAACGGCACGACGACGGGAACGATCTTCGCCAACGGAGTGCAGGTCGGGCAGAACACCGCCATGCCGCTCGCTCCGAAGGACCTAGGCCGCACCAGCGGCAACTTCCTCGGCAAGTCGCAGTTCCCCGACCCGTACCTCGCCGGCAGCTTCGACAGCTTCGAGATCGACGGAGTCGTGCGCTAACGACACCCGAAAGACCAGCGCTGAACCGCTCGTCGCCCCCTCCTCACGCGGCGACGAGCGGTTCAGCACCTCTTCCCGCGCACAACTTCTGCGCATCAGCCCTCGCCCGCTGGCGCCACCGAGGGGCGAGCTGGTTGAGGTTGCTCGAGACGTACCCGATCGTGCTGCGGATGTTCATCAGATCCGCGGCAACTGACTTGAACTCCGCGTCCGTGATGACCGCGTTCTCGGCCGTCGCGGACTCGAACGGGGAAGTGCGACGCCCGCAGCGGGTCGAGCAGGCTGTCGCCGGCGACTACTCGCCGTCCTTCGCCCTCGCGCTGATGCAGAAGGACGCGGGGCTGATCCAGGCCTACGCGGACAGCGTCGGCGCACCCGTCCCCGGCGTCGCGACGGCCCGCCACTACATCGACGAGGCGATGGCCGCCGGCTTCGGCGGGGAGAACGCCTCGGCGCTGATCAAGGCGATCGCCGCGGAGGCCGACGTCGACCTGACCCGGCGCTGACCCTCCGCCCCGGGGTGCCCCTGCCCGGCCGTGACGGCCGCCGCAGGGGCTCCCCCGGCACCCTCCCCGTCCCGGCCGCGCCGCGTGCTTCACTGGAGGGATGACCACGCGTGACGACCACATCGCCGACTTCGCCGAGTTCCTGACCGCCTCCCCCTCCTCGTACCACGCGGCCGCCGAGGCGGCACGGCGCCTCGAGGGAGCCGGATTCACGGGGCTGGACGAGACGCAGGCGTGGCCCGCGGGGCCCGGCCGGTACTACGTCGTCCGCGACGGCGCGATCATCGCCTGGCACCTGCCCGAGGGCTCCGGGGCGACCACGCCCTTCCGCATCCTGGGCGCCCACACCGACTCCCCCGGCTTCATGCTCAAGCCCCGGCCGACGATCGGTTCGAAGGGCTGGCTGCAGGCCGGCGTCGAGATCTACGGCGGCCCGCTGCTCAACTCCTGGCTCGACCGCGAGCTCGAGCTGGCCGGGCGCGTGGTCACCCGCGACGGCTCGACGCGCCTGCTCCGGACCGGCCCGCTGCTGCGGATCCCGCAGCTCGCGATCCACCTCGACCGCACGGCGAACGAGGGCCTCACCCTCGACCGCCAGAAGCACACCGTCCCCGTGTTCGGTATCGGCGACGCCTCCGAGGTCGACCTGCTCCAGCTGCTCGCCGCGCACGCCGGGCTCGACGACGCCTCCGACATCGCCGGCTACGACCTGCTCACCGCCGACACGCAGGCGCCGCGCCGCTTCGGGCTCGACGAGATGTTCCTCGCCGCCGGGCGGATGGACGACCTCAGCTCCGTGCACGCCGGCCTCGTCGCGCTCCTCGCGGCGAGCGCCGATCCCGCGGCGCCGCCCGCGCACATCAGCGTGCTCGCCGCCTTCGACCACGAGGAGCTCGGCTCGGCGAGCCGGTCCGGAGCGAGCGGGCCGTTCCTCGAGGACGTCCTCTCGCGCATCGGCACGGCCCTCGGCGCCGGCGTCGACGAGCGCGCCCGGGCGATCGCCGCCTCCTGGTGCCTCTCAGCCGACGCCGGCCACTCCGTGCACCCCAACTACTCCGAGAAGCACGATCCCGCGAACCAGCCGGTGGCCGGGAAGGGGCCGCTGCTCAAGATCAACGCGACGCAGCGCTACGCGACGGATGCGCGCGGCGCGGCGCTGTGGGCGGGCGTCTGCGAGCGCGCCGGGGTCGGGTACCAGGAGTTCGTCTCGAACAACTCGGTGCCGTGCGGATCCACGATCGGCCCGCTGACCGCGACCCGGCTCGGCATCTCCACGGTCGACGTGGGAGTGCCGCTGCTCTCGATGCACTCGGCGCGCGAGCTCGCCCACGTGGACGACCTGGTCGCCCTGACCGCGGCGATCGAGGCGTTCTTCGCTCCCTGAGCCGGGTCCGGCGCGACCGGGATACCGCGGCCTGGAGCACCCACCGGGCGGACCCTGCGACTCCGCTCAGTCGCCGGGCGGCCGCCGGCGCTGCTGCTTCGTCTCGGAGCGCTGCTGCTTCGCGGCGAGCCGGCGGCGGGTGGAGCCGCGCGTGGGCCGGGTCGGGCGCCGCGGGGCGGAGGGAGGCGCGAGGGCCGCGGTGATGATCCCGCTGAGCAGCTCGAGGGCCGTCTCGCGGTTGCGCAGCTGCGAGCGCTCCTGCGCCACCGTGACGGTGACCGCCCCGGAGACGAGCCGCCTCCCGAGGCGCTCGAGCAGACGCGAGCGCTGCTCGTCCGAGAGGGCCGTCGACTCCTCGACGTTCCAGGTGAGCTGAACGCGGCTGTCGGAGGTGTTCACGTGCTGCCCGCCGGGCCCGGAGGAGCGCGAGAACCGCCACTGCAGCTCCGATGCGGGGACGACGAGCCCCGGCCGCACCTCGAGATCCATGCGGCAAGCCTGGCACGCGCCCGCCTCCGAGCGGGAGCACCCGCGATCCGCTCCCGGGTGCGGTGTCCTCTTCCGGACGTGTCCGCTACAGGCTCTTGTCCCCGCCGTGGTCACGTCCGGACACTGGAGAGGTGCCCGGGCGGGCGCATCGGCCGACTCCTCACTGCCACCCGAAGGCGTCGAGGGGTCGGCCGCACGGCTCGGTCCCGCGGGAGCTCAATCGCGCGGCACCGTCTCGGCGAGGTCGATCTCGCCGTCGTCCAGCGCTCCCGGCTCGAGCGCCTCCGGATCGACGAGCACCGGCTCTCCGGCACCGGCGTCGCCGTCGCGGGTGCGCGAGTCCGCCGCCCACGCCGTGCCGAGCGCGAAGAGCGTCGCCACCCCGTAGTGCTCCATCGCGGCGGCCACGCGGCGGCGGCCGGTCCGCGGATTCATGCCGAGCCGGTGCGACGCGGTCTCGAGCGTGACGCCCTGGCGCATCAGCCGGAGCAGCGGCAGCCAGCTCTGGTCGACGGCGCCGATCGGAGCGGCCTGCCGCCACAGGACCTCGAAGTACGACTCGACCAGCCCGGCCAGCGCCGCATGGCGCACGCCGAGCACGCTGGTCGGCTTCGTCTCGCCCCGCTCGAACGGGACGGCGAGGTGGTCGCCGTCGACCCAGAACCAGCTCGGCGGGCTCTCGAGGAGCCGGTACTCGACGCCCGCCGCCTGGTACGCCTCCACCCGGGCGAGCACCCGGGGGTCGCGCGCGCCGGCGGCCGGCATGATGACGCGCACCCGGTCCTTCGCCGCGAGCGCGTGCCCGAAGCGGATCGCCCGCTCCGTCGGCGGGTCGAGGAACCGCTCCACGTTCGGGAGCACCGCCACGAGCGAGCCGGAGTCGCGGCGCACGAGGTCGAACCAGAGGTCCTCGGACGCGTGCGGACCGTGGCGGAGGAGGGTCGGCACGGGATCCGACGTGTCCTCGCCGACCCGCCAGGCGCCGAGCAGCATCGGCAGGCCCGCGACGACGCGCTCGATCCCGTCCAGGGACTCCCTGCCCGCCCGCCGCGCCGACTCGGTGTGCCGGGCGATGGCCGCGGCCGCCCACTCCATCGGCGCCGGGAAGTCGAGCTGCTCGCCCTCGCCGCCCATGAGCCCCCGGCCGCGGAGCCGCTCGATCGCCGCAGCGACCTCGGCCTCGTCGATGTGGGTCAGCTCCGCCGCGTCGGCCAGCGTCGCCGGCCGTCCCCGCAGCAGCGCAGCCAGGAGTCCGTCGTCGTCCATGCGTCTCCTTCGCCGTGGGCCGTCACCCGAGGGTGCCGTCTCCGCGGTCGAGGAGCAAGGGACGCGCGGCGGACGGCGGGGAGCGGCCAGGCGGGGGCGGGGGATGAACTCGTGACGAGCACGGCCCTCGGCTCACCTGAGGACTTCCAGCGGAGACCTTCTTCTTCGCTCTCGATCGCACTCTTTCGCAGTGGCGGCTCGTCACCGGGAAGGCGGTGGTCACTGCGGACGTCCGGGATCGATCAGGAGCGCGGTACTGCGGTCACTCGGACAGCAGCGGGATCGAGCGGCCCAGGCGCCTGCCGTACTCGGCGATGGCGCGGCCGACGGGGAGCCGCTCGGCCTCGTAGCGCTGGAGCGCCTCGTCGACCGGGTGCCGCGCGAGGGAGCCGGCGAGGGCCAGCGCGTCGCCCGCCGCCTTGGCCGCACCCATGGCCGTGTGCGGCCTTACCGTCACGGCGGCGTCACCGAGGAGGGCGACCCGGCCGCGGACCGTCCGCGGCGGGACGTAGTCGACGATCGCCTGCAGGAAGGGCTGCGGCTCGGCCAGGACGGCAGCCGCGAAGGGCGGCGGCAGGCGGTCGACCGCGTCCTCCTCGAGCCGACGGCGGAGATCGGGAGCGAGATCGCCGGGCGCGAGGGACACGCTCTCCGGCGGACGGCCCGACGACGTCATCACTCCGCGGAGGGCGTCCTCCGAGAGGGGCCGGTACCAGACCCAGTTGTAGCGCCGGCGGCCGGGCTCCACCTCGCCGGCGGGTCCGGGGACGAGGTAGCCGAGCATGTGCTCGCCGGGCGCGGTGTAGAAGGCGAAGCGCCCGAGCAGAGTCGCCGCGGCCTCGGCGGGGAGCGCCGACTCCGGGATCAGCCCGCGCCAGGTCGAGTAGCCGGCGTAGCGGTTCCCCCGCGCCTCGGGCGCGACCGCCGCGCGCACGACGGATCCGAGTCCGTCGGCTCCGAAGACGACGTCGAACTCCACGCCGCTCCCGTCGCGCAGCTCGACGACGACCGGGTCCGTCCCGGTCGAGGGGCGCACCCCGGCGACGGCATGGCCGAGGAGGTAGCGGTCGGCGGGGATCCGCGAGCGGAGCGTGTCGTAGAGGTGGTCCCACGACACCTGCGTCTGCGGGGAGGGGTCGCGGCCGATCACGCGCCCGGAGCGGTCGAGGGTGATCCGCTCGTGCGCGACGACGCCGACCCGCGCCTCGTCGTCGCGGCCGATCGCGTGCAGGAGGTCGATCAGGTCCTGCTGGGCCACCAGCCCGGCTCCCCGCCGCGACAGGCCTGTCGCCGACCGCTCGAGGACCGTCGCGCGGTGCCCGTCGCGGACGAGCAGGGCCGCGGCGAACAGTCCGCCGATCGAGCCGCCGACGATCCCGACGTCGAGCGGGCGCACCGCTCCTCCTGCTGCTATGAGCGCGACCGTACCGGCGAGCGGGCGGCGCCCGTTCCTACAGACGGCGGAACAGCGCCCCTCAGGCGCGGTCGTCCGCCCGGAGCGACCGGATCATCCCGCGGAGCAGGCGCGCCGCCGCCTGCCGCTCCTCCTCCGCGAGCCCCTCCAGCATCCGCAGCTCCACCCCGCGGACGGCGGCGGACGCCTCGGCCAGGCTCCGGCGTCCGCGCTCGGTGAGCCTGGCGGGGAGCGCCTTGCCGACCGGAGCCGCGTCGGGGCGGGTGACGACGCCGTCGCGCTCCAGAGTCTGCAGCAGGACGTTCATCGACTGCCGGGTGACGAAGGCGCCCCGCGCGAGCTCCGAGTTCGAGAGGCCCGGCCGCTGGGCGAGGAGCTCGAGGCAGGAGTAGTGGGTGACCGTCATCCCGAGCGGGCGCAGCACGGCCTCCATCGCCGCGCGCAGCGCGCTCGATGCCTCCTTGAGCAGGTAGCCGAGCGAGGTCTCGAGGTCGATGCCGTCTTGACTCATGTCAGAATTCTGACATACGCTCCTGTGTGTCAGAAAGCTGACACAACCGAGGAGGAACCCCATGCCCGTCACCGGCCCCGACTTCGTCTCGCTCCAGGTCCGCGACCTCGCGGCGTCCCAGGCGTTCTACGAGCAGTACCTCGGCCTGGTCCGCTCGCCCGCCGGCCCGCCGCACGCCGTCGTCTTCACGACGACTCCGATCGCCTTCGCCCTGCGCGACCTCGCGCCCGGCACCGACCTCGACTCCGCCTCCCGCCCCGGTGTGGGCGCCGCGATCTGGCTGCACGCGACCGGCGTGCAGGAGATCCACGACGCGCTCGTCGCCGACAGGCACCCCGTCGTCGCGGCTCCGATCGACGGCCCGTTCGGGCGCACCTTCACCTTCGCCGACCCGGACGGCTACCACGTCACCCTGCACGACCGCGCCTAAGCGGGACGGTGCGGACCGCGCCTGAGCTGAGCGGGGCGGAGCGGGACGGGACGGGGCAGAGCGCCTCAGCCCATCGCGCGCAGCTGAGCCGAGAAGAGGTGCAGCGAGCGGTCGACCTCGGGCAGCGCCGGCGTCCGGTTGAGGTGCCCGTGGGGCATGCCGGCGGCCAGGTGCCCGGTCACGGCGACGCCCGCCTCCGCGAGCTGGCGCAGGAGCAGCTCGGCCGACCCCCGCAGCTCGTCGTACTCGTTCACGAGGACCGTGACCGGAGGCAGACCCGCCAGCGGCGCGGAGCCGGGCAGCGCCTCGACGGGGAGGTCGGAGATCCGCCCGAGGTAGGTGCGCACCATGCCCTCGATGCTCGACGGAGGAAAGCGGAGGACGGGCGGCAGCTCGCGCAGCTCGGCCGCGATCGCGTCGTCGACGGCGGGGTTGGGGAAGTGGGCGAAGGGGTAGGCCAGGAGCACGTGCTCCGGCAGCCGCGCACCGGCGTCGCGCTCGCGGAGGACCGCACCGAGGGCCAGGGCCGCTCCCGCGCTCGCGCCGCCGATCGCGACGGGTGTGGATCCGGACTCCGTGCTGCGGAGGTGCCGCCAGGCGGCGTGCACGTCGTCGAGCGGGACGGGGTAGCGGACGTCGGGGCCGGCGAGCCGGTAGTCGACGGAGACGACCCGGGCCCGCGCCCGGTGGGCGAGCTCCGCCGCGACGACGTGCGACTCGCGCATGTCGATGCTCCCGGCGGCGAACCCTCCTCCGTGCACCCAGAGCAGAGCGCGCTCGGGTGCGGCGGGCGAGTACACGCGCAGCGGGACCGGTCCGTGCGGGCCGGACGCGGTCTCCGTGACGACGTCGATCCCCTCGGGCAGCGACCAGGGCCCCGGATCCTCCTCGAACGCGGCCATGCGGGCGGCCTGCTCGGCGTCGAGCGGATACGCGAGGCCGGCCAGGAGAGGCAGCCGAGCGGCGAGGTACGGATCGAACGGCATCGGCGCCTCCTGCGGGGTCGGGGTCGCGGACCACGCTAGCCCGGCCGCGGGTCCTCGAGCGGCGCCTGCTCAGCCGCGTCGCTGCAGGAGCATCACGCCGTCCAGGAGCACGGCTGCCGTGCCGTCGGGAGCGGTCACGGCGCGCTCCCTCGTCTCGACGAGCTCCGCGGTCCACTCGGCGGGGTCGAGGGCCAGCTCGGCGAGCTCCTCCTCGGGGCCGACGAGGTGCATCGCTCCGTGGCGGTGGTCGTCGCCGCTCGCCCACGGCGGGGGCGCGGCGTGCGAGACGACGGCGAGGCGGCCGCCGGGAGCGACGACGGAGGCCGCCCGCCGCAGCACGTCGATCCGCGGGAACTCGGCCATCGAGTGCAGGAAGCTCGCCGTCACCAGATCGAACTCCCCCACGACCGGCCAGTCCTCGGCGAGGTCGGCCTGCACGAAGTCCACGTCGGCGCCCCGCTCGGCCGCGGCCGCGCGCGCCCGGCCCAGCGCCGTCTCGGAGAGGTCGAGCCCGGTCACGCGCCAGCCGAGCGACGCCAGCCACAGCGCGTCCGCCCCCTCGCCGGCGCCGAGGTCGAGGGCGCGGCCCGGCGGCACCGGGCCGACCAGCCCGACCAGCGTCGCGTTCGGCCGGCCCGACCAGATCCGATCGGAGTCGGCGTAGCGCGCCTCCCACTGCTCGCGTGCGGTGCTCATGCTGCTCCTCGTCCCCGGGCGCAGGGGCACCCGCGTCGAGGATGCCGCGCCGCCGCTCCGGCCGCCAGCCGTCGTGCCGAACCGGCACGGGCACCCGTCCCGCGGACGACACGGCCGGACGGAGCCGCGGCGCCGCGCGGACCCGCCGGACGCACTTCCCCGACACGCCCCGCGCCGATTAGCGTCGGTGCATGGCCCTCCGACTCGAAGAGATCATCGTCGACTGCACCGACTTCCGGACCCTCGCGCACTGGTGGCAGGAGGCGCTCGGCTGGGACGTCGTGGACGAGGACGAGGACGGCATCGAGCTGCTCGCCCCGTCGGGCCGCGGGCCGAGCCTGCTCTTCCTCGACGTGCCCGAGCGCAAGACCGTGAAGAACCGGCTGCACCTGGATTTCGTGCCGGACGACCAGGAGGCGGAGGTCGCGCGGCTGGTCGGCTTGGGGGCGACGCGGTCCGACGTCGGGCAGGGCGAGCAGTCCTGGGTCGTGCTCGCCGACCCGGAGGGCAACGAGTTCTGCATCCTCTCGGCGCGGGAGTGAGAGCGCTTCCACTTTCCAGGACGGTTGTCGGGAAAGCGCTTCCATGCGCACGCATCGAAAAAGATTCCGAGAAGTCAAGGGTAGAACGATCGTTCTCGACTCCCTAGCATCGCCTCCGACGCGTTTCCCGACCGGGAGCGCGCGGAGCCGAGGAGTCACCGTGACCACCTACGACAGACCCGTCGCCGCCGTCGGCATGACGCAGTCGCAGCAGCAGGGCGAGCTGCTCGCCGGCCGCGCCCTCGAGAACCGCGCCCTCGGCCTCTACGCGTACGCCTACCGCCTCACGCTGTCGGACTCCGCGGCGAGCGCCGCCCTCCGCCACGCGGCGGTCACCGTCCGCAGCGGACGGCCGCAGGGACTCGACGACACGGGCGCCCTCGACCTGATGCGCTCCGAGGTCGGGCGCGCGAGCGTGCAGCGCGGCGGCTCCGCGATGGAGCGCGCCGAGCAGGCCCCCGCGGCGATCCGCGAGGACGACCTGCTGCGCTCGGGCTTCCACCGCCGCCTGCACGCCCTGCCGACGCTCGAGCGCCAGGCCTGGCTGCTCCGGCACACCGGCGGCCACGACGTCGACGCGATCGCGGCGATGCTGCAGGAGCCGGCGGAGCGCATCCGCTCGGCCCTCGCCTCGGCCGCCCGCACGCTGGTCGAGGGCGAGCTGGCCGAGAGCGAGTCCGCGGAGTAGCGCGGCACGAGGTGCCCGAGAGACGCCGGGTCCAGCCGGCGGCGCCCCTCAGGCGTCTGGGACCCGGCCGCGACTCGGCGCGACCGGGAGGACGGGGTCAGTCGAGGTAGTCGATGTCGTCCCACGGCTGGTGGACGTCACCGGTGTCGCGGTCGTCGTCCGGCACCTCGAGCTCCTCGAAGATCACCGGAACACCCGTCGAGATCAGGACGCTGACCTGGCGGTTGCCCACGATCACGAAGTCGACGAGGCCTCCTCCGGCCTGCGTCGCCTCGGTCGCCGACCGCTTCAGCTCGGCGACGTCGGTCCCCTGGGACAGCCCGTAGGTCTTGCCCTCGATGGTGACGGTGGTGCGGATCATGTGGCGCTGCTGCTCCTCGGCTCGATGGGTTCAGCGTACGAATCGCGACAGAGCGCTGCCAGGCCTTGCGGTGGACGCCCGCGGCTGCCACGGGTGAAGGGGCCGGCTGAGGCGAGCGGCGTCCGGAGCCGAGGCCGGAAGCAGCGTGACGGGCCGCTCGGGCGGATCCGCCGCTCCTGACCTCGGTTCCGGACACCGGGCGGCGGAGTCAACCGGGCGCGCTCCACGGAGCTCCCGCCGTAGCGTGGAACCTGTCCGCACGTTCCGCACCCAGCGACAAGGAGGATCCGATGACCGAGAAGAACACTCCCGAGGACCCGCAGACCACCGACCCCGAGCACGTCGACCCCGAGACGGCCACCGACCCCGAGGGCGACCCGGTCGAGAACCCGTCGGGCTGACGCCCGCACCGGAACGGCCCGCGGCCACCGGGACACCGCTGAGAAGGCGGAGTCCCGGGGGTCGCGGGCCGTTCCCGTGTCCGGCGCCGCCATACTGACGGAGTGCAGGCCGAGGACGATGAGCGCAGGGATCTCGAGCGGATCCTGTCGGCCCGACCCCGCGACGACGGCGCCGACCGGGACGAGCGGCGCGAGGCGCTGCGACGGCTCGGCGAGCTGGAGGCGGAGGACGCTCCTCCCGGAGTGACGGGATCCGGCGCTCAGACCGGCGCCGCGCCGTCCGGAGCGCAGCCGGGCGCGGCGCATCCCGGGACGGCGACCGACTCGCGCGCCCCCCTGCCGGCGGCCGCACTTCCGCTGTCGGCGACCGTCGGCTCCGAGACTGCGGAGTCGCCCGCCGAGCACCCCGACGGGCCGGCCCCGCGGACGCCGCACCCGCGCCGCCGCCGCCTCGTGCTCGCTGCCGCGATCGTCGGCGGAGCCGCGGTCGGCGCGATCGTCCCCACCGCGCTCCTCCTCCCTCCGCCCGCGGACCCCGTCGCCCCGCCGACCGCCTC
This sequence comes from Rathayibacter sp. AY1A7, assembly GCF_002930845.1. NCBI lineage: Bacteria > Bacillati > Actinomycetota > Actinomycetes > Micrococcales > Microbacteriaceae > Rathayibacter > Rathayibacter sp. AY1A7. The sequence continues at coordinate 188,548 of NZ_PSTL01000003.1, read as the reverse complement.
CGCGGATCCCGCCGACCGCTTCGCCGCGCTCGTCGAGGGCTGGGAGCCGACCACCGACGTCCCGCCGGGCCTCGCTCTGCTCGCCGGGGAGGCCACGGTCTACGGCTCCGGGTTCGACACCGCCGAGAACGACCGCCTGCTGATCACCGAGCCGAACGGCACCACGGTGTGCCTCGCCGTGCAGCGCCCGGACGCGTCCTTCTTCGCCGGCTGCACCGGCTCGGAGGCGTTCTTCGCCGGGGAGCCCCTCCGGGTCAGCGGCACGACGCTCCGCAGCGGCGCCCCGGTGTACACGCAGATCCTGCTCCGCCCGGACGGGACGATCGAGGGCGGCTACCAGCTGGTGCCGGAGCCGCCGCAGCCCGAGGCGGAGGAGTCCGGAACGGTGGAGTCCGGGTCACCGGACCCCGCGACCAGCGAGCCCTGAACCGCCGGGCCCGCGACCAGCGAGCCGTGAGCCTGCGACCAGCGAGCCGCTAGGCGCGCGTCGCCTCCGCCGCGTCCGCGATCACCTCGGCCGCGGACGCCGTCCGCTCCCACACCGCGCGCTGCCTCTCGGCGCCCGTGCCCCGCGCCAGGACCCGCTCGACGCCGCACGCCGCGACCTCCTCGTCGCCCGACTCCGCCAGCGCCCGACCCGCGTGGTCGAGCAGGCGCGCCAGTACCGCGGAGGCGGGGGCCGGGCAGCCGTCGACCGGATCGATGAGGTCGCCGGTCGTGCCGTGGCGGCTCGCCAGCCAGGAGGAGACGGCGATCACCGGAGTCGGCAGCGCCACGGGCGGGACCCCGGCGCCCGCGTCGCGCACGGCCGTCTCGGCGAGCGCCCGGATCAGGACGGCGATCAGCGCCGAGTCCTCGGCGTGCAGCGGGACGTCGGCGATGCGCACCTCGACGGTCGGGTGCGCACGGGAGAGACGGGCGTCGAAGTAGAGCATGCCCTCGTCCAGCAGCACGCCGCAGGAGGTGAGGGAGGCGACGACGCTCCGGTACTGCTCGACGTCGCCCCAGATGCCGACCGGGCCGGCGGTGGGCCAGCGCCCCCACGACTGGTAGCGCCAGCTGGCGAACCCGGTGTCGACGCCGGCGCTCAGCGGGGAGTTGGTGCTCAGGGCGAGGAGGGCGGGCAGCCAGCCGCGCAGCCGGTCGAGGACCGCGATCCCCTCCTCCGGCGACCCGATCCCGACATGGACGTGCAGGCCGCAGGTGAACTGCTCGCGGGCGACGAGGCCGAAGCGCTCGGCCATCCGGTCGTAGCGCTCGTCGGCCGAGAGGTGCGGCTCGAACGCGGCGGGGCTGGTCGCGACCGCGACGGCGCGGGCACCGACCTCGCGGGCGGAGTCGTCGGCCAGGCGGCGGCCCTCGCGCAGTCCGGCCAGCAGCGCGTCGTGCGTGCGGGCGGGAGCGCCGACCGCCTCGATCTGCTCCGCCTTGAGCTCGGCGGCCAGGGCGACCGCCGCGGAGCCGCGGACGGAGCCGAGCAGCAGCGGCGCCGCGGGCGTCGGGAGGAACGTGCCGGCGTCGACGAGGAGGTACTCCTCCTCCACCCCGAAGGTGCGGGCGCTCATCGGAGCGCCTTCCGCTCGAGTCCCCCGCCGCAGCCCACCCGGTCATCCCACCGTGCCGGGCGCCCGCCGGGCAACCGTCCTCGGCCGATGTTCAGCGTCGGGACGCCCGCGACGCCGGTCCGCGGGCGGGCTGTCAAGGCCGGGTGCAGCGGGGCGCGGAGCGGCAGGATCGGAGCACACCCAGAACCGGAGGTCCCCGTGCCCGACAGCACTCCCGAGCAGGCCGAGTACGACGTCGCCGTCATCGGCGCAGGACCCGCGGGGACGGCCGCCGCCCTCCGCGCCGCGGAGCTGGGAGCGCGCGTGGTCGTGCTCGAGGCCGCGCGCGTCGGCGGCACCTGCGTCAACACCGGCTGCGTGCCCACCCGCGTCCTCGCGAAGACGGCGCGGATGATGCGCGAGACCCGCTCCGCCGGCGACTACGGGATCGAGATCGGCACTCCCGTCCTCGACTGGGCCGCGACCGTGCGCCACGTGCACGAGCGCGTCGACCTGGTGCGCTCGATCAAGCGCGAGGCGCAGCGGTTCGAGGAGGCGGGGGTCGACCTGATCCACGAGGGCCGCGCCCGTTTCGTCGACGAGAGCACCCTCGTGCTCGACAGCGGGCGGCGGATCCGCGCGCGCTCGATCATGGTCTGCGTCGGCGGGCACTCGCGGCGGCTGCCGATCCCGGGCGCCGAGCTCGCGACCGTGCCGGAGGACGTGCTCGGGCTGACCGAGCTGCCGCGCCGCGTCGCCGTGATCGGCGGCGGCAACACGGGCGCCCAGCTCGTCACCGTCTTCAACGCCTTCGGCTCGGAGGTGACGCTCCTCGACGTCGCCCCGCGGATCCTGATGACCTCCGACTCCAGCATCTCCGAGCACGTCGGCGCCGCCTTCGAGCGCCAGGGAGTCCGCGTCCGCACCGGGATCGAGACGGTGTCGGGCATCGAGCGGCAGGACGACGGCTCGCTCGCGATCGCGTGGCGCGAGGGCGGCGAGGACCGGACGGCCGAGGTCGACGTGGTGGTCATGGCCACCGGCTGGCCCGCCGACGTCGAGGACCTCGGACTCGAGAACGCGGGCATCGAGGTCGTCCGCTCCGCGATCCCCGCCGACCAGTACTTCCGCACCGTCGTGCCGCACATCTTCGCGGTCGGCGACGCGAACGGGCGCGACATGCTCGTCCAGGCGGCGCAGTTCGAGGCGGAGGCCGCCGCCGAGAACGCGGTGCTCGGCGCGAACCGGCGCACGCCCCAGTTCCTCCTGCCCGCGGGCGGATTCACGGACCCGGACTACGCGGGCGTCGGCTTCACGCAGGAGCAGGCCCGCGAGCGCGACCCGCAGTGCGTCGTCGCCTCGGTGCCGTTCTCGCACCTGGACCGCGCCGTCATCGACGACCGCGAGAACGGGTTCCTCACGCTGATCGCCGACCGGCGCCGCGAGCTGCTGCTCGGTGCGCACGCGGTCGGCGAGAACGCGATCGAGGTCGTGCAGTCGGTGACCACGGCGATGGCGGCCGGAGTCGACCTCGCGACCCTCGCGAACGTCCGCTTCGCCTACCCCACCTACAGCGCGGTGATCGGGATGGCGGCGCGCGCCCTGCTGGCCGAGCCGGCGCGCCCGACCGAGCTGGACTGACGCGCTACCCGATCCTCGGAGGCGGCGCCAGCCCCGAACCGGCGGCCCGCCGCCTCCGAACAACTGGAGACGGGCACTCCGCCCGCCCCGCCGAGAGGAACCCCTGTGCCGATCCCCGCTGTCGACTACAACCACGTCCGACTCACCGTCCGCGACATCGCCGTCTCGCGTCCCTTCTACGACTCCGTCTTCGGCTTCGACGTCGCCTTCGAGGCGCCGCCGGCCGACGCGTCGCCGGAGGAGAAGGAGCAGCTGGCGTTCGTGTTCGGCGGCGTGATCTACCAGTTCCCGGGCGGACTGCTCGGCCTGCGCCCCGTCGCGCCCGGCGACGACCGCTTCGACGAGGACCGGGTCGGGCTCGACCACGTCAGCTTCACCGTCCCCGACCTCGACGCGCTGAAGGCGGCCGCGGCCGTGCTCGACGACCTCGGCATCGCCCACGAGCCGATCAAGGACGCCGGCGGCATGAGCCTCCTCGAGTTCCGCGACCCCGACAACATCGCGCTCGAGATCACGTCCCCGAGCTGATCGGAGCAGCGCGCGTATCGAGATCTCCACGCACGAACGGGCAGGTCTCGATACGCCGCTTCGGGCTACTCGACCAGCAGAAGTCCCCGACATGCTGATCGAGTAGCGCGCTCAGCGCGCGTATCGAGATCCCCGCGCACGCACGGAGAGCGGACTACGGATGCCGCCGTCGGTACGGAGTCGTCGTCGACACCCGGACCAGGCCCGCGCGCTCCAGGATGGGCCGCGAGTACTCGGTCGAGTCGCTGTGCACGAGGGTCTTCCCGAGTGCCTGGGCGGAGGCGGCGCGGGCGGCCGTGACCAGGCCGTAGAGCCCGCGTCCGCGGTACTCCGGCAGCGTCGCTCCGCCCCAGATGCCGGCGAAGGCGGTGCCCGGGACGGGCTCGAGCCGGCCGCCGGACGCCATGCGCCCGTCGACCTCGGCGACCCACAGCTCCATGCCGTCGCCGCGCGCCAGGCGGGCGACGAGCGAATCGGCGATCGACACGTCGACCTCCTCCTCGAAGGCGGCGTCGATCATGGCGCTGAACGCGCGGACGTCCGGCTCGTCGACGACCCGCCGCAGCACGACCCCCTCCGGGACCGGCCGGTCCGAGAGCAGCGCCTCGACCGGGCCGATCATGATCGACTCGGCCTCGTCCGGCGCGAAGCCGTTCGCGACGAGGGCGTCGTGCATGCCCGGGGCCTCGTCGTGGCCGCGGGTCTTCCACTCGACGCGGGTGATGCCGGGATCGGCGTCGAAGTGCGCGCAGGCCGCGGCGACCAGGCGGGCGATCTCCGCGGAGGAGGCGCCGGCGAGGTCGCGGTAGGTGACGAAGCCGCGTCCGCCGGCGAAGGTCACCAGACGCAGAGGCCCCTCCCGCGTCACGGAGACGGCGCTCGGGGTCTCGGCGTCGGAGCGGAGCTGGTCGTCGTAGGCGCGGAGGTAGTCGGAGCTCATCGCCCCGACGCTACCCCCGGACCCGGGCGATCAGGTCCTGGATGAAGGGGATGACGTCCTTCGCCTGGTCGACGCTGGCGAATCCGGTCGCGACGAGCGGCCAGATCGAGCCGATGAGCGTCGCGATCACGGCGGCCACCGCGGCGACCCAGGCGAGGGCCGCGTTGCGGGAGAGCAACGCGACGGCGAGGCAGGCCAGGCCGACCGCGTAGCTGAGGACGATCGAGAGGACGATCGCGCCGACCGGGACGTCGAGCGCCCCGGCCGTGGTGCCGTCCGCCGCGCCGATCAGCCCGAGGACGGGCAGCAGCACGGCGACGACGACCACGAACGAGAGCACGACGCCCGTGCCGAGCGCGATCCAGGCCGCACGCGGCTTGCGTCGCGCGCCGTACGAGCGGGTGCGCACGGGACTACTCCCGACCGGCGGTGGACGACGCGCGGTCGTCCTCGGAGCGGTGGGCGTCGGCGTCGTCGGACGCGGCGTCGCGATCGGCCGCCGCCTCGTCGCGCTCGACGTGCTCGGACTCCTCCGCTGGAGCGACCTCGACGGTCGCGGTGCGGGGGTCGCCGTCGTCGTCGACCGGCTCGACCTGGACGCGGACCACGAACTCCGCGGTCTCGACGACGGCCGGGGCCGCGTGCGTCTCGACGCGGGGGTCGTCCTCGTCGCGCTCGGCGGCGCGCTCGTCATCGGCCGTCTTCTGGGCGGCTGCGCGCTCGTCGCGCTCGTCGGCCGCTCGGTCCATCGCGTCCGCGGCGTCGTCGGCGGCGTCCGCCAGGCGTCCGCGGGCGGAGTCGACGGCACCGGAGACGGCGTCGCGGGCGTTCCCGGCGGCCTCCTTGGCGGAGTCGCGGGCGTCGGACACGGCGCGCTTGACGGTGTCGACGAGCGGCTCCTCGTCCTCCTCCGGCTTCTCGATCGGGTCGAACGGGCCGTGGACGTCGGTCGCCTCGACGTTGACGACGACGTGGCCGCCGGCGACCGGCTCCGCCACGCGCTGCACCTGATCGCGCACGGCGTCCAGGACCTCGCGGACGGGGTGGGGGTACTCGACGACGAGGTCGATGTCGACGGTGGTGACGCCGTCGGCCTTCGAGACCGTGACTCCAGGGACGGTGCTGGTGCCCAGCACGCGGCGGGAGGCGCGGTCGAGGCCGCGGGCGACGGCTCCACCGAGGTGGTGGACGCCGGACACGCGCTGGGCGCTCTCGCCGGCGGCGGTCGCGACCCGGCTCTCGGTCGACTCGGGCTCGGACGGCTTCCCGTCGCGGCGGGCGGACTCGCGCCGGCTCTGCTGGTTCGGGGTCGGCTGCTCATCGGTGCGGATGCGCTCGACGGTGCCGGGCTCCATCGGATCGGACATGAGGTGCTCCTTCAGAAAGACTTCCATCCCGCCTGAGCGGGGCTCTCCGGCCCTCCCGATCGGGAGGGCCGGACGGTGGCGCCGGCGGCTACTGCACGCGGGCGGTGCCGCTCATCTTCGTCCGCAGACCGCTGACGATCTGGATGACGACGGGCGTCTCCTCGCCGAGGAGGGCGTCCCACTGGCGGACGGCCTGGTCGACCGTCTGCCGGGTGCGGGCGGGCGAGGCGCCGCGGCGGGTGTGCGCGGTGACGCGCAGCACCTTCTGGTGCTTGATCTCGAACGCGGTCACGTCGACCGCGACGATGGACGGCTCCTGCGACAGGGCCTCCTCGAGGACCTGCTCGGCGACCTTCGCGTCGATGGTGACGGAGCCGCCTGTGGGCGTCCCCGCTCCCTCTCCGGAGCCGACACGCAGCAGCGTGGAGGTGCGGCCGCGGCCCTGCCGCACGATGAAGCGCACCAGCAGCAGGATGAGGACGAGCGCGACGACCGCGATGACCCAGAGGATCCACGGGGTGCCGCCCGAGAGGGCCTGGCTCGTGGGGTCGGCCGCGTCCTGCGCGGCGGTGGACACGTTCTCCTGGACCTGCGGGAGCAGCGACCCCACCGCGACGGCGCCGCCGGCGAGGAGGAGGACGAGGCCCACGACGAACAGGAGCAGCCGGTTGAGGAATCGGTTCGTGGTGGTCATCAGCGGACCGTTCCCTTCTCGGACAGGCGCACCTTCGAGCGCAGGCGCGGGGTGCAGTCGAACGTGGCGAGCTCGGCGTCGACGGCCTCGCGGATCGGCGTGACGTCGATGCTGCGGCCGGAGGTGCGGGAGACCGTCACGTCGACGACGCGGGATCCGACCGACACCGACACGTTGTCCGGGTCGACGTCTCCGGCGTAGCCGGCGGTGCGGGCGACGGCCTGCGCGATGACGCGGTCGTCGACGATGGCCGCGGTGCGGTCGGTGCTGACGGCGCGACGGCCGCGACGGCCGGGCTTGAGCGACACGACGATCAGGACGAGCCCGATCAGCGCGAGCACGGCGCCGGCGGCGGCGGTCAGCGCGATGGGCGCTGCGGCCGCGTTGAGCAGCGAGGACGCTCCGTCCTGCGGGGCCACGAGCAGGGCGGGCTGGCCGAGGACGGCGAGGACCGCCTCCGTGGCCAGCCACGCGAACAGGAGGATGAGCAGGACGGCGAGGACGATCGCCGATCCGGAGCGGGACGAGTGCGTCTCGCGCCGCACCAGGCGCGGGTAGAGCGCCCGGCCGGCAGTGGTGGGAGTCGTCACGACACCCTCCTTCGTTCTCGGAGGTCGGCACCGGTGATCCGGAGGTCGACCCGGCCGATCGTGGAGCCCGTCAGTTCGAGGCAGCGCGAGCGGATGGTCGTCTGCGCCCGGCTGAGTCGGTCCAGCAGCGTCCCGGAGGAGCGGCGGCCCGTCTCGCCCAGGGGCGTGACGTGGATGGGGGCGTGCGCGACGACGTGGAGGCGTCCTCCCTCGTCGTCGAGCTCGACGGACACGTCGGACGAGTTCACGTCCAGCGCCTCCGCGGTGACGGCCGACACGACTCGGCGCACGGCGCGCGAGCTGATCGTCGTGCGGCCGTGGCTGGCCTCGTCGGCCATCACCGCCGCGGTCACGAGGACCGCCGCCCGCGGAGGGTGTCGCCGAGGGAGCGCAGGTCGAGCTTGCCCTCGACGACCCGCCCGACGCCGTAGCCGATCGCCATGGCGAGGGCGACCCAGAGGAGCGCCCAGAAGCCGAAGACGAGGGCGGTCAGCGCGAGGACCGCGCCGAGGACCAGGCCGATGTGGGACGGAGTCACTTGACGCGGCTCTCGGTCTCGTCGTCCTTGTCGTCCGAGGGGATGAAGACGTCGGAGATGGTGACGTTGACCTCGGCGACCTCCATGCCGACGACCGAGGAGATGGCCTCGGAGACGGCGGAGCGGATGCTGTCGGCGAGCTTCTGCAGCGCGACGGGGTACTCGGCGACGACGGTGATGTCGGCGGCGACCTGCTTCTCGCCGACCTCGACGGAGATGCCCTGGCCGCGGTCCTGCGCGTTGATCGCGTTGCGGATGGCGCCGATGGCGCGGGCGGCGCCGTTGCCCAGGTCGTGCACGCCGGGGACCTCGCGGGCCGCGATGCCGGCGACCTTCTCGACGACGCCGTCGGCGATCGTGTTCTTGCCTGCCGAGGTGGCGGTGCCGTGCTTGGCCGAGGAGGCGTTGGCGAGGCTGGTGGGGGTGACGTTGGTCATGATCTTCTCCAGATGGTCAGAGGTCGTGGCCGGGGCCGCGGTGCTCACGATCCGTGGCACATGATGAAGACGTGGCCCGGGGCCCGGACGTCCCGGTGGCTCAGCCAAGGTGCAGGGAACGTCGAGCGGAGATGCGTTTCGCGGCCACCGGCGTCCACAGGCTCCTTCGGCGCACTCGCTGAGCGGCCAGCGGAGTGCACAGCCGCGTCAGTCCGCGGCCGCCGTCCCCGCCGGGAGCCGGCGGTCGCGCCGACGGGTGAGGGCGCGGCGCCAGGCGGGGCTCCACCGCTCCTCGGCGACCGCGTTGAGGCCCCAGGACAGCAGGAGGACGACGACGAAGGCGACGAGTCCTGCTCCGTCGCGGCCGATCAGCGGCCAGAGCGCGCTGACGATCGCGCTGCCCACGACCAGATGGAGGATGTAGAGCGAGTAGCTGATCCGCCCGAGCCAGAGCAGCGGCGCCCATCGCAGCACGGCGGTCCGGCGCCGCATCGCGACGACCGCGACGGCCGCGCAGACGCCGAGGACGACTGCTCCGTCCGGCCCGCCGTGGAGGAGCTGGGCGTTCAGGGCCGCGATCAGAGCCGCCGGCACGGCGAGGAGCTCGAAGCGCCCCTGGCGTCGCGAGAGGAACAGCAGCATCCCGACGCAGAAGAGCGGTCCGTACTCGGCCAGCGTCAGGTTCGCCAGGACCCGGACGGCGACCGGCGCCGAGACGACGTCGACGCCTCCCGAGACGAGGTGGGCGGCGACGGAGGCGGTCGCGGCGACGCCGAGCCAGACGACCACCAGCACGCGGACCAGCCGATCCGTGAACCGGCACTTCGTGAGGACGAGCACGAGCAGCACCAGCAGGTAGAACTGCATCTCGACGGCCAGCGTCCAGAACGCGCCGTTCACGTTGGGCACCAGCAGCAACCGCTGCACCATCGTGAAGTTGAGCAGCAGCTCCGGCGGCGTGAGGTCGGTGCCGGGGACGCGGGCGAGAGCGCCGACGACGATCGAGACGACCACCGCGATCCAGTAGGCCGGGTAGAGGCGGCTGACGCGGGAGATCGCGAAGTCCGACGGCCGCCGCGCGCGGCCCGCGGACATCAGGATCACGAAGCCGCTGATGACGAAGAAGAGCTGGACGCCGAACTCGCCGAACGGGAGCGCGACGGATCCCGGCGGTGCATCCGGATGATCGAGCGAGAACGCGGTGGTGAAGTGGTAGACGACCACGCCGAGGGCGGCGAGGCCGCGCAGACCGTCGAGCTCGACGAAGCGTGACGCCACGGCTCCCCCGCTCCGGAGCCCCCGCCCCTCGCTCGAGTGTTCCAGAGCGCTCCGGTCGCCCGCGCGTCGGCCGTCCGTCGTTCCGCGCCGCGCCCGGCACCCGCCTCGACCCGCATCCCGGCGGCGGAGGCGCGGGGAGGGCGGCGCTCAGCTCTCGGGACGGATGCGGAGCGCGCGGGCGAGGGCATGCCGACCTGACCGAGCGGTTCGTCGCGGATGCGATCGCGTCGGCCTCGCGCATGACCGAGCGCGGACTCCTCCCCGCGGAGGAGCAGCGCGTCAGGCCTCGTGCAGGTGACGGTCGAGCGTCATCCAGTTCTCGCGGCTGAGGCGGGCGGCGCCGTCGGTGTCGCCCGCGCGGAGGCACTCCACGATCGCGCGGTGCTGCTCCACGGATCCGCGGGCCGCGACGGAGGCGAAGCGCTGGCGCTCGGCACGGCGGATGAGCGGAGTGGCCTGCTCGAGCACGTCCTCGATCATCCCGTTGCCGCTGAGCCCGGTGAGCACCGCGTGGAACGCGTCGTCGGAGCGCAGCGCCAGCTCGACGTCGCCCTCCGCCAGCGCCCGCGCGAAGTCGTCGTTCGCCGACTCCATCGCGGCGAGCGCCTCCGGAGTGACGGCCGGGCCGGCGAGGCGCGTGGCGAGCTCGTGCATGGCGGCGGCGATCTGCTGAGCGTCGCTGATGCTCTCGGCCGTGGCGGGGGTCACGATCGTCGCCCGGCCGGGCTTGGCCGAGACGAGGCCGACGCGGGCCAGCCGGAGCAGCGCCTCCCGGATCGGCGTCCGGCTGACCCCGAGCCAGGCCTCGAGCTCCTGGTCGCGGAGACGCCCCCCCAGTAGGCGCGCGAACACGATGCCCCCACCGGCACCGGAGAAGCCTCGCGCTCCTCGATGAGCGAGAGGACATAAGCTCGCACACGTGGCAGCCGGCGCAGTGATGTACAACTTCGCGATACAGCTGGCTGATGTGGACCGCGGCGTCTACGAGGACATCACGCTGCGGGCTGCTCGGCACCCCTCCGAGACCGACGCGTACATGATGACGCGCGTGCTCGCGTACTGCCTCGAATACGTGGAGGGGATCACCTTCAGCGAGGGGATCTCGTCGACAGCGACCGAGCCGGCGGTGCTGGTCCGCGATCTCACCGGCAGGCTGACCACGTGGATCGAGGTGGGCGCGCCGGACGCCGAGCGACTGCACTTCGGGAGCAAGCTGGCCGACCGCACGACGGTCTACACGCATCGCAACCCGGAGAAGGTGATCGCGGCGTGGTCCGGCAAGCGCGTCCACCAGCTCGAGCAGATCACCGTGCAGAGCTTCGACCAGGGGTTCCTGGATGCCGCGGTCGCGGTACTCGAGCGCCGCAACACGCTGACCGTGTCGGTCGTCGAGGGGCAGCTGTATCTCGAGTTCAACGGCGTGACGTCGAGCAGCGACATCCACGTGCATCAGCCGGGCTGAGCCGGCGCCGAGTGTCACGAGGCTCGTGTCCGGAAGACCGGTCGGAGGACACGATGGAGCATCCTCCGAGACGGCCCCTCGGGACGCACCCGGAGACGACGAGGGCCGGCACTGCCGTGAGACGGTCCAGGCCCTCGGGCACGCTGGGGCTGCGCGTCAGCGGCGCAGCGTGTGGCTCGGCTTCTCGTCGAAGCGCACCTGGTACGCGCTCGCGAAGCGGCCGAGGTTGCCGAAGCCCCACTCGCGGGCGACCGCGGCGACGGTGGTCGAGCAGGGGTCGCCGGCGACCAGGTCGGAGTGGGCGCGGTCCAGGCGCACGTCGCGCAGGTAGACCGACGGCGACACCCCGAGGTGCCGCTTCGTCGCCTGCTGCAGTGTGCGGGTGTGCAGACCGGCCGCGCGGGCGGCGTCGGCCGGGGTGATCGGCTCGTGGGCGTGGTGCTGGAGGAAGTCGAGCGCCACCCGGGTGCGGGAGGCGGACGGGCGCCGCAGCACGGCCGGCACGTCCCACGCGCGCCACGGGAACAGCAGGAGCAGCACCCGGGCGAGGTCGAGCTCGGCGGTGAAGCGCACGAGCGGAGTGATCGCGGCCGTCGCGAGCGCGGTGCTCGCCTCCGTCACCGCGGCGCGCCAGCGGGCGAGGACGCCGGGGTCGGCGTCCGCCCCGTGGTCGAAGGAGACGGGCTGGCGGGGGCCGGCGTGCGTCTCGGTCGCGACGTCCTCGAGGAACCCGGGGGCGAAGTGGATGAGGTTCTGCCGGTGCGGCTCGAACTCGAGCCCGAACTGGCGCTCCGCGGGGAACAGGAACGGGGCCGAGAGCGCGCCGGTCCGGGTGAACGGCGGCAGGTTCAGGCGTCCGCCACCGGCGCGGAACCAGCCGACGACGTACTCCTTCAGGTGGGGGACCTGGCCGGTGAGGGCGCCGGAGCAGTCGGAGGTGCGCAGGGTCACCCGGTCGCTGCCGCGGACGGCGTAGCGGTAGGAGAAGCCGCGCTGCAACGGAGCGACGCGGAACTCGCCTCCGCCGTACGCCTCGGAGTAGACGGCGGACGCGGCGGACGGATCGTCGCCGGAGGCTTCGTAGCGCCGGTCGGCCCGCTCGTCGCCCGCGAACGGGCTGCCGAGGGTGAAGGTCGACTCGCTCATGACGTCCGCCCGGGGCGGCGGCGGAGGGAGCAGTGCATGGGGGACTTCTTCCGGGTTCGGGGTCCGTGCGCTCGGGGGGACGCACGAGGGGTACGGAATCAAGACGTGTCGAGGAGCCGGAATGTCACGAATCCCGTCTCGAGGCGTCCCCCATCGGCGGCACTCGCAATCCGGCCAGCGGATTCGGCGGCCCGTTGTCAAGGCTGGTAGTCATGCCGGACGGCGCCCCACACTGAGGGCATCGGCGCGCGCGGGACACCGCGCGCGGGACCGCGGAGGAGGCGCTCATCGACGACGACCCCCTCCTGAACGCGTCCGACGCGACCCTCGCCGCGCGCGCCGTCGACGGCGACGTGCAGGCGTTCGAGCAGCTCGCCCGCCGCCACGGTGCGCTCATGCGCGTCTACGCCGCGAAGCTCCTCGGCTCCGAGGCGGAGTCCGAGGACGTGGTGCAGGAGGCGTTCCTCACCGGCTGGCGGCGTCTGGCCGATCTCGACAGCCCGGCGCACATCCGCAACTGGCTGATGCGCATCGTCACCCACAAGGCGATCGACCGGATCCGCGTCCGCCGCCGCCACGACGACATCGACGACTGGGACCCGCCCGCGCCGCCCGAGCACTCCCCCGAGCGCATCGTCGAAGCACGACTCCAGCTGGACGCGGTCTGGGAAGCGCTGGACCGATTGCCTGCTGATCAGCGACGCTGTTGGCTACTCCGCGAGACCGCCGGCTACAGCTACCAGGAGATCGCCGACGCTCTCGAACTCCCCGTCTCGACGGTCCGCGGCCTCCTCGCCCGGGCCCGTCGATTCCTGCTCCACGAATTGGAGGCATGGCGATGACCGACGACGCCGCCGTGCCCGAGGACGACCTCGACGGCCACACGCTCGAGGAGCTGGGCGAGTACCTCGACCGCGGCCGCGAGCCGCGCGACCCCTCGATCGAGAACTCCGCCGCGTGCCGGCTCGCTCTCGCGAACCTCACCCGCCTCACCGAGCTCTCGGCGCGGGCGCTGCGGCAGGAGGCCGACCGCGAGCCCGACCGCGACGAGGTCTGGATCGCCGGCCTGCTCGACGCGATCCGCTCCGAGGTGCGCTCCGGCCGCGACATCCCCGTCCGCCACCCCGACCCGACCCTCCGCCTGGCGCTCACCGAGGCGGCCGTGCGCGGGATGATCCGCCGCGCCGGCGACACGATGGGCGGCGTCATCATGGGCCGCTGCACCCTCGACGGCGACGTCTCGGCTCCCGGCGCCGTGGTCCGGATCGACGTGACCTGCGCCCTCGAGTTCGGCCTGCCGGTCGCCGTGGCCGCCGACCGCCTGCGCGAGCGCATCCGCTACGCCCTGGAGCGCCACACCGAGCTGACCGTCGGCGCGATCGACGTGACGGTCGACGACGTGTACCCCCACCGGGAGGAGCGGGAATGACCGACGACACCGAGCTCTCGCAGCGGCTGACCGCCGAGATCCGCGACACCGAGGGCGTCGCGGGGGTCTACCCCGCCCAGCCGATCGTCGAGGCCGCGGCCGACGCGCTCGCCGTGAAGCTGGACCTGCGGCAGCCCGACGTGCTGGTCGACATCGACCGGTCGGAGGGGTTCACCACGGTGAGCGCGCACATCTCCGCGTCCGCCGCACTGCCGGCCCCCGAGACGCTCCGCCTGGTGGGCGAGCGGATGCACGCGCTGCTCGCCGCCGACCCGTCGGTCACGGGGCCGCTCGCCGTCAACGTGAAGGTGCGCCTCATCGAGGACTCGGGGCGCGCCGAGCACTGAGTGGGGCCGCCGCCGCCCCCCTCCCGCGAGAGGCCACCCGAGTACCTCGCGCGGCGTGCCGCGTACCGAGGTGGCGTCTCGCGGAAGGGATCAGGGGCAGCCCGTCCGGGTCAGCAGGAGACGAGGCGGTCGAAGCGGGACGCGACGCCCGAGCTGTCGCTGAACTTGCGGTTGATGACGCTCATCTTGTTGCAGCCGCTGTCCGGGCCGTTCTTCCAGATGACCTTGACGTTGCTCGCCTGGTCGCAGTGCCACCACACCGTGACCTGCGCGCGACCCAGGGAGTCGCGCTGCGAGCGGACCTCGTAGCAGTTGCCCGGGCCGCCGTTCCGGTAGACGAGCTGCCCGGCGGAGGCGGGGGTCGCGACGGCGACGGCCCCTCCGAGGGCGAGGGCGATCGCGGCGAGCGTGGCCGTGAGACGACGATGCATGGTGTTCTCCTTCGAACGGGCGATCGGAGGCGACGGCGGCCGCCCCTCTGCCAGCACCCTGGACCCGGCCCGGCCGAGCCCGGTCGTGAGCTTTCGTGCCGGAGATCACCCCGCCTGGAGGGTGGGGGGAGAGCGAGTACTCCTCACTAGCGTCGAGGCGCGTGCAGCTGCGCGCCCCTTCGACGCAGAGGACTCGCCATGCCTTCACGACTCCTCGACCGGCCGCGACTCGCCCTCGCCCTCGCGGCCCTGTGCCTCGGAGTGCTGGCGGCGACACCCCCGCAGGCGGTCGCCGCCCTCGCACCGGCGTCCACGACTCCGACCGCCTCGTCCGCCGGCCAGGCCGTCACGGCGGCACCCGCCGACGCCCCGGGCTGGACCACGCTCCTGCGCGACGACTTCACCGGGCCGGCGGGCGCGCCGGTCGGGAGCCAGTGGGAGCACGAGGTCGGCACCTGGGGCACCGGGGCGGTCGACCGGACGACCGCGTCGACGGCGAACGTCTTCCTCACGGGCGGCGGCGCTCTGGGCATCCGCGCCCTCCGCGACTCCGCCGGAGCATGGACCTCCGGGCGGATCGTCACCGCCGACAAGTCGTTCTCGGCGCCGGCGGGCGGCCGACTGCTGATGACCGCCTCGATCCAGCTGCCGGACGTCGCGCAGGCCACCGGCTACTGGCCCGCCTTCTGGGCTCTCGGGCGGGACGCGAACGCCGTCATCGACTGGCCCGCGACCGGCGAGTTCGACATGCTCGAGGCCGTCAACGGCACCGCCCAGGTGATCCAGACGCTGCACTGCGGAGTACCGGACGGCGGCCCCTGCGACGAGCCCGCCGGCCGGACGAGCGGGATGCTGGACTGCGCGTCCTGCGTGACCGGGTTCCACCGCTACTCCGCCCTGCTCGACCGGACCGTGCCCGGCGACGAGCGCGTGGAGTTCCTCGTCGACGGCGTCACCCGGCACGTGGTGCGGGAGTCGGAGGTGGGGACGGCCGCGTGGCAGGCCGCGGTCCCGAACGACGTGCTGCTGATCCTGAACCTCGCCATCGGGGGCGGGCTGCCGAACGGGGTGTGCGGGTGCGACAGCGCGGCCGCTCCGAAGAGCTCCGGCGGGACGATGCTCGTCGACCACGTCGCGGTCTACCGGTCCGACGCGGCGCCGGCTCCGGTCGTCGTCGGGACCGCCGCGGTGGGCGCGACCCTGTCCTCCTCCGCCGGCCGGACGGGACCGCTCGTGCACCGCTGGGCGGCGGGAGGCGTCGACATCGCGGGAGTGACGGGTCCGGATCTCGTGGTCCCCTCCTCCGCGGTCGGCAAGCGGGTGACCGTGACGGTGAGCGCCGCCGACGGCTCCGGCCCGACGACCTCGCAGCCGACCGCACCGGTCGCCGCCGGCACCCTCGGCGCCGCGACGCCGACCGTCACGGGCACGGCCCGGGTCGGAGCGGTGCTCACGGCAGCCCCGGGTCCGTGGACGCCGACTCCCGTCAACCTCACCTACCGGTGGAAGGCGGACGGCGCGGCCATCGCGGGAGCGACGTCGCCGCGGTTCACGCTCACGAAGGC
The DNA here is from genome assembly GCF_002930845.1 of Rathayibacter sp. AY1A7. Classification (NCBI taxonomy): domain Bacteria; kingdom Bacillati; phylum Actinomycetota; class Actinomycetes; order Micrococcales; family Microbacteriaceae; genus Rathayibacter; species Rathayibacter sp. AY1A7. The sequence continues at coordinate 172,611 of NZ_PSTL01000003.1, read as the reverse complement.
TCAGGCGGGGAAGCGGATCACGCTGACCGTCACCGGGACGAAGACCGGCTACTCGACCGCGAGCCGGACCTCCGCGGCGACGGCGGTCGTGGGACGGTGACGGGCGCGGGCTGTCCCCCGCCCGCCACCGTGTCTCAGACCTCGCGCTTGCGGCGAGGAGCGATGCGCAGGACGGCGGTCCCCGCAGCGATGAGGGCGAAGGCCGCGAGTGCCAGCCAGACCGAGTCGAACCCGGTCATGGCGAGCGTTCCGGCACCGACTCCGGCTCCGGCGGCTGTTCCGATGTGGTTGTACATGTCTCTCTCTCTGTTTCACCAGTCGCGCCGACGGCGTGTCAGCGCATCCAGGTAGGCCTTGGTGTGGACGACCTGCAGGAACAGGTCGACGACGAGCTCGTACATCGACGCGGCGGCGAGCATGTACCGCCAGCCGCGGTCGCGGACCGTCACGATCCGCTCGACGACGAAGATCGCGGTGACGGCCAGCCAGAACGGCTGGAGGCTCAGCTCGCCCCAGCCGACGGCGTAGACGATCGTGGCCAGGTAGACGTAGGTGATGATGCAGCCGAGCATCGTGAGCAGCTGGCGCCCCCAGTAGGGAGCCGTGACCCGCGTGAAGCCGTACTGCACGCAGTTCTCGACCGCTCCGCGCTTCCAGCGCAGGCGCTGACGCCAGAGGTCTCCCCAGGTCGGCATGACCTCGGTGACGAGGGTGCAGCCGGCGGGGCTCAGCACGTCGTAGCCGAGGTGGCGGATCGCGAACGTGAGCTCGTTGTCCTCGGTGAGGACGGTGGTGTCGTAGATGCCGCCGATGCCGTCTCCGGAGGGGAGGGAGCCGGCCAGGCGGGCCGCGCTGATGCGGCGCATCACGGCGACCTGGAGCACGGCCGCGGTGCCCGTGACGACGAGGCACTTCCCGTTCAGCCGGCGCACGTCGCGGGCGTAGCGCGCGTACTCGTTGCGCTGGAGGTGGCCGACGAAGCCGCCGCCCTCGCCGCCGCGGAACACTCCTCCGACCGCGCCGATGCCGCCGTGCAGCCTGCCGCGGGCGATCTCGAGGAACCCGGGGTCGAGCGCGGAGTCGGCGTCCTGCACGAGCACCAGGTCGTCGTCCTGCAGCCCCGGGAGGACCTCGGCGAGGAACTGGTTGAGGCCGCCCGCCTTCTTGTGGCTGTTCCCGACGGTGACGAACACCTCGGCGCCGTGCGCGAGAGCGATCTCGACCGTGGCGTCGGTGCAGTTGTCGGCGATGACGACGATCCGGTCCGGCGGCCAGGTCTGCCGGCGCAGGCCCTCGATCGCCGCGGCGATCCCGGCCTCCTCGTTGTGGGCGGGGAGGGCGGCGACCAGGTCGCCGATGCGCGACGAGGCGCGGCGGCCGCTGCGGGGGCGCGTGCCGGCGATCGGGGTGGATGCCGGAGGGAGTCGGTCGGCGTCGACGGAGGGGAGCGCGGTGCGCTCGAGGACCGCGGCGGGGGCCGGCGGACGCTCGAGCAGCGCGGTCGGGGCGGCCGGGCGCTCCAGGAGCGCGGTCGCGGCGGACGAACGCTCGACCACGGCGGTCGGCGCGGCCGGACGCTCATTCATCGCGGCCCGACGCTCCAGCACCGCGGTCGCGGCGGCCGGTCGCTCGACCACTGCGGGCGGGGTGGCCGGACGCTCCAGCACCGCGGTCGGGGCGGCGGGGACCGTCACCGCTCCGGCAGGCGTCGCGGACGCGAGGCGGCGCGGAGCGGAGACCCGCTCGCGCCCGGAGCGGGCGGCACGGCGTCCCGAGAGCGGGCGCGAGGCCGTCTCGTCGTGCGCCTCCCAGGTCGCCCGGCGACGGGGAGCCGCCGGCTCGTCCGCGCCGTGGCCGGGCTGTGTGCTCATGACTGTTCCTCTCCGCGGCCGGGGGCCGATGTGCGCTGATGAGCGCCCGCGCGGAACGGAGGTCGTCGCCGGGGTGGGCGCGACCCGAGTGAGGAACGGCGTCCGACGGGGGGATCGGAGCAGGGCCTGACAGAGGACAGCATCGGGGGGTGCTGCGATCAACCTAGGGGCACGGAGATGATGGAAGCAAGTGAATTTTGTCACCCTAAAGGGGCCATGCAAGGTCCTTGCGGCTCCGTCGTCTTCGTCGTAGCAGGTCAGTCGGCTCGCCGAGCCTCCTCCACACCCGGCGCACCCCTCTCCGCTCGGCCCCGCGGCGGGCCGTTCGGGGGTCGGCGGCGCTCTTGTGCGCCGAGCCGCCGGGGTCCACCATCGAGCGACGGCCCCCCGCCCGAGGCGGCCGCACCCGACGGGTCAGGGGCGCCATGCGGTCGCGAGGTCTGCTCTTCTGCCTGATCCCGCCGATCCTCTGGGGCGGCATGCTCCCGGTCGCGGACAGCATCGCGGCGACGGTCGACTCCTTCTTCATGACCCTCATCCGCTACACGGCCGCCGCGGTCGTCCTCGCCCTGCTGCTCGCCCGGGCGGAGGGGCTCCGCGCCTTCCGGCTCGACGGCCGCGGGTGGCGGCTGGCGCTGCTCGGCGCCTCCGGATTCGCCGGCTTCGGCCTGCTCGCCTTCACGGCTCTGCGGTTCACCTCGGCCCCGAACGTCAGCCTGATGATGGGGATGATGCCCGCGATCGGCGCGGTGCTCGCGAGCATCGGCGCGCGTCGCCTGCCGCCGGCCGCCACCGTCGGCTGCATCCTGCTCGCGCTCGCCGGAGTCGCGCTCGTCGTCACCCGCGGCGACGTCGCCCTCCTCCTCGACGGCGAGCTGGGGTTCGGCGAGCTGCTCGCCCTGCTCGGAGCGATCTGCTGGGTCGTCTACACGCGCGGAGCCGCGGCGTTCCCCGGCTGGTCGGCGCTGCGGTACTCGACGCTCACCACCGCGCTCGGCTGCCCCTCGATCGCCGTCGCGGTCGCCGTGGCGACGGCCACCGGCTCCGCGCACCCGCCGACCGGTGCCGAGGTGCTCGCGGCCTGGCCGCAGCTGGCCTACCTGATCCTGCTGGCCGGAGTCGTCGCCGTGCTGCTGTGGAACACGGGCATCAAGCTGCTCGGCGCCCTCAACGGCACGCTCTTCCAGAACCTCGTCCCGGTCACGACCTTCGCGATCAGCATGGCGGGCGGCTACCGGCCGGGGCCCGTCGCCCTGCTCGGCGCGGCCATCGTCGTGACGGCGCTGCTGCTCAACAACTGGGCGACGCGGCGCGCGGCCGCGGTCGCCGCGCGCCCCGCGGCGGTGCCGGCTGCGGTGCGCTGAGCGCATCGCGAGAGCCTCCCGCTCGGGGCGGTCACTGGTCGGAGTTGCCGGCCCAGCTGACGGAGCCCTGCGCCTCCTCCTTGCTGATCGGGGAAACGTTGCCGCAGTGCGAGCACTCGAGCAGGTAGCGGGTCGAGACGGTCAGGACGGGGACGAAGAAGAGCGAGAGGCGCGTCCGGCGGCGGAGGATCCGCTGCTCGTCGCGCTGCCCGCAGACCCGGCAGACGAAGACGAGCGTCCGGAGGAGGTCCTCGACGACTCGGGTCCCGAAGATGAGGAGCATGCGTCCGAGCGTAGGGAGCAGGGCGCGCTCGGCGGAGGGGGTTGCCGGGGCGCCGTCGCCGCGAAGCGCCGGGCGCAGACGACCACGGCGAGCGCCGTCTCGAGCAGGTCGCCTCCGTAGAACAGCAGGAGCGCCGCCTGGCGTCCGGTCTCGTCCGGCGCCTCCGCGTAGAGCACGGTCGCGAGCAGCCCGTGCGCGGCGATGCCCGCTCCGAGCACGCCCAGGCGCAGGCCGAACGGGGCGCGATGCGGGTTCGGATCGACTCCGGCGAGCGCCGCCGTCATCAGGCAGCCGCTGAGGAGGAAGTGCACGCCGAGTGCGAGGTGCAGCAGCGGATCCGCGTGTGCGGCGGCGAGCAGCCCGGTCGCGTGCACGAGCCAGAGGGAGCCCGTCGAGGGCAGGAGCGCCGTCACCGGGTGGGCGAGGAGACGGGCCGGGCGGCTCCGGAGCAGCCGCGAGAGTCGTCGGGCCGCGGTGACGTCGAGCGCGCGCAGGGCCAGGGTGACGGGGGCCGAGAGCACCAGGAGGAGCGGCGCGAGCATCCCGACGACCAGGTGCGTCAGCATCGCCCCGCGCGGATCCGCGTGCGACCACTCCGCGAGCGGACCCGTGAAGCAGAGCGCCGCGGTCACGAGCCCGCCGAGGAGCAGGGCGGTCCGGTGCAGCGGCCACGGCCGTCCGCGCCGCCGCTCGAGGGCCGCGGCGCCCCCTCCGAGCGCCGCCACCGCGGCCAGCGGGACCAGGAGCAGCAGGCCCGGGTCGAGCAGGGAGTGGTCGGCGTGCGGGGTCACGCCGTCGCGCGCCGTCGCCGAGGCAGGAGGAGGAGCCCCGCCGCGAGCAGCACCGCTCCCGAGGCGATCCAGGCGGAGTCGTAGAGCAGCAGGTCGACGTCGTAGCGGACCTGGTGCACCCGGAGCAGCTTGTGGTCGACGACTCCGTCCCACAGCTGGAACAGCCCCGCCCCCGTGAGCCCCGCGGCCCACGCCGTGCGCGGACGCAGAGCGGATCGGCGCCGGGCGTCGGCGAGCAGGAAGCCGCCGCCGACGAGCGCGAGGATCTCGGCCGCGTGCAGCAGCCCGTCCGAGAGCAGGCCGATCGCCGGAGTGGAGCGGTCGTAGAAGTGGTGCCAGGCGAGGATCTGGTGGAAGACGATCTCGTCGACGGCCGCCATGAGGCCGACTCCGATCAGGAGGCCGCCCTGGAACGCCCGGTCGCCGCGGAGTCCCCGACGCCGCATCCGGTCCCCTCCCGATCGAGTGCCGGGGCCCCGGGATCCCGAGACCCCCGCGCCTCCTCCCGAGGCCCCGCCACCAGGGAAGCGGACGCCCGGATCGCGGCCTAGAGGGTTGACTCCTCGCGCCCGCGCCGGTCGTGCTGCCCCTCCGCTACGGGCTGGGCCGACGAGGCGCAACCCCGCGCGAGGGGCGCTCCCGTTCGGGAGAGTGGAGGCATGCAGCAGCTGACCTACGCCTCCAAGAGCTTCGTGACGACCGACGCCGTGACCGAGGCCCTCCTCGACCTGGTGACCGCGATCGACCGCCAGGAGCACTCCGAGGCGGTCACGGTCCCGGCGTTCACCGAGGACGGCGAGCTCATCGAGGCGAAGATGACGCTCGACGCGAGCAGCGAGCTCGTCGCCGTCCCCGTCGAGGTCTCCATCAAGGACGAGGAGTCGACCACCGGCGCCGTCGAGGCCGCCGTCGAGGACATCCGCTCCCGCATCAAGAGCAACCGCGCCACGATCGCGCGCCCCGTGATCGACGAGGACCCGGAGCCCTACAACTACGAGGAGTTCTGAGCCGCGCCTGCGGGCCTTCACGCCTCCGCACTGAGGTGCCCGGATCTGCTCACGACACGCCGGAGCGGCCAGCCGATCCGGCACCTCAGCGGCCGTCCCTCAGAGCGCGGACGCAGCCCAGCGCGGGTCGAGGGCGTAGTCCGCGAGGCGCTTCTCGAGCGCGGCGCGCACCTGACCGGGAGCGTCGTCGCCCACGAGCAGACGGAACCGGGCGTCGCTCCGATCAGCGACGTGCGCGAGGATCTCCGCCGCCACCTCGGCCGGAGGCGTGCCTCCCTGCGGACCGTCGGTCGGCCAGGGGACCTCGGCCGCTCCGAAGAGCTCCCGCCGCAGGTCGTCGTACTCCGGCATCGGCGCCGCGAACCGCATGCTGCCGCCGGCCCAGTCGGTGGCGATCTCCCCGGGCTGCACGAGCGTCACGCGGACGCCGAAGGGGGCGACCTCTGCGGCCATCGCCTCCGTCCAGCCCTCGAGGCCCCACTTCGCCGCGTTGTAGACCCCGAGCGTCGGCATCGTCCCCACCGCGCCGACGGTCGAGATCTGCACGATGTGTCCGGACCCCTGCCGCCGCATCACAGGCAGCGCGGCCCGGCAGAGCCAGAGCGGACCGAGCAGGTCGACGTCCAGCAGCTCCCTCACCTCGTCCTCGCCCACCTCCTCCGCCGTGCCGATGAGCCCGTAGCCCGCGTTGTCGACGAGGACGTCGAGGCGCCCCTCGATCGCCGTGGCCGCGTCGACGGCGCCGGCGGCTGCGGAGGAGTCCGCGACGTCGAGCCGGTGGACCTGCAGCCGCTCGTGCTCGGGCAGGGAGTGCGCGCCCCGGACCGCGGCCAGGACGCAGTGGCCCTCGGCGAGCGCCGCGAGGACGAGCGCACGCCCCAGCCCGCGGGAGGCTCCGGTGATCAGCCAGGTCTGTCGAGTGGTCATGCCTGCACGCTACTCCGAACAAGACGCTCCGTCTCGTTTCGCAGTAGGATCGGAGAATGGCCACCAGCAGGACACGGCAGCGCGTGCACGCCGCCGTGCTCGACCTCGTCGGGACCGAGGGGCTTCCGCGCCTGACGATGGAGGGCGTCGCCGCCCGCGCCGGAGTCGGGAAGCAGACCCTCTACCGCAGCTGGCCCTCCACCGGTGCGATCCTCTTCGACGCACTCCTCGCGCGGAGCCTGACTCCTGACGGGGCCGTCGCCGTCCCGGACTCCGGAGATCTGCGCGCCGACCTGCTCCTCCTGGTCACCGGCACTGCCGCCGAGCTGAGCGACCCAGTGGCCGAGCCGCTCCTGCGCGCGGTGACCGCTGCGATCCAGACCGACACCGAGCTCGCCGCGCAGTACCGCACCCTGCTGCTCGAGCCCCAGCTGAGCGCGATCGCCGCGCGTCTCGCGAGTGGAGGAGCGGCCGACCCCTCCGGCGCGGCGGAGCTCCTGCTCGGCCCGATCCTCCACCGATGGCTCCTGCGGAGCGGCCCCTTCACCGGCACGTGGGTCGAGCGGCACGTCGACCGGGTCCTGCGAGCGCTCCGCGCCTGACGCGTCCCCACCGACCGGCTGGCCTGCCGGGGCCGCATTCCAGCTGCGCCTCTTGACCGGCGGCGCAGCAGGGAGTCGGATGAGGGCGTGCGCGCGCTGGTCCCCGTCTCCGATCCGTGGTCCGTCGACGGGAGCGGGCGGACGGACGACGGGCCGGTCGATGACCTCTCGGTCCGCGCTGAGCGGGACGGCCGCTCGTACTCGGTCCGCACGCTGCGGCTGACCGGTGTCCGCCTCGGGCCGCGCGGCTCGGTGCACGGAGTGGTCACCGACCCGGTCGCGACGGCCGCGCTGGCGATCGGCTCGCTCCTCCTCTCGGCCATCCCCGCCGGCCTGCCCGGGGACCGGACGCGAGCGGCGATGGTGGCGGCGGAGGCGCGGGCCCAGGAGCTGGCCGCCGACCGGCCCGCGTGGGACGTGAGCGCCCTCCCCCTCGACGGGATCGACTACGCCCTGTTCACCCGGACTCTGCCCGAGGGCGCCGTCGCGCACGCCGACCTCGGCTGGGCCGTCGTCGCGCTGTGGAGCACAGGCCCGCTCCCCCGGGGCCCCTTCCACCTGCTCGAGATCCCCGACGACCCCGTCCCGCGCTGAGTCGCCCGGATCGGCTCGCGACACACCGCAGCGGGGAGCCGATCCGCGTGACTCAGCGAACGGGTCAGCGCACTCGGCCCGGGTTCAGGCGCCCGCGACCGTGGAGCCGCGCACCAGCAGCTCGGTCGGCAGCAGCGTCACGCGCTGCACCTCCTCGCCGGCCAGGAGGCGCACCAGCACGTCCGCCATCGCCTCGCCGAGGCCCGTGGAGGGCTGGCGCACCGTGGTGAGGCGCGGCTCGCTCGCCTCGGCGAAGTAGTCGCCGTCGAATCCCGCGAGCGCGATGTCGCCCGGCACCGTGAGGCCGCGCTCGCGCAGCGCCGTCAGGGCGCCCGACGCCATCTGGTCGTTGGAGGCGAAGACCGCGTCGATCGGCCGGCCGGAGTCGAGCAGGCGGCGCATCGCGGTCGCGCCGTCCTCGGGCGAGTAGTCGCCGTACTCGACGAGCGAGTCGTCGAGGCCCGCGGCGGTGACGGCCGAGCGCCAGCCGGACAGGCGGTCGATCGCGGCGGGCATGTCCTGGCGGCTCGCGATCATCGCGGGGGCCGTGCGGCCGAGGCCCAGGAGGTGCTCGGTGACCGTGCGCGCCGCTCCGGTGTTGTCGACGTCGACGAAGTAGCTGCCGCCCTCCTCCGTCAGCGGCCGCCCGCCGAAGACCACGGGGAGCGAGGCGCCGAGCTGCGCGTAGGAGTGGTCGCCGCTGTGGTGCGAGACGACGAGCGCGCCGTCGACGTTGCCGCCGAGCAGGTAGCGCCGCGTCTTCTCGGGCGCCGCCTCCGACGCGATCACGATGGTGAGCGTGTACTCGGTGCCGGCGAAGGCCATCGCGGCGCCCTGCACGACCGAGGCGAGGAACGGATCCGCGAACACCTTCGCCGCCGACTCCGGCACCACGAGCGCGACGGTCTGCGTGCGGCGGCTGGCGAGGGAGCGCGCGGCGCGGTTGGGCACGTAGCCGAGCTGCTCGATCGCGGCGAGCACGGCCGTCCGGGCGCCGTCCTTCACGCGCGGGGAGTCGTTGACGACCCGGCTGACCGTGGCGCGGGAGACTCCGGCCAGCGCGGCGACGGCTTCGAGGGTCGGGGCGGCCGAGGCGGTGTCGTGGGTCATGCAGGCCTTCCTCGCGGGTGCCTCCGAGGCTAGCCGAGCGCCGGAGGAGCGGGCTCGTGCGGGGCGTCCGCGGCGTGAAGGGGCGCGGATCGCGGCCATTCGGGGGTGATGCGGGGCGGCGGACCGGGCCGGCGGAGCGAGTCCGCGGCGTGCGAGGGCTCGGATAGCGACCGTCCGGGGTGACGCCGGGCGGTCGGGGGCGCCGCCTCGGCGATGGCCGACACGACCGGCGCGCAGCGATCGATCGCCCGCCACCGGCAGCAGGCCGCCCCCGTGACGGTCAGCGCCCGCGGCTAAAGCGCGCGAGGAGGCTCCGGAGCCGCTCGGCCTGCCGGTCGGTGAAGTCGTTCGACAGCCGGAACGCCTCGTTCGTCGGGTCCGCCCCGTTCGCGACATCGCGGATGGCGCGCAGCGCCTGCTCCGACGGCGTCGGCCCGTCCCCCGGACGCGGCTCCGACGGCCCGCTCGAGGGGTCCTCGTCGCGCCGGTCCTTCGGCTCCATGTCGCCTCCTCCGCGCCAGCCTAGGTGGCGGCAGGTCGGGCCAGGAGGCCCGAACGGGGCGTGATCGGCGGAATCCTGCGCGGCAGTGGTCGGGATGCTCCGAGCACGACGACCGGCCGGGTCGAGAACCCGCCGACCGCTCAGTCCACGGCCCGATCCCTCCCCGCAGCTCCCGACCCCCGGACCCGGAGCACCACGGCCCCGGGCCCGAGGCCCCCGTCCCGCGGTCCGATGTCCCCCGACCCGGTCCCGCGGGAGTCTCCGGGCCTCAGCCCTTCACCGCTCCGCTCATGATGCCCGCGATGAGCTGGCGTCCGGCGAGCAGGAACAGCACCAGCAGCGGGATCACCGAGAGCACGGCGCCGGCCAGCACGATCGAGTAGTCGACGTAGTAGCCCGACTGCAGCTGCGCGAGCGCCGTCTGCAGGGTCGGATTCGTGGGGCTGAGGACGATCAGCGGCCAGAGGAAGTCGGTCCACGCCATCATGAACGTGAAGAGCCCGAGGATCGCCATCGCCGGTCGTGCCGCCGGGACGGCGACGGTGAGGAACGTCCGGAACTGGTTCGCTCCGTCCACGCGCGCCGCCTCGATCAGCTCGTCCGGGATCACGTCGACCAGGTACTGCCGCATGAAGAACACGCCGAACGCGGTGACCAGCGTCGGCACGATCACGGCGCCGAGCGAGCCCGTCCAGCCGAGCTGCCGCATCAGGATGAACAGCGGGATGATGCCCAGCTGCGTCGGGATCGCCATGGTCGCGACCACTCCGATCATCAGGCCGTCGCGCCCGCGGAACCGCAGCTTCGCGAAGGCGTAGCCGGCGAGCGTCGAGAACGACACGACCGACAGCGTGATGATCCCCGAGACGATGACGCTGTTCAGCAGCGCCGTCCAGAACGGGATCGCCGTCAGCACCTGCGAGGCGTTGGCGAGGAAGTTGCCGCCGGGGACGAGCGGCAGGGTCTCGCTGCGGGTCGCGTTCGAGCCGCTCGCCACGACGAACGACCACCACAGCGGATAGGTCGAGCCGAGGATGAAGGCGCTCAGCAGCCCGTACGTGAGGAAGCCGGGCCGGTCGACGCGGCCGGCGCGGGAGGCGCGGACGCGGCGCACCGGGAAGGCGGCGGAGGTGGTCATCGCTCGCTCTCGTTCTGGCCGAGGCCGGTGGTGGTGAGCAGGGGGTCCGCGGCGGCGATCTCGTCGGCGGTCGCGGGGCGGGCGGAGCGCCGCTTCGAGCGCTGCGAGATCCGGTTCTCGACGGAGGCGATCCGCCGCGAGATCGCGAAGTTCAGCAGGCCGATCAGCACGATCAGGAGGAACAGCAGCCACGCGATCGCGGCCGCCTCACCGAAGTTCTGGCGGAAGAACGCCATCTCCCAGAGGTAGAGGACGGTGGTCTGGAACTGCCGGTCCGAGCCGCCGATGCCGCCCGCGTTCGACACGTCGAACAGGCGCGGCTCCGCGAAGATCTGCAGGCCGCCGATGGTGGCGGTGATGATCACGAAGATCAGGGTCGGCCGGATGCTGGGGATCGTGATCGAGCGGAAGCGGCGGAACGCGTTCGCTCCGTCGATCGCGGCCGACTCGTGCAGCTCGCGCGGCACGGCCTGCATGGCGGCGAGGAGGATGAGGGCGTTGTAGCCGGTCCAGCGCCAGTTGACCATCGTCGCGATCGCGACGTGGCTGGCGAGGCGGTCGTTCGTCCACTCGATCGGGCTGATGCCCACCAGGCCGATCAGGTTGTTGATCAGGCCCTCCTGGTCGCTGAACACGCTCGAGAAGATCAGCGCGACCGCGACCGGCGAGACGATGTACGGCAGCAGGACGCTCATCCGCCAGAAGGTGCTGGCCCGCAGCGCCTGGTCGAGGGCGGCCGCGAGCAGCAGCGCGACGGCGAGCTGCGGGATCGTGGAGAGCAGGAAGATGCTCAGCGTGTTGACGATCGAGTTCCAGAAGAAGCGGTCGCCGAGCACGGCCGCGAAGTTCGCGAACCCGACGAAGTCGCCCTGGCCCTGCAGCAGCTGCCAGTCGTAGAGCGACACGACGAGCGTGTAAACCAGCGGGAACGCTCCGGTGAGCGCGAAGAGCAGGAAGAACGGCGAGATGTAGAGGTAGGGCGAGGCCTTCACGTCGAAGCGGCTCGCGCGCTGGCGGAAGGTCAGCGGGAGTCGGGGCGCCGGGCGCCGCTTCCCCGCGGGGGGCGTCGCCGTGGTCGGCGGGGTGAGTGTGCTCGTCATGGCGCTCTCTTCGAGGTCGAGTCGGAGTCGGAGGGGATGCGGCGGGGCCGGAGTCTCTCGTGCGGCGGGGCCGGCCGGGAGGAGTCGCGGGCAGCGGGGCCGGAGAGGCCTCGGCCGGCGGGCGGCAGCGTTTCTCCCGGCGGCGAGGTGGCCCGGGATGCGGACGGCCCGGCCGCACGGGGACCGGGAGGTCCGGTGGCGACCGGACCTCCCGGATCGGGTGGGCGTCGGCCCGGAGGCGTCAGCCCCCGGGCGTCGGCCCGGAGGCGTCAGCCCCCGGGCGTCGGCCCGAAAGGATCAGTCGACGAGCTCACCGAGGAGCTGGAGCGCCTCGTTCCAGCCCTCCTTGCCGTCGATCTCGCCGCGGTCGACCTTCTGCAGGACCGGTCCGAAGACGTTCTCCTGGATCAGCGAGTCGTCCGGGCCCTTGTACTGGGCGACGACGCCCTCGGCGCGCTGCGCGAGGATCGCGCCGGTCGGGGAGTCGTTCATGCCGGGGTCGGGAGCGGCCGCCGAGGCGAGCTCCTTCTGCGCGTCGAGGGTGCTCGGGAACGGTCCGGCCGCCTCGAACGCCTTCAGCTGCTGCTCCGGCTCACTGAGCCACGACGCCAGCGCGGCGGCCTCGGCGGGGTGCTTCGACTGGGTCGGAACCGAGAGGAACGAGCCGCCCCAGTTGGCGGGGCCGCCGGGGAAGACGTCGGCGAAGTCCCAGCCGGTGGCCTCGGCCTTCCCGCCGCCGGCCTCGACGTTGCTCTTCAGCGTGCCGAACATCCAGCCCGGGCAGACGAAGGTGGCGAAGGTCTGGTCGGTGAACGACTTGCCCTTGTTCCAGTCCCACGCCTTCTGCGCGGCCGAGAGGCCGGAGGCGGTGGCGTCGGTCAGCTGGCCCCAGCGCTCCTCGAGCTCCGGGTTGCCCTCGACGTTCAGCTCGCCGTCGGAGGTGTAGTACCCCTCGGGCAGCTGGTTGACCATGGCGTTCCAGACGAATCCGGAGTGGTCGAACCAGGCCTTGCCGGTCGCGTCGTGGTACTTCTGGCCGGCGGCGAAGTAGTCGTCCCAGGTCGCGTCCGGTCCGCCGAGCATCTCGGCGACTGCGGCGCGGTCGGTGGGCATGCCCGCTGCCTCGAAGGCGGCGGTGTTGTAGCAGAGGCCCTCGGGTCCGATGTCGGTGCCGTAGCCGATGACGCGTCCCTCGGGGTCGGTCGCCTGCTCGTACTTCCAGTCGACCCAGTCGGCCTTGCGGTCCTCGATGCCGTGGTCGCGCAGGTCGACGAACTGGTCCGAGACCTCCATGACGGAGCCGAGCCAGCCCTCCTCGATGGCGACGACGTCGGCGAGTCCGGACCCGGCGGCGAGCTTGGTGAACGCGTCGGTCCGCGCGTTGCCGCCGGTGTCGATGTTGTTCGGGACGATGGTGATCCCCGGGTTGGCGTCCTCGTACTCGCCGTAGAGCTCGTCGAAGCCCATGGCGTTGAACGTGGTGACGGTCAGCTCGATCTCGCCGCCCTCGGAGGCGTCGGATCCCGACGAGCATCCGGTGACGATCAGGGCGAGGGCCGAGGCGCCGGCGATCGCCGCGGCGATCCTGGTGCGTCGTGAATAGGGCACGGTCACTCCTTCGTGATGGTGGTGGGGCACCCCTGGGAGCGCTCTCACGCGTGCTGTTCCGCGTATGTGAGAGCGCTCTCACGAGGTGTGCGGCGAGCTTACGCACGCCCCCGCGGAGAGGTCAAGCGTTTTCGAGAGAGCGCTCTCATCGATTTGATGGTCCGCGCCCAGCCGCGCGCCTCCCCGCCGCCCTCGCCCCACGAGAACGCAGAAGTCGCGGTACTCGAACGCGAGTACCGCGACTTCCATGGACTCACCGCCCCCTGCCGATCGAGTAGCGGCTACTCGACCAGCAGGCCGACCTCAGCCCACCAGCACCGCGAAGCCCTGCGCGGGCAGCTGCACGGAGACGGCTCCGGACGGCGACGTCTCGCTCACGAGCGCGCCGTCCTGCGAGTAGACGCGCAGGGTGCCGGAGCCGCCCGAGACGCCGATCGCCGTGGTGCGCACCCCGTCGGTGGAGTTGCGGATCAGTTCGGTGCGGCCGCCCTCTCCTCCGACCACGAGGCGCGTCACCAGCGGGCGCACCAGCAGCGCGTCGAGGCGCGTCTCGCCGCTCAGCGGGCGGACCTCGACGCTCGACGAGCCGGCCGGCACGGTGCGGCGGAGCTTCTCCGGGAGCAGCGCGCCCGACGCCTCCGTCACCCCCTGCGACCCGACGGTCGAGCGGAGCAGGTCGAGCGGGCGCTTGCCGGACGTCCAGACGCTCAGCGGCGTGCGCTCCGTGCCGCGCTGCGGCTGGTCGATGACGGCCTCCACCACGCGGTCCTGCGTGGACGAGCCGATCGGGATCGACACCGCGCGGCGCGGGTCGGTCAGCGAGAGGTACGAGCCGCTCCAGCCGGCCTCCCCAGTCCAGGACGACTCGGGCGTCACGACGGTGCCGCTGCGCGCGCTCTCGGCCTCGACCAGCGTCAGCCCGTCGCGCGAGCGCTCGGTGGCGACAGAGCGGGCACGGTCGGCGACGTCCGGGTGTGCGTCGAGCGCCAGCATCGCCAGCAAACCGTGGATGGTGCTCTCGGCGCCGCTATTGCGGTTGACGGTGCCGTCGGCCTGGACTCCGTCGAAGACGACTCCGGTGGCCGGGTCGTACACCGGAGCGCGGCTGCGGTTCAGGCCGAAGAACCAGGCGCCCTGCACGCCCGCGAGGTCGGTGAAGGCGCTGGAGCCGGTGGCGTCGGCCAGGGCGAGCGAGTTCTGCAGGCGGGAGTCGGCTCCGTACGCGATCTGCACGCGGTCGGTCGGAGTGGGGTTCCAGCCGTTGTCGGGGCCGCCGGCGGTGAGCAGCTCCGGGGCGAAGCGGGCGCCGTCGACGAGCGCGGGCTCGAGGAGGGAGGAGTCGTCGAGCGCCGCGGACGACGCCGCCAGGCCGCCGGCCATCTGCGACGACCAGGAGCGCCAGAGCGTGCGCGACTTCGTCCACGGCAGGATCGCGCCGTACGGCCAGGCGGTGGTGTCCGCCTCCGTGGTCGTGGTGCGGGCGTAGGCGGCGACGCCCTCGGCGAGCTCGGCCGTGCTCGTGCGCACCGCGGAGTCGTCGGGAGCGGCCTCGAGGTAGGCGGACAGGCCGAGCAGCGCCTCCGAGGTGGCGTCCGCCCCGTCGACGATCAGCCAGGCCGGTACCTGGACGCCGTCGGCCTGCGCGTACTCGCCGTAGCGTGTGAGCACCTCGCGGTCGACCGCGGCGACGCCGAGGCGCAGCCGCTCCTGCAGGAAGGCGGCGAACTCCGGATCCGTGTCGCGGAACGCCGCGTAGCCCTCGCCGAGCGCCCAGAGGGTGCGGGCGAGCCAGTAGCTGTCCTCGGAGTCGCTGGGATCCGGCAGCTCGACCGGCTCGGCGCTCGCGTTCAGCTCCCCGTCGGTCTGCATCCAGAGCACCACGTTCCCGGCGTCGTCACCCTCGGTGGTCTGGAAGTAGGCGAGAGCGCGGAGCGTCTCGAAAGCCTTCTCGCGGCTCTCGGTCGATCCGGTCTGCTGCCAGTGGCGGAGGTAGACGACCGCGGCGCGCGAGATGTCGTCGGTGTTGAACGCGCCCTGCTCGTAGTCGCCGGTCGCCGGATCGAGGCGGCCGCCGCCCACGCGCTCGAAGGCGCCGCCGTCGCGGGCGTCGGCGTAGGTCCACGGCATCACCAGGGTCGGCTCCTCGTCGAGCCGGTAGGTGGTGTGGCCGGGCTCGGGCACCGGAGTGGCGGTGTCGAGGAGGAAGTCGAGGTGCGCCGTGTTCGTCAGCGGCTCGGCCGCCTGCGCGGGGGTCGCGCCGAGGGCGAGGCCCCCGACGGTGAGGGCGGCGGCGGCCAGGACGGCCGCCGATCTGGTGAGCGTGTTCGTCATCGAACTCTCCTCGGGTGGGGGATGCGGGGGCGGATCTCGATACGCGATGCGCGGCTACTCGATCAGCACGAGGCGCGGGCGGACTCGATCAGCGGCGTCAGCCGTCCGTGCGGACGAGGCGGGCCGCGCCGATCTTCGAGTCGGCCATGCCGTAGAAGACGTAGTGCTGTCCGTCGATCTCCTCGATCGCCGTCGGGAAGACGACGTTCGGGACGATCCCGCTGCGCTCCTCCTCCGTCTCGGCCTCGAGCAGCGGCTCGGCGGTACGCGCGATCACCCGCGACGGGTCGTCGCCGTCGAGGAGGATTGCTCCGGCCGAGTAGTTCACGTGCTGCTGCTGCGCGAAGGCGCTGTCGATCACTCCGGTCACCCCGTGGTGGATGAGCAGCCACCCCTCGGGCACGCGCAGCGGCGCGGGTCCGCCGCCGACCTTCAGCTCCTCGAACGGGAACTCCGGGCCGGCGAGGAACCGGTGCCGCGTCCAGCGCGTGAGGCTCGCCAGGTCGCGGTCGACCTCGTCCACCGGCACGTAGCTGATCCAGATGCTCTGCCGCGGGTCCTCGATCCCGGCCGGGAGGCGCACGCCCTCGCCCGGCCGCGTCTCGCCGAGGTCCCACATCGGCCGGTGCAGCACCGCGAACGAGCGAGTGCCGTCCGGAGCGGCGACGATCTCGGGGAAGAACACGCAGTCCTTGTTGTGGAACAGGCCCAGGTCGATGTCGAGCGCGTCGTCGTAGGCGAAGGTCACCGGGCCCAGGCGCCGCCAGTCGCGGAGGTCCTCGGACACGGCGAGCGCCGTCCGGGGCCCGAGCGGCCCGTAGGCGACGTACGTCATCACGTGCAGGCCGAGCGCCTCGATGAAGGTGATCCGCGGATCCTCCACGCCGGCGTTGTGCGCGCCGCGCTCGAAGCCGCGGTCGGGCGCGAGCACGACGCCCTCGCGCTCGACTCCGACGGGCACGCCGCCCTCGACGATCACGCGGGCGAGGCCCACGCGGGAGACGTTGCCGGCGGCGACCATCCGGGGCAGGAGGTAGAGCTCGCCGTCGGGTCCGCGGCCGCTGCCGGGGTTGAGCACCCCTTCGGATTCGAGGGCGTCGCCCGGGGCGGGCTCCATCACGACGCCGACGCGCTCGAGACGGTAGGGGACAGTGGTGAGGGTGGGAGACATGGTCAGCCTTTCACTCCGGATCCGAGATCGGTCGAGACGAAGTAGCGCTGGAACACGATGAACAGCACCACGACGGGGGCGGCGAGCACGACGGCTCCCGCGAGGATCGCCCCGAACGGGTTGTCGGTCGACGACGCCACGTTCGAGATGTAGTTGGCCAGGGACACGGCGAGCGGCTGCAGCGACGCGTCCTTGGTGATGAGGAACGGCCAGAGGAACTCGTTCCAGGGGCCGATGAAGGTCAGCAGCACGGCGGTCACCAGCGCGGGCCGCACCAGCGGGAGCGCGATGGTCCACAGCAGCTTCAGCTCGCCGGCGCCGTCGATCCGGGCCGCCTCGAACAGCTCCTTGGGGAGCTGCAGGAAGTACTGCCGGAAGATGATCACCGCCGTCGAGTTGATGGCGAACGGCAGGATCATCCCGAGGTGACTGTCCGCGAGGCCGTAGTCGCGCGCGATCAGCACGTAGAGCGGGATCTGCAGCAGCTGGAACGGGATGACCTGCACCAGCAGGGCGAGCGCGAACACCGCGTTGCGCCCCCGCCACTGCAGCATCGCGAGCGCGTATCCGGCGAGGACGCCGAAGAACACCGTGCACAGCAGGACGCCGCCGGTGAAGATCCCGGAGTTGACCAGTCCGGTGAGCAGGCTGATCCGCTCGTTCACGTTGACGTAGTTGTCGAGCGTGAGGTTGCCCGGCTCCGGGATCGCTCCCGCCAACGTGGGGTCCGGATCCGTCTGCAGGGAGCCGACGATCATGTAGTAGAAGGGGAAGAGGAAGACGATCGCGCCGATCGCGAGCACGACTCCGCGCAGGATCACGGCTCCGCGGCTGGAGCCGACGGGGCGCCTCCGCGGGGCCTTCTCCGGGGCGGCGGCGGCGGGCACTGCCGAGGCGGCGCCTCCGGCACTGGACAGGGTGCTCATGAGTTCCTCTCCCCCGCGAAGCGGTTCTGCAGATAGGCGATGACCAGCACCAGCAGCACCAGGACCACGCCGATGGCCGAGGCCACGTCGGGCTGCCCCTGCTGGATCCCGAGCTGGTACATCAGCAGCACGGGCGAGGCGGACGCGCCGTTGGGGCCGCCTCCGCCGGTGAGGAGGTAGGGCTCGGTGAAGAGGTTCGCTCCCGTGACAGTCGACACCAGCAGCACCAGGAGGGTCGCCGGCCGCACGCTCGGCACGGTCACCGACCAGAACTGGCGGATGCGTCCGGCGCCGTCGGTCGAGGCCGACTCGTAGAGCTCCTTCGGCACGTTCTGCAGCGCCGCCAGGTACAGCAGGATGTAGAACCCGAGCTGCTTCCAGGTGACGTAGAGCGCGATGATCGGCATCGCGAGCTGCTCGTTGATCAGCCACGACGGGTTCGGCGCGAGCGGCCCGAGGAGGCTGTTGACCAGTCCGTTCCCGTTGAAGAGGAACAGCCACACGCCGACGACCGCGACGCTCGCCGTGACGTAGGGCACGTAGAAGCTGACGCGGAGGAACGTCCTCAGGTGCACGACCTTGTCGAGCGCCGCGGCGAGCAGGAGCGAGAGCACGACCGTCAGCGGCACGTTGATCACCAGGAAGATCCCGATGTTGCCGAACGAGCGGATGACCTGCGGGCTCGAGAACGCCGTGACGAAGTTGTCGAGGCCGACGAACGGCCGCTCCACCTGCACGCCGGGAGCTGCGAAGAAGAAGTCGTGGAACGCGATCCAGACCGAGTAGACGACCGGGAACGCGAAGACCGCGAGCACGAAGAGGAGGTAGGGGCTGCCGAACAGCAGCCCGAGGGGCTGGGGCCCGAGGACGCGGTGCAGGAGGCTCCGCTTCCCCGGCGCCCCGGCCGGCGCGGGCCGGCGGGTGAGGGTGGTCACGGCCGGGTCACTGCTGGCCGGCGAGCCCGGTGACGGTCTCGGCCGCTCCGTCGAGCGCCGTCTTCACGTCGCCCTCGCCGAAGATGACCGTCTTGCCCCACGCGTCGCGGATCGCCTGCAGCATCTGCACGGTGTTCGGTCCCGGCGGCACCTCGATGGTGCGGCTCGCCTGGTCGCCGAAGCGCTGGTAGGCCGGGTTCGCCTCGAAGTAGTCGGCGTAGGTGGTCTGCAGGTCGGTGCGGAGCGGCATCTGGCCGGTGGTCTCGAGGAGCGAGCGGTCCTGCTCCTCGCTGGTCGCGAACTTCAGCACCTCCCAGGCGGTGCCCTTGTTGGCGCAGGCGGAGTAGAGGCCGACGTTCTTCGCGTCGCTGAAGGTCCAGGTGTCCTCGGCGGGCGTGCCGTCGGGGGTGGGCACCGAGACGGAGCCCCAGTTCAGGTCGTCGTAGACCGAGACCGCCCACGGGCCGACGATCGACATCGCGGCCTGGCCGTCGGCGAACGCGTCGCCCTGGTACTGCTCGCGGCCGGCGAGGCCCTGGTCGTAGAGGCTCTTCCAGAAGTCGGCGACCTCGTAGCCCTCGTCATCGGCGAAGGTGGCCTTGCCGTCCTCGACGAGGCTCGTCCCTCCGGTGGCCGCGGCGTAGAGCGGCATGAAGTCGAACTGCGTCTGGAAGAACTCGCTGGTCGGTGCGGGCTGGATGGCGGCGGGAGCGGCTCCCGACTCGACCAGCGTCTTCGAGGTGGCGAGGAAGTCGTCGTAGGTCGACAGCGACGGGTTCTCGGGGTCCAGACCCGCCCTCGCGAAGAGGTCCTTGTTGTAGAAGATGACGACCGGGTTGCTCTTCCACGGCATCTGGAAGTACTCGCCGTCGGCGTTCTGGTACTGCTCGGCGAGGTCGCCGCTGCGGGTCTCGATGTAGTCGGCACCGCCGTCGAATTTCGAGAGGTCGACGAGTCCGCCCTGGCGTTCGAACTGGCCGACCGCGCTGGGGGCCGTGTTGAAGACGAGGCACGGCGCATTGCCGGCCGTGATCGCGGCTCCGATGACCTCCTCGCTGCTCTTGCCCGCGGGGATCTCCTGCCCGGTGATCTCCTCGTCCGGGTGGTCCGCGTTCCAGGCGTCGACCATCGCCTTGCCCCACTGCACCTCCTGCTCGTTGTTCGAGTACCAGATGGTGATCGGGCCGGTGGCGGTGAGGTCGGTCGACGCTCCGCCACCACCGCTGCACGCGGTGAGGGCGAGGGTCGCGAGGGAGGCGGTGGCGATCCCGGTCAGCCAGCGTCTCGTCGTCGAGGGGGCCATGGTGTTCTCCTTGTCCGGCGTGCGCGACGGTGCGCACGCGTCTTCAGTGGGTCGACGGCCGCGGAGGAGCGGTCGAGTGGCGCACCACGAGCCCGGCGGGCTCGAGGTCGACGTCGGGGGCGCTGCCGGACTCGATGAGGTCGAGCAGCGTGCGGGCGGCCTCCTCGCCCCAGCGCGCGGGGCGCGTGCGGGCCGAGGTCAGCGACGGGTAGACGTGGGCGGCGATCTCGGAGTCGTCGAAGCCCGTGATCGAGAGGTCGTCGGGGAGCCGGAGCCCGCGGGCGTGCGCGACGCCGAGTCCGGCGATGGCCATGGGGTCGTTGCCGAAGACGATCGCGGTGGGCGGGGTCGGGCTGTCGAGGAGCCGCTCCGTGGCCGCCGCGCCCTGCTCCGCGCTGAAGTCGGTGGCGACGAGCGCGGTGGGCTCGAGCCCGACGTCGGTGCAGGCCCGCGTGAAGGCCTCGCGGCGGCGGGAGGAGTGGAGCAGGTGGTCCGGCCCGGCGACGTGGGCGATGCGGCGGTGACCGAGCTCCGCCAGGTGCCGGACGGCGTCGGCGATGCCCGCGGAGTCGTCCATCACGACGGCGGGTGAGGAGGAGCCCTCCAGCCGCCCGAGCGTGACGGCCGGGATCTGCAGCTCGGCGAGCAGCGCCGGCCGGGAGTCGTCCTGCCGGAGGTCGGTGAGGAACACGCCGTCGACGCGGCGGTCGGCCGCGAGCGTGCGGTAGACGGCCTCCTCGGAGGCGCCCGGATCGACCACGCTGAGCACCAGCACGCGGCCGCGCTCGGCGAGCACCCGCTCGACCCCCGAGATGAAGGAGGGGAAGAACGGGTCCGCCGCGATGACCGCCGGGTCGCGCGCCACGACGAGGCCCACCGCGAAGGAGACGCTGGTGGAGAGGGAGCGGGCGGTGAGGCTGGGCCGGTAGCCGAGCTCGGCGGCGACGCGGAGGATCCGCTCGCGGGAGTCGGGCGAGACGCCCGGCCGGTCGTTGAGCGCGAACGAGACGAGCGCCTTGCTCACGCCGGCCTCGCGCGCGACGTCGAGGATCGTCGGTCTGCCCGCCATGGGAGCTCCTTCGCTCGTCGCCGCGTCTGAACCGGTTTTGTAAACCGGTTCAGAGCGCCGTAGCAGGGAGGCGGGCGGAGGAGAAGAGGGAGGTGGAGGAGGCGGTGCACGTGCCACCTGGAGCCTGTTTCCCGCCTGTCCCCGGTGCTGGGACGTGCACGCGTCGGCCGGTCGCTACGGTGTCGGACGCCTGTGCAGGGGCACCCGGGATGGCCGCCGAGCGAGTGGCTCCAGGCCGCTCACGGAACCGTCGTATGGCGGAATCTGAGAGCCCTCCGCGTCCCGGCTCCGGCGCGTCCGCCTGGTGCTGGAGTGTCCCGGTGCCCGGTGACCCCGCAGGCGCTCCCCCGACCCGAGAGAGAGAACGATCATGGCCCGCCCCCACACCGCCAGCCGCACCACGAGCGAGCAGCGCACCGAGCACGCCGAGCAGTACTCGGCCGGAGCGCGCTACGCGTCGGAGGCGTTCGGCACCTTCCTCCTGGTCGCCGGCGGCGTCGGCACCGCGGTGTTCGCCTCCGCCTTCCCCGACTCCGGCAACGCGCTCGGAGTCGGCTTCCTCGGCGTCGCCCTCGCCTTCGGCCTCACCGTGATGGCCGGCATCTACGCCGTCGGCCACATCTCCGGCGGCCACTTCAATCCCGCCGTCAGCATCGGCCTCGCCATCGCCGGCCGCACCGAGTGGAAGCACATCCCCGGCTACATCATCAGCCAGATCCTCGGCGGGCTCATCGGAGCCGGAATGGTCTTCCTCGTCGCTGCCGACGGCCCGGCCGGCTACCTCGCCGCCGCCCGCGACTCCGGCTTCGCCTCCAACGGCTACGGCGCCGCCTCCCCCGGCGGCTTCGGCCTCGGTGCAGTCATGCTGACCGAGATCGTCCTGACCGCCGTCTTCGTCGCCGTCATCCTCTCCGTCACCGCCAAGAGCGAGTACAAGGCCGTCGCGCCGCTCGCCATCGGCTTCACGCTGACCCTCGTGCACCTGATCAGCATCCCGGTGAGCAACACGTCGGTGAACCCGGCTCGGTCGATCGCTGCCGCGGTGTTCGCGGGGCCGGATGCGCTGGGGCAAGTGTGGGTCTTCCTGGTCGCGCCGATCGTGGGCGCGGCGATCGCGGGGGTCGGGACGAAGGTGCTGAACCGGCGGAAGTAGAAGGGTGACGGCGCGCGACGCGACGGGCTCCCTCCCTCGCGAAAGGGCACACTGACGCTCCCGACGCAGCACAAAGGACGGTCGGGTGACCCGCGCTCCCTCAGCAGGGTGGCGGCGGGAGTAGAGCGATCACGATCCGGCTGAATCGGCTGATGCAACACGCGAAGGCACCGACTTGCCCCTCGGCTCACTCGAGGCGCATCCTCATCCAGAGCGCTCGACTACGACCTTGCTCCCCGGGCCCACGACGCAGAGCTTGCAGCTGTTGGATCCCAGCAGCGACGGGCGCGTCGAGGTGCAGCCGAGCGCAACGATCTATCGGACGTGCGCCCGAGGCCAAGCAACTGTGGTGCGGCTCCGCCTCAGAAACCCCCTCGCGAACCCAAAGCGAGACGTCCCGCCACGAGACGCCTTGCCGAGACAGACGTGCGCCCGAGATCCGACGAGCGCTCGGGCTTCGCCCGTGAGGCGATCGCGAGTCCCAGGAAGCTAATGGTTCTTAAGACGCGACCGACGGCAACAATACCCGACGCGATACCCCGCACTAGCTACACAAGCCGACGCATTGAGCACCCCTCACTTCTTGCCGACAGCTAGCGGGAAGTGGGAACCGATCACCGGTGGATCTCATCCCTAAGATGATGAGCTACAGGACCAGCCCGTCACGTCATTCACGCATGTGGTTCGCGTTGAACTTTGACACGCCTAATACACAGGAGAAAATGTTGCCACGAGACATGCGCGTATTGAGCATTTTTGTTGCATCCCCAGGCGGCGTGTCAGAGGAAAGAGATGCAGTAGAAGCCGTAGCAGCGAGACTGAACTCATCAATTGGCCGGATACAGAATATCAATATTAACGTTCGACGATACGAACATTTGATAGGAAACGTAGGCAATCCTCAAGAGCAGATAAATACTCACGCAGACGACTCGGATGTGTTCATTGGAATTGTGCATCGCCGGTGGGGTTCAGACACTGGTAACGGGTTCGATTCTGGCTTCAACGAGGAATTCTCTCGCGCCCTCCGCAGATGGCAGCAATCTGGAGCACCAAGAATTGGCCTTTTCTTCAAAGAGGTCGACGCAGAGAGCATCAGGGACCCAGGCGAACAGCTACAAAAGGTACTTAACTTCAAGCGAGAAATTGAAGAACAACATGTAGCTTTCTACAACTCCTTCACGTCAGCACCTGAACTTCAAGGACTGGTTACGTCGCTGATCGCTGAAGAACTTGCACGACTCGCCGCTGTGACCGTAGCACCAGAGGGACAGGGGGCCTTACCTGCAGGAAGGGGGCTTGAAGAACCGCCCGCAGGACGAGAACCAATTTCCACCGAACTCGCAGAAGTCGTGTCGGCTTTCGCCGAAGCTTTAGCAGGTCGTCCAACGGGCAATAAGCTCGATGTTGACCGCTTCGAGCTATTCGGCCTTTCCGTTTCGCGAGACTCCGACCGAGTTCCCACGCATCTTGCGAACCGCTTATTCACGCGTCGCCAGGAGCTGAGATTCATCAGGGCGGAACTTCTTGTATGGCTCAAAGAGTATTGTCGCGATTTGGGTCGAAGTGCAAATACGGAACAACGCGTCATCCCATTTGCGTCGGTGGCGGGATTTGCGTGGATTTCCGAAACCCTGGAGGAGTATGCGCTTGAGTTCGTAGCAGTGGATGACGCCAATTTGCAGATCGGTGTTATGCGGCTTATGAGGCGCCTCCATATTCGGCCAAGGAACTTTTGGCCCCGGTGGTCAGCTGGTACCACTGCGTCGGATCTAGCGGACATCTGGAACTCACTTGCAGAGGCGAGCAGGGGAGAACTCGTACTCTATTGGCTGTCCGTGCGCAAAAAGAGAGACGTCGAACGGGCCGAGCTGCTAGCAACCCGTGAGGAAGCCCTCGGCGACGTGGGTCGATGCCTCGTCGAATTGCTAAATCCTGCGCCTCAAGCAGGCGAATTACTAAAGATCGACCCTCTCATCCTCCTCGATCCACTGGTTGAGTCCCTTTTCTCAGCAGGTTCTGCAATGCAGGGACTATCAGATACGGAACTTGCCAAGTTGGCGGATCGCTCCTACCTCTCATACCCATTGCGCGCATCGGCACTACGGGAATTGGCTGAGCGTGACGTCGTGCCGGATGCGATGATCCTCGGCTTATTCGGTCGTCCACTGGAACCGCGTTGGCGGCGAGTCTCAGACGAAATCCTGTTAGATCGAGAAGTTGGTCCCAATTTCACAAGGTCTATCACCGCTGCGCTCGGAACACTTAGCAGCGGAGGGCCGGGTAGTGAGGAGCGAGAGCGAAATGGCGATGTAGTAGCTATCCTTGCCCGTAAGAATCCTGAGGTCAGCGCAGCTTTCACTCTAACCGACTTAGATGGCGTGTTTGAGCCGGAAAACTTTAGATGGCGTTTATTGCGCTTGCATGGGAATCCCAGCATGCGTCCGCAGGCGCTAGGAGTTTTGAATAGAACCGATAATGCGTATAAGGTGTTCCTGGAATCTATGGATACACTTAATTGGAAGCCTCGTGTGCGAAGATTTGTCAAGGAACGCATAGATCTATCTGCTTTGACATATTTGACGTCTCTGCCTGCGGACAATCAGCAATCAAAGCTACTGAACTGGATACGAGCACTTGCTCGTGACCAAGACTCGCTATTCAGCCGTCAGGCCGCTCGATTGCTTGCTCCGTTTGCTAATGACCAGGATCTAGATCTTATTTTCGAGCACTCCTACGACTTCGAGGATCCGGAAAATATTACTGCTCAGCTATTACGGAGAGCAAGCCTGAAGCGCCTTAGGGAGTATTGCTTCGGTCGGGATGAAAGACTTGCGCGTCTCGCTTTACTTGAGCTTGAGCAACGCGATCGAATGCCATCAAACGCACAGTTAAAGTCTTTGCTGAGAAGTCCCCTACCCGAGATTCGCATCCTCGCATTAAAAAAGCTCACGGCGTCAGCAGATAGTGACTATTTATTGAATGTGGAGCGCGAGTACGTGGCTGGAACAGGTATACATTACTACAATGTAATTTGTGAGCTCGATGACCTATACGCTAATAGCACACTGGCGATATCTGCTTCGCCATGAAAAGGCGTTTACTCACCGCTGGCGGGCGTCAATATTCTTAGTACGAAGGCTGTATGAGTCCGCTTCGTTAATTCACTAGGCATAAATAGCCCGACGAGAAGCAGCAGGAATGTAGCCCATTTGCGTCAGAAGCGCACGCGACACCGCTTTGCCCAGTTCGACGGGGACGGCATTGCCAAGCTGGCGTTGCGCGTCTGCCCGGGTGCCGACAAGCTGGAATTCGTCAGGGAAGGACATTAGGCGAAGCATTTCTCCGACACGAAGACGGCGGGCACGTTCGGTCCCATTCTCGAGGTTGACGTTTTCCCAGTGGAATGGGCCGACCCAAGGACCGGGTTGTGCCTGCACGGTAGAGGAGGGCCTGCTGGGGTCTAGGCACAGAAGAAAGGTCCAGTAGCGGCTGCGCCACTCGAACCGGTCTTGGCCGCCGTAGCGGCTGGTGTGCCACAGGTAGTTCTGCCCCGGCGGCACCTCTGCGGCAAGCTGCCCGTACTCCCCATCGACGATCTCGTCATCGGCATCCAGCGCGAGGGGAAGTTCCTGGAAGGCTTGGGCGGCAGTGACATGCTGCCCGACAGCGCGCCGACCGCGTAGAGGCGCGTCGTCCACTGCTCCCCCACCACGGCCTGTGCCCAGGCGGTGTACTCGTCGGGTTCGAGGATCTCGGAGTTGCCGACGAGGAAGTTGAGGCCCTTCACGGACACGCTCACCAGGGAGAGCGTCGGGTCGGCGCCGGAATCGGGTTCGAGTTCTGCGGCGGGTCCGCGGTCCATGAGGACGGAGACCTCGGCGCGGCGGTTGGTCAGGGATCGTCCGCGCAGGCGTGGGAGTTGCCGTGCGCGAGCGTGTGCGAGCTCGTGCAGCTGGGCGTCGGTGAGCCCGGGCTGTGACGTGATTCATTCTCCGGCGTCGGTGAAGAGGGTGCGTTGCATCAGGCGGATGTCGCGCTCGTGCTTGTTGACGATCTTGCGGACGAGTGGCGAGACCATGCCCGGAGTTTAGAGGGCGGGAAGACAGCCCTCGGCCGGTCGTGGGACGCTGACGGTATGACCGCTCACCGCTCTCCTCTGGCGCGAACCGCCCTGTTTGCGAACGGCATGGTGTGGTTCGGGGCGTCGGTGATGTTCTTCGGCCTCGCCGGCGAGCAGACCTACGCGGCATCCACCGGTGAGTGGTTCAACGTCCTCGGCTGGGCGCTGATCCTGGCCGTGGCCGTGGGTCTGGCCGTCGTGGGTGTGATCGAGAACCGGAACATTCGGGCGGGGAAGACGTACAAGCGGCGTCCCCGCCGCTGATCACCGCTCGAGCGCAGGTGGCCGTTCCACCGGCGTGGCCGGGGGGGGTCGAGGGGGTTCTCTCCCTTGTGCGCGCCGGCCCGTTTCGGGTCGGCCCGCACACGCGCTCAGAGCGCGAGCGTGTGGAGCATGAAGACGGTGGAGCCGATGGGGGTTCCGAAGTCGGTGTAGTCCTGGGTCGCGCGGCGGTTGCTGATGAGGTCGAGGGCGACCATCTCCTCCTCGGACTCGTCCGTCATCGGGTCGGGGTCGTCGTCCCAGGAGCGCAGCACGGTCCGGTCGGCGTCGAGGACTCGCCAGAGTCCCCAGACTCCGGCGATGGGGCCGGTCGTCTCGTACTTGAACACGAGAGCGGTCGCGGTGGGCCAGCCGTGCGCGGCCGCGGCGACGATGAGCGCTCGCGCGGCCGCAGCGATCGCGGCCCGGTCGCCGGAGGCGGTGGCGGTATCGACGGCCGTTTGCGCGTCGCGCAGCGCTGGGGTGTGTCCCCACACGTCGACGTCGACGGCGGGAGTCGTGGTGGTGGTCATGGTGGGCCTCTCTGCAGGAGTCGAGGCGGGAGGGCGGGGAACGGCGGCTGCTGGTCCCCGCGGAGCGGGCTAGTTGAGGCCCGCGTCGGCGGCGGTGGGGTCGCCGGTGATGACCTGCTCGACCGGGGAGAGCGCGTAGCCCCACGCGGCGAGCTGGCGAAAGTGAGCGGCGGCACGCTCATCGCCCCGGCGCCACGACTCCTTGCTCGTGTTCGCCTCCTCGCCTCCGAGAACGACGGCCAGCGCGACGAGCCGGGCCTTCGCGGGGTTGGCCTCGACCAGCGCGCCGAGAGCGTCGGCGTGGTAGCCGGAGGGCTGCGTGATCCCGAGGAGGGTGTGCGCGAGAGCGTTGCCGCTGCTCATTCCGGAGGACACCGAGAAGCGGTGCACGGTGAGGCCCAGGGCGATCACCCGGTCCGCGTCCTTCGGGAGGGTCTTGCGGGAGAGGAACGACGCGATCCACTCGCGGCGCACCGTCTCGGCCGCACCCCACCCCTCGTTGTTGGCGACGAGGATGCGACGCTCGGCCTTCTGCTCGTCGGTCATCGGGCCTGCGGTGGTGCCGCCCTCCTTGCGGAAGCCCGCAGCTCGCGGGTCGGAGAGGTAGTAGCTGAGATCGGCGCTCTTGCCGGTGAACACGACCCGCACATATGAGGCGCGTCCCTCGACGTTCTCGATATCGGCGGCGTCCACGCGGGAGCCGTCCTCCATGCGGAGGTCGCGGATGCTGGTGTGGCTGGTGTAGCCGTAGTAGACCTCGCTGTCGAGGATCGCGAATCCACGGGCGGCCAGCTCGGCCTCCGCAGGGGCCTTGGCCTGTGCGCAAGCTCGCTCGTCGAGGGCGCGCTGCGCGGAGCGGTGTGGTTCGCGGACGCTAGATCGGGGAACTGATCATTCTCGCTGGTCCGCTGGACGATCCGGACCGCAGTCGTCTCGTCGCTCTCCGCGATCTGGACAGGGATGGTGGCGGGTCCGGCCTCGCGGGTCGCTAGCGAACGGCGCTGGCGGGCGCTACTTTCGAAGCCACGAGCGTTGACCGTATCCAGCCGAACCGCCTCCACATAGGCGGCAGAAATGACTCCGCGACTAGGCGAAGAGACGCAGGGCGACTCGATCCGATGACTCTGCTGATCCCGATGACCGAGGTCGGCGTCGCGGTCGGAGACTGGTTGACCTCAGGGCCGAGCTTCGCTCCGATCGTCCTGGCGGTGCGAGCCGTCGCCTCGGTCGTCACCCTGCGACGGCACGACGCGACGTCCTACCTCTCCGCCGCGGTGGCGAAGAACCTGATCGAGGCCCCGGAGAGCCGGGCGGTGACGGTCGGCCTGCGGGACTGACCGCGTCACGGCGCCTTACGACGCGACTCCGCCATGCCGTGGGTGACCAGGAGTCTGGCCCCCCGCTTCGGTACCGTCTCCCCCATGCCCGACTCCACTCCCGACACCCCCGAGGTCGCCGCCGAGCACCTCCGCGCCGAGCTGCAGCTGCGGCGCTTCGGGCGGCTCCGCCTCACCGTCGACATGGCGCTGGGCAGCGGATTCCTCGCGCCCTACGACCTCGTCGTCGTCCGCCTCGACACCGGCGCCGAGATCATCCGCGTGAAGGCCGACCTCACCGATCCCCATTACCTCCTCGGGCAGGTCGAGCTCGACCTCGAGACGAAGACGGTCGCCGAGTTCCTCGAGGAGTGGCGCCCCGCCTGACGAGGCCGGCACAGCCGCGATCCCGGTGACGGGGACAGCACGGCGCCGAGGCGTCCGGGGCAGGGCTGCGGAGATCCGCGCCCTCGCCTCACCGACCCGCAGGAACCCTGTCCCGCTCCTCGGCGACCACCACCGGCACCCACGCGCCGCGCGCCGGCCGCCCCGCCCACCACACGTACACCCCGGCGGCAACCACGGCGCCTCCGGCCGCGATCGCCCACCACGGGAACCCGGCGACGTCGGGCGACTCCCCCGCTGCGTCCACGTCCGACTGCGGCGTCGGGATCACCCGCTCGCCGGTGACGAGGATGCGGTGGGTGTTGATGCCGAGCGGGGTGCAGGTGACGAGGGTCAGGAGGTCCTGGCCGGGCTGCACGAGGAGGCTCTGCGTGTCCTCCGGCTCGACGACCAGTGTCTCGCGCACGCGGTAGGTGACCACCTCGCCGTAGACCTCGATGGTGAAGGTGTCGCCGACGTCGACGCCGTCGAGGTGGGTGAAGAGCTCGGCCGAGGCGAGGCCGCGGTGGCCGGTGAGCACCGAGTGAGTGGAGGGGCCGCCGACCGGCAGGGCGGTGCCCTCGAGGTGGCCGACGCCGCGCTCGAGGACGGCGTCGCTCGTGCCGTGGAAGATCGGCAGGTCCACGTCGATGGCGGGGATCCGGATCCGGGCCATCAGCCCCTCGGCGTCGCCGCGCAGGAGGGAGGAGTAGCGCTCGCGGTCGGCGACCTGCTCGTCGTCGGCCAGGGGGAGGCGCTCGTTCGCGGCGACGGCCGCGCCGCCTCCGCTGAGGCTCTGGTTGTAGGCGCGGGCCTCGACGAGGTTCTGCCGGAGGGTCTCGGCGCCGAGGTCGGTGATGTCCTGCGTGAGGGAGTCGATCTCGCGCGCCTGCTCGACGGCGCTGAGCCAGCTGGCGGCGACGGGGTACAGCAGCAGCGCCACCCCCGAGAGGCTGATGAGCGCGATGACCAGCGGGGCGATCGGGAGCCGCCAGCGCGGCCGGCGGTGGAGCTGCCTCCGCGGAGGAAAAGGGCTGGAGACAGAGGAATGCGGGGCACCCGACGGGTGCCCCGCATTC
Source organism: Rathayibacter sp. AY1A7 (assembly GCF_002930845.1). NCBI lineage: Bacteria > Bacillati > Actinomycetota > Actinomycetes > Micrococcales > Microbacteriaceae > Rathayibacter > Rathayibacter sp. AY1A7. The sequence goes on along the minus strand of NZ_PSTL01000003.1, from coordinate 143,130 downwards.
GACTTCGTCATGGTGTGACGTTACTCCGCGGTCTGAGCAGCCAGCGCGGTGCGACGGCGCGAGGCGATCAGGCCCGAACCGATCGCGAGGGCGAGGAGCGCGCCTCCACCGAGGGTGAACCACTGCGCGCCGCCACCGGTGAGGGGCAGGGCGAACGCCGGCACCTGGGTGTGGAGGAACTCGACGTAGTTCTGGATCGGCGCGGTGGCCGAGCTCGGTCCGGCGACGACCTGCGTCAGCACCTGGGCCGGGGTGGGCAGGCGGAATCCGGCGGGCGGGGTCAGCTCGCGGACGTAGTAGTTGCCCGGCGTGATGATCGGGATCTCGACGATGCCGTTCGCTCCGGTCGTCCAGTTCTGGTTGCCGTTGATGAACACCGGGTTCTGGCCGAGGTTGGCATCGTTCTCGGTGAGGAACACCTGATAGACCGCACCCGCGAGCGGCACGCGGTTGGCGCCGTTGTTCTGGTAGGCGTACACGGTCAGCTGACCGATCGGGGTGCTGCCGGTGACCGTCTCCGTGGCACCGTTCACGACGCTCGTCGCCGAGTTGGTGATGATGCCGTTGGCCGGGATGGCGGTGGCGCGGGTGAGCACCGTGAGGGTGACGACGCCGCCCTGCAGACCCTGGAGCTTGGTGAGGCCGGACTGCAAGAAGTTCAGCGTCACGTTCCGGGTCGCGGCGTCGTAGCCGAGCGTGTAGTCCGTGTTCGCGATGAACGCCGGTGCGGGCGCGGTGCCCGCGGCGCTGGTCACCGTGATGCCGGTGGGCGCGACGCCGGCCGGTCCGGTCGGCAGGTAGGTCAGCTCGGCGGGGAGCGTGTCGGTGAGGGTGAACGCGTCCAGCGTGTCACCGGCGGCGAGCACCGGGACGTCCGAGGCGATGGCCCAGCGGATGAGGTCGGGGTTGCGCGCCTCGACCGAGTTCGCCGCCGCGGGGACGCGCGTCTTGGTGAGCTCCGTGACCGCGTTCTTGGGGTAGACGTGGACGTCGTAGATCCACTGGTTCGCCGGCGCACCGGTCGGGCCCGTCGGGAACGGCAGGGTGACGAGGAACGGCGCCGCGCCGTTGGTGGCTCCGGCGGGGAGCTGGGTCTCGGTCACGAGGTAGAGGCCGAGCGGCATGCTCGCGCCGTTGTTGAACACGGCCTCGCCGTCCGTGCCGCTGGTGGCGGTGAAGGTGTCGGCGGCGGTGACGCGGGTCGCCGCGGTGCCCGGGGTCAGGTTCGCGACCTGGTTCCAGCCGTCGGGCGTGGTGAGGTCGACGCCCTGGACGCGCGCGGCGGTGAACACGGCTCCGGGCAGCGCATCGCCGGGGACCGTGATCTCCTGGCCGGTGCCGATCGCCTGGCCGTTGTTGGATCCCAGCGCGAGCTTGTGCACGGTGAGGGTGCGGCTGATGGTCGGGTCGATGTTGCCGGGCAGCGTGACCGCTGACGCCGGCGCGACGGCGGTGAAGACCGCCGCAGCGCTCAGCGCGAGGACGCCGGCTGCGGCGGCGAGCCGCCTGGTGAGTGAGCGGGACATGAGATCTCTCCTACTGAGGTCGTGAGTGCTGGTGTCGTGGAGTCGAAGGTGTGCGGGAAGGGGTCTGCGGGAGAGCGCCGGGGCTCTCGGTCGGGGCGTCACCGGGAGGGGCCTCGCAGCCTCCGGCGCCGCTCCCAGAGGAGGAGGCCGAGTGCGAGAGTGAGCACCGACCCCCCGCCCAGGAGGAACGCGTCGGTGCTGGCGCCACCGGTCAGCGGCAGGCGTGTGGGGTCCACGGGGGCGTTGACGAAGCGGTAGACCGCCGTCTGACCGGCCGTAGGGGCCGTGATCGTCCGCGAGGCGACCGGGGACCACGTCGTCCCGGTCAGGCGCTCGAGACGCAGTTCCTGGTAGGCGAGGCGGCGGGTCGGATCCGTCGCCGCCTCGGACAGCGTGTAGCCGTGACCCGGTCGCACCTCGAAGGTGCTCGCCGGGTTGCCCGCGGCGACGTACTCCGCGCCGGCCCGGGTCTCCGTCGGGAGCGTCGCTCCGGCCAGTGCGGCGGGCGTCGCGGTGACGCGCCAGTCGGCCGCCTGGAAGCCGGTCTGGGGGCGCAGGACCTGCTTGACCAGGGTGATCGTCGCGCTGGCGTTGTCCACGGTGCAGGTGACGGCGGCGCCGTTCGTCGGGGTCACGTCTCCGGCCGCGCTCACGGTGAGGGCGGCGCCGGTGTCGGTGCGGCACTGCCAGGGTGCGGTCTGCACGGAGGTGGCGGGGCCCCCGGTCTCAGCGAGCCGGTAGGCCACACCCGGGGTGACGGGGATAGCCGACACGCCCGCCGAGCCCGCGCGGCCGGTCGGGCCGGGCAGGGCGCCGGTCGGGCCGGTGGCGCTGAGCGTGAAGTCACTGGGCAGCGCGCTGCCGGAGCTCACCGTCTTCACGAGCGTGAGGGACGCCGTGGGCCGGTTCACGATCGAGCACTCGACGACCGCCGCGGAGGCGATGCCGGTGAGGCTCGCGCTGATGACGGTCCCCGACTGCGAGAACGTGGTCGACCGTGCGGCGCCGTTGACCGTGCAGGCGCCGCTGACGAACGCGAAGCCCGTCTGCTGCACCTCCGAGACGGTGAGCGTCGCCCGCGACGCCTCCGTGCCGAACAGGACGGTCCAGGCGGCCTGACCCGCGGCGTCCGTCTGCTGGCGGGGCGACTGCTCCGGCAGCAGGGCGACGGTGCCGGCGGTGGCCGTCGCGGTCGTGCCCACGGTCCAGTCCACGCCGGGGCGGGTGGTGCCGGAGGCGTCCCGGATCGTCTTGGTGATCCGCACGGTGGAGGCGGGGCGCGGGGAGTTGAAGAAGGTGCAGGTGACGTTGACGCCGAGCCGGTTCGGTAGGGTGACCGTCCCGGTCGGGTTCGAGCCCGTGCTCACCCGCACGCCGTCCGCGTAGCACTCGTAGATGCTCGTGTAGGCGGTGATCGGGGAGGCGGAGCCCGCGGCCATCGCCTCCGAGACCGTCACCGTGCTGTTGATCGGAGTGGGGAAGGGGCCGATCTGCGCGGTCTGGCGGCCGGTGGTGGCGCCGGTGGTGGTGGCCGTGGCGAAGGGCGACGCCGGAGAGCCGGCGGCCGCCGTGAGCTGGAACTGGTCCGCCGCGGCCAGGCGGCCCACCACGCTCTTCTGCACGGTGATCGTGGCCGGCGAGGAGCAGCCGGAGAGGTCGACGGCGTTGACGCTCACGCGCGGCGTGCCGCTGACGCGGGTCCACGTGGTGGCGTCGAACTCGTACGCGCTGCCGGGGATGGCCGGGACACCGTTCGCGGCGGCGACGTCGCCGTTGGCGAGGTAGACGGTTCCACGCGGCGAGAAGGCGATGCCGTTGATGTTGGCGAAGGCGGCGTCGGTCCCCGTCACGGCCTTCGCGATCGAGGTGTTCACCGGGAGGGTGCCGCCGGTCGCCGCGGCCAGGGCGTCGGCCGGCACGGTGAAGATCGCGGCGCTGCTGGCGTTGTTGACCGAGCCCGCGCCGACGACGTAGAGGTTGCCGCGAGCGTCGAACGCCATGTCGCCGTTGCCGTTGGGGGTTCCGGAGGTGGGGAAGGAGCCGACGAGGGCGAACCGGGTGGCGACGGGGTTGGCCTCCGTGAAGCTCCAGATGTAGAACTGGCCGCTCGCGAAGCTGCCGAACAGGTACCGGCCCGTCCGGAGGTCGACCGCGCCGGCGACGATGCTGCCGGTCACCTGCGCTCCGCCGGCCACGGTCGTGTACGCGCTGTTCGCGATCCTCTGGAAGCCGGCCTCCGGCGTCCACTTGAGGACGGCGTCGACGTCCGTCGCGTCGGACGAGCGGTCCAGCGCGTAGGCGAAGGCGCCGTTCGCGCCGACGCCGAGCGCGTTGGCCTCGGCGGTCCCCGACCAGCTGCCGATCGAGGTCAGGGATCCCGTGACGATGTCGGCCTGCTGCAGGGCGCCGGCCGCCGTGAGGGAGTAGAAGCGGCCGGTGTCGCAGAACAGGCGCGGCGTCTGCACCGTGTTCGTGAAGGTGCAGAGCACCTCCGCTCCCGCCTCGCTGGGGATCGTGATCGACCCGGCGGCGGATGCTCCGGAGGCGATGACCGTGCCGCCGCGCGAGCACTCGTAGCTGTTGGAGTACGCCAGGCCCGCGCCCGCGGTCTGCGCCTCGGCGATCGTGTACGTCGCTCCGGACTGCACGGTGAGGCGGCTGATCTGCGCGGCCTGGATCCCGGTGGCGGTGCCCGTGGTGGTCGCCGACGCGAGGACGGTCGTGCCGCTGCGCACCGAGAGCGTGAACTGGTCACCCGTGGCGCTGCGCACCGGCAGGTTCTTCCGGACGGTGAGGGTCGTCGCGGCCTGGATCGTCACCGAGGTGGGGGCGGAGGCGATGAGGCCGGTGGGAGTCGTGGTCCCGGTGCTGTACGTCCCGGCGGCGGCGGCCACCACGTCCACGGAGATCGTGCAGGAGGTCGCGCCCGCGGCGAGGTCGCCGCCGAGGGTCGAGACGGAGGAGGATCCGGCGGCCGCGGTCACGGCGAACGCCGTTCCGGTGACGTCGGTGCAGGACCCGCCGACGGCCGGCGTCGGCGCCACGACGAGGCCGGCCGGGAGAGCGGTCGAGAAGCGCCAGTCGGCCTTCGCGAGGAGGTCGCTGGTGTTGGTGACCGTGTAGGTCAGCGTGGTCGGCACCGTCGCGGTCGGCACGGCCTGCGTGAAGGCCGCGTCGAGAGCGGGGGTGACGTCGAGCACGCGGAGGTCGTCGACGGCGAAGGCGCTTCCCGTGCCGGTGACCGTGTTCACGAGCTGCACCTGGGCTGCGGCGATCTGCGCCGGAGTGAGGAGCGCGGTGCTCGTGCCGGTGTAGGCGACGGCGCGGGCGGAGGCGGGGAGCGCGGGATCCACGAGCGCGCCGAGCCCGCCGACCAGCGGGAGGGTCGGGGACGTGTAGAACACGCTGCCGGTCGCGGCGCAGGGCACGACCGGTGCCGCGAATCCGGTGAGGACGGTGGACCCGCCCGAGACCAGGTTGAGGGAGAGGGACGCGTTGTTCGTCCCGCACTGCCCGCCGGCGGCGTTCATGCCGACGGCGTAGTAGCGGGCGGCGGGCGCGGAGACGCCGATCCCCGCGGCGCTCTGGGCGACGGTCGTGCCGCCGGTGACGGCGGCGTACGGGTACTCGACCAGGGCGTGGTTCGCCTGCGTGCCGGTGTTCGAGCCGTTGGCCGGTGCGGTGCTGGAGGTGGACCCCGGCACTCCGGCCGCCACCTGTCCGAGGACGTCCGCCATGCGGCGGGTTTCGCGTGCGGCCGACGATCCCGTGCCGACGGTGAGGAGGGGCCGGGTCGGGCAGAAGGCGGAGTTGGGGTAGGGCGCCGTGTAGTTGACCAGGACGCCGGTGCAGTTCGTGGCGGTCGACCAGCCGGTGGCGGCCGTGTAGCGGCCGTTCGCGTAGGCGGTGAGCGCGCTCGGGGTGGCGGTCAGGCCCTGCTCGAAGGTCTCCGTCCACACCTGCCGCGGGGCCTCGGCGACGCCGGCCGCGAGCGTGGAGAAGCCTCCCGCTGCTCGCGCCGTCGCGGGCGGGCCGCGGTCCGACTCCTGATCGTCGTCCGAGGCCGCCGGAGGAGCGGGCGCCGACCCGGCCGGCGCCGGCTCGACGGGCTGCTCCGTCTCTGCGGCGCCGCGGGGCGCTGCGGGATCGGGCTCGTCCTGAGCGGGCTCCTCCGCCGTGGCACTCGGCGACTCCGCGGCCTCGGCGGGTGCGGGCGGGGCGGACGTCGACGGGGCGGACGCTGACGGAGTGGGTGCCGACGGAGCGGGTGCCGGATCGGCCTCGGGGGCTGTCGGCGGTGTCGGTGCGACCGGCGTCGGGAGAAGGGCGGGGGCGTCGGCGGCGACCGGATCCGCCTGGTTCGCGGCCTGAGCGGGAGACGAGGCGGAGACGTCGCCGAGCCCCCACGAGCCGACGAGGAGAGCGCCGATCGTCGCGAAGACGACGGCCCGCATTCCGAGGCGCGACGGCGCTCGGTGCCGTGAGTGGCGGCGCCGCCGGGTCGTGAAAGCCATGGTTCTGCTTCTCAGTCGTGTTGTCGATCGTGGAGATGAGCGAAACGTCGACACGACGAACGACACGGATGTCGCAGCGAGTGCGGAGGCCCCAGACTCCGGAGGGGAGCACGCATTCCCCGCGGGCTTCCGAAGATGAACGTATAGGTCGGCCTCCCTCTCGCCATAGAGAAGTGAGCCCCCCTTGTCGGGGCCATAACCGATGAGAAAAGGACCGGGGTGAAGCCGAATATGGCGCCTTTTGACGGGTCCTCGCGAAGGAGTTCTAAGAAGTGAGCGCGCGCGACCGGCTCGGCTCACTCCTCCCGTCAGGTCCCGTGCAACGCTCGGGCCCCACCCGGCCACGTACTCGGTAGACGCCCGACCGACGAAGGATGGACCCGATGACGCGACGCACACTCGACGACCTGCTCTCCCGCAGCGACCCCGCGACCGACGACCGGGCGCCCGGTGTCCGCACCGCCCTGCACAGCGTGATCGCCGAGACCCGCGAACGCGCGCCCCGCCGTCCCGCGCGGTCGAGGGCGTGGTGGCTGGCGGCTCCCGTCCTCCTCGTCCCGGGTCTCGTGCTGGCGACCAGCGCCGGCACCGACGTCCGCTCGGTCCCCGACTTCACGATCCCGATCAGCTACACCACCGACTCCGGCGCAGCGGTGTCGTGCTCGATCGACTACTTCAACGGCGAGATCGACTACCGCGAGGTCACCACCTCCGCGACCGACTACCTGCGCGCGCAGGACTGGAACGGCATCGGCCAGCGGATCCACGACGACGCGCTCGCCTACACGACCGACCCCGCCTGGCTGGCCTCGGACATGAACAGCGACGGCCCCGGCCTCTCGGAGGAGACGATCCGCTGGCGCGCCTGGATCACCGCGGCGGACGACCACATCCTCGACACGATCCCCGACGGCGTGATCGTCGAGGGCGACGGCGGCCTGGGCGGCAGCACCGACTGCACGGGAGAGCTGTGATGAGCGCCGGCGAGGCGGCACCGTCCCTGGCCCGCAGCGTCGTCCGCTCCCCCGCGCGTGACCGCGAGGCCGAGATCACGGCCCTGGTCGAGCGGGAGGCGCCGGACCTGCTCCGCTACTTCGCGCGGCGGACGGCGAGCCCCGAGGACGCCGCGGACCTCCTCAGCGACACCCTCCTGATCCTGTGGCGGAAGGAGCGGTCGATCCCCGAGGACGAGACGCGCGCGCGGATGTGGGCGTTCGGCGTCGCACGGCGGGTGCTCTCGGGCCAGCGCCGCACCGCGACCCGGAGGAGCGCGCTCGTCGAGCGGCTGGCGGAGGAGCTCCGCATCACCCCACCCGCACCCGCCGACGACGCGGCCGAGGACGTCCGCGCCGCGATCGCGCAGCTGAAGCCCGTCGACCAGGAGATCATCTCCCTCGTCTACTGGGACGGCTTCTCCCTCGCCGAGGCGGCCGAGATCCTGTCCCTCCGCGCCGCGACCGTGCGGAGCCGGCACGCGCGGGCGCGGGCGACGCTGCGGGACGCGCTGGGGGCGGCGATGTGAGGAGGGGTGCGGGGCACGGTCGCACCCCTTCACCCGGCACCCCCGCCTGAGTAGCATCCCCCGCATGAGCAGGCTCGTCGTCTCCGTCCTCACCTCGCTCGACGGCCGCTTCGAGGGGCCCGGGCACGACCTCTCGGCGCTGCCGTTCGAGGACGCGTTCAACGACCACAACCTCGAGCTGCTGCGCCGCGCGGGCACGCTCGTCTACGGCGGCGGCTGGTTCCGCGACAACTGGGACAGCTGGAGCGCCGTCGCCGCGGACGGGACGGCGGGCGAGCGGGAGCACGAGACCGCACGGCTGGTCACGTCGCTCGACGCGCTGGTGATCAGCGACTCCCTGGCTTTCGATCCGGAGGCGCCGTGGGCCGCCACGACGCGGATCGTGCCACGGGAGCAGGGTCCGGCCGAGATCGGACGGCTCAAGCAGGGCGACGGGGGCGACCTGCTGATGTTCGGCAGTGGCACCACCTGGAATCCGCTCCTCGCGCAGGGCCTGGTGGACGAACTGATCGTCCTCGTCGGCGCCGGACTCGCGGGCGGCGGGACGCCGCTCTACTCCGGGGCGCCGCAGCACGGCCTGCGCCTCCTCGACGCGACGGTTCTGCCGGGCTCTGAGCTGGTGCGGCTCCGCTACGACGCGAGCGGGGCCGGCGGGCGCTGAGCGGGACCTGCCGACGCGCGAGAACGCCGGCGGACCTGCGCCCTTCGAGCCGTCGAGGCGCTCGCCTCCGCCGGGGTGCGCACGACCTCGGCTGAGACAGGGCGGCCTCCCTCAGGAGCCGACGCCCCCTCCCGTCAGCTGACGTCGTGCGCGCGAGGCGCAGGGGCCGCCCCGGACAGCGAGCGGTCGCCCGACGCTGCAGGCCTGCGGAGTGCCCGGGCGCACAGCCGGACCCCCAGAACGACGCTCGTCACGCCTCCCGCCAGCAGCCCGGCACACACCGCGGTCCAGATCGTCATGCTCGAACTCGGCACGGCGCGCAGCCCGAAGACGAGCCCCACGCCGCTGCCGACCAGCGCGGCCGCGACCAGTGGGATCGTGAGCGCCGAGCTCTTCTCGGCGGCGGTCCACGACGAGCTCCACAGGACCAGAACGGCGCCGATCGGCCAGCCGATTCCGGGGATCAGCAGCCAGCCGAAGGCGAAGACCAGGGAGGCCGCGACCGCGAACCACCGACGGGCGAGAATCCCCCGCACATTTCCGTGCTGAACTCCGGCCTGGACCTGATCAGACATGCGTCGGAGCCTACGGAGACGGACGGGACCGCGGCACGAACTGGCACAGGACCCCCGCGCGCCGGCACACGGCGCGGCGAGAATCGCGTCTGTGGCGCAGCGAACGCGCCACCGTACTCCGAAGCCTTGGCCGCCTGTGCACGCCATCAGTACCTTGTCACGCAATGTTCCACCCGGAACAAGAAACGGAGACACTCATGTCTGGATTCAGATCCAAGCTGATGGCGGGGATCGCCGTCCTCGCACTCGCTCTCACCGGAGCCGCGCCTGCGAGCGCGAGCACGGAAGCCGAGCACTCGGAGGTCGTCATCGCCCGCGAGTTCCTCTCGGAGTACGGCGTTCCCTCCGAGACGCAGGACGACCTGGTCGAGGCGTACCTCGCCGGCGAGGCGTGGGACTCGCTGTCGAGCGCTAACCCGACCGTGAAGGTGGTCGAGGAGAAGCGTCCTGATGGCGATTACACGATCTCCACCTATGAGGACGGATCCGTCAGTGTCGTCCGCATCGGAGGAGAAGGCGCCGACGTGAAGACGCGCGGCATCAGCGAGTGCTCCGTGAGCGGGTCCGCGCGGAACGGCTGCAAGATCGACACCTGGGTCGGACTGGTGAGCATGAGCTTCTACACCTCCTACAACCTGTCGAGCAACACGGTGACCGCCAACCCGTGGGGCCCGGCCTGGACGATCGGGGGAGCCTGTGGCTCGTCGCTCAACTACCTCGGCCGACCGCTCGCCAACCGCGCGCAGATGCTCATCAACGCGCAGATGTGCGGCGTCCCCTACAACACGACCTTCGAGTTGCGCCTGACGGTCTCCGGAGGAGCCGCGACGGTGAGCTGGAGCTGACGAGCAGAGCTCATCCGGCTCACTCCAACGCGCTGTGCGCCCGCCGCCTCCTCACGAAGCGGGCGCACAGTCGCGTCCCGAGAACAAGGCTGGTGCCACCCCCGACCAGCCACGCACCAGCCAGGACCGTCCACGTCGTCATACCGGAACTCGGCATCGCCGACAGCCAGTAGTAGAGCCCGATCGCCCCGCCGACCACCACGGCAGCGACGACGGGGATCACCAGCGCCCTCCTCTTCTGCGAGACGGTCCAGGACGAGCAGAGGAGAATCGCGACGGCGCCGAGGAGCCAGCCGAATCCGGGAATCACCAGCCAGCCGAAGGCGAAGACCAGCGAGGCGACGACGGCGAACCAGGGGCGGTCGAAGATCGACCCGCCGCCCCCAGCGAGCGATCCGCCGGCGGCCTGCGCGATCCGAGAGGGACTTCCCAGTTCATCGATCCGCTCACGGGCGGCATCGTCGTCGAGGCCGTCCAGCTCTTCCGCGATCCCGCTCCAGATCTCACTCCGGAGGTCGGCGGGTACGCCGGACAATGCGATCCTCAGCTCCTCGAGGTAGCGCGCCGCCGCCGGCGATGTCGTCGTGCTCATGACGTTCCCCTTCCGATCGTCTCGTTCACCTGCCCGACGAAGGACGGCCACTCCGCCCTGAACCGCCCGAGCTCGACCTTCCCCACGTCGGTCAACGAGTAGTACTTCCGAGCTGGACCCTGCGCACTCGGGACGACGACTGCGGTGATCGAGCCTCGGTCCCGCAGCCGACCCAGGAGCGGGTACAGGGTGCCGATGCTCCCGATCACACCGACCTCCTGCAAGCGCGTGGACAGCTCCCACCCGTACATGGGAACGGTATCGAGCAGCCCCAGGATGCAGAACTCGGCTACGCCCTTTCGAAGCTGTGCCCCGACTCCATCTATCATGCGTGACAGCATACGGGTATGCCCGGAGTGGCGCCATACGACCGCGACGTCGGCGCGGTCGAGCCGAGCCCCGTCTGACCTCGGCACCGAGAGCGCCGCGACACTCCCGCGCAGCCGGCGATCCATCCGGTCGCCCCGACGCGGTCAGTGGCGCAGAGGTTCCGCTCCCCGGCGACGTCCGCCGTGCCGATGGCCGGCAGGGGAGGAGCCGGATCGACGACCATGTCGCCTCCCTCCCCGCGGTCGACCGCGTCTTCCTGGTCGGCGCGGGCGGATCGCTGATGGGCGTCCAGGCCGCTCAGTACCTGCTCGACACGGCCGCGATCACGCCCGCCGCCTCCTACAACTCGGACGAGTTCTTCTTCCGCGCGCCCGCCTCGGTCGGCCCCGGCGCCCTCGTCGTCGTGCTCTCGGGCACCGGCGAGACCCCCGAGACCGTGCGGGCCGGCGAGTGGGCGCAGGAGCGCGGCGCCGCCGTGGTCGGAGTGACCCTCAAGCAGGAGGGACCGCTCGCGCTCGCCCTCGACACCGCCTTCGTCGCGCAGACCGGTCAGGGCACGCAGCTCGTGCTGCAGCTGCTCGCGCTCGCGGTCCTGCGCCGCGACGGGGTGGACGTGACGGATCGGCTCGAGGCGCTGCGCGCCCTGCCGTCCGCAATGGTCGCAGGAGCCGGGCCGGAGGCGACGCGACCGGCGTCGGCGGACCCGACCCCGCATCACGCCACGCGCCGGCGCCTCAGCCCGCGCGCCTCACCGCGAGCTCACCAGCCCTCGGGCCCCGCGCTCCCTGCCTCGTACTCGTCCAGCGGAGCGTCGCCCGCGGCCCAGGCGGAGAGCACCGGAGTGATGATGCGCCAGCACTGCTCGGCCACGTCGCCCGGGACCGAGAGCAGGGTGTCGCCCTGCAGGATCCCGGCGAGGACGTGCGCGTAGGGGTCGAGCGTAGCCGCGCCGGGCTGCGCCGTCAGGGTGGTGCGCTCGAGATCGGTCAGCTCGTCGGCGCTGTTCACGACCAGGTCGAGGCTGACGTCGCCGCCCTTGAGGCCGATCCGGAGGACCGTCCCGGCGTCGCCCTCGGCCGCCTGCAGGCCGCGCGGGGGCGTGGCGGCGCGGAAGTGGATCGCCACCTCCCGGCGAGGGTCGCCGATCGCCTTGCCGGAGCGGAGGACGAAGGGGACGCCCGCCCAGCGCGGGGTGTCGACCTGGAGCAGCAGCTGGGCGAGAGTCTCGGTGCCGGTCTCGGGGTCGACGTCGGGCTCGTCGACGTAGGAGGGGAAGAAGCGGCCGTCGACGCGGCCCTCGGTGTAGCGGGCGCGGCGGGCGGAGGAGGGGTCGTCGCGCCAGAGCCGCACAGCGCCGAGCACCTCGGCCATGCGCGCGTGGACCTCGTCGGGCGCGACCTCGTCGGGGCGCTCCATCGTGGTCAGCGCGAGCACCATCAGGAGGTGGCTCTGCAGCATGTCGCGCAGCGCGCCGGTCTTCTCGTAGAAGGCCGCGCGGCCCTCGATGCCGAGCGTCTCGTCGTAGACGATCTCGACCTTCTCGATCCACTCGGCGCTCCAGCTCGCCTCGAGCAGGCTGTTGCCGAAGCGCAGGCCCAGCATCCCCAGCACGGTCGCGTTGCCGAGGAAGTGGTCGATGCGCCAGAGGCGGCTCTCGGGGAGGACCTTCGCGAACGCGGCGTTGAGGGCGATCGCGTCGTCGAGGTCCTCGCCGAACGGCTTCTCGATGGCGACGACCAGCTCCTCGGGGAGGTCGAGCTCGGCGAGCGAGGCGGCGACCTTGTGCCCCATCGTCGGCGGCAGGGCGACGTAGAGCACCGGGGTCGACGGGCAGGCGTCGAGGAGGGCCTTCAGCTGCTCCGGGTCGGAGGCGTCGGTGGCGACGAAGCGCGCGCGCGACGCGAGCGCCTCGACCGTGTGCGGGGCGACTCCGGCCGCCTCGAGGCTGCGGCGGACGAGGCCCTGCCACTCCTCGTCGGTCTGCGGCGTGCGCGCCGCGCCGATCAGCGTGAGCTCGAGGTCGCGCGCGAGCTCGGCCACCCGGCCCAGGCCCGGCAGCAGCAGCCGCTCGGTGAGGTCGCCGCCCGCTCCGAGGATCGCGATGCTCCGCTGCTCGCTCCCCAGCGCCGCGGCCTCGGGGATTCCGATCTGCTCCGTCATGGTGTCTCCCTCGTAGCCGTCGTGAGTCAGCGGCCACAGTACGCGCCGTGCCCTGGCGCGAGGCCGGGAGCCGGGAGGGGTTGAGGAAGCGGGCGCGGAGTGGCAGGGCGGCGCGGTCGGAGAGCTGCACGACCTCGGCCGAGAGGGGCCTGCCTGCCGTGTCGGGTCAGGGACCCCCTTCTCAGCCGACGTCGGGCCGCTACCCACGGACGCCCGGCTCCCGGAGCCGATCCGCACAGCACGTGATCCCCCCTCCACTGCTTGTCCGGCGGTACCCTGCCCGCATGCGCCTGCGCCAGGTCGTCCTCGACACGGAGGACGCCCGCGCCCTCTCCGCCTTCTACCTCGCCCTGCTCGGCGGCGAGTACCGCCCCGGCGACGAGCCGCCCGCGGACGGCTCGGACGACGAGGCGGAGTGGGTCGCGATCGTCACCGCCGACGGCGCGAAGCTCACGTTCCAGCGGGTGGCCGCCCTGCCGCGCGCGACCTGGCCGGAGGGGCCCGTCCCGCAGCAGCTGCACCTCGACTTCATGGTCGCGGACGCCGACGAGCTCGACCGGCAGAAGACCCGGGCGCTCGCCCTCGGCGCCGAGCTGATCGAGGACAGGAGCGACGACCCGGAGGAGGCGCTCCACGTCCTCGCCGATCCGGCCGGCCACTCGTTCTGCGTCTTCGTCGCGCCCGACTACCCGGCGGAGTAGGGGCGCGCGGCTTCAGCGAGTCGCACGCGTCGGATCACATGCCGGTGATCGTGACCGTCGTCGTCGCCGCGATCACCGCGGCTCCCGTGACGCTCGCGGCGGTTCCCGCGAGGACGGCGGCGGCCGCCGGCCCTGCCCAGTGCTGCGCCGCGAGCGACCGGATCGCCTGCCGGTCCGGGATGCCGGGCCTCGGCGAGAGCGCTCCGGCCGCGTCGAGCAGGCCGATGAGCGCCGCGTCCGACGGAAGGGGCGCCGTCCGAGCCGCGAGGACCTCGGCGACCCGGATCCGCAGCCGCTCGTCCTCCGCCGGCTCCACGGCGGCGACCCGCTCGAGGAGGGCGGCATGCAGCTCCCTCCGAGTGAGGCGGGCGATCCACCAGGAGACGCTGCGCGATGCTCGCTCCGCTGCGATCCACCCGAGTGCCCCGTCGAGCACGGCGTCCCCGAGCGCCGACCGCTCCGGCCCGAGGGCGACGACTCCGGCGTCCACCTCGACGCGCCGCTGGAGGGAGAGCTCCGCGAGGACGGAAGCGGCCAGGACGGTGTCGAGAGCGCCCGACGAAGCCGCGGGCCGCCCGTCGCTCCGCCGCAGCAGGAGGAGGAGAGCGACGGGGAGGGGCGGCTGCCCGGCTCCGGGGCGCGCAACGGCCGGCGGGGTGGTGGGAGAGGGCTGTTCCGTGGAGTTCCGTGTCGAGTCGTCCATCCCTCGAGCCTGGCGCCCGACCCGTCGAGACCGCATCCGCCGGGCGACGGGTCCTCCGTCGTCCGACCGATCGACCGGCCGGACCCGCCCGAGAGCCGAGGTCGCGCCCCGAAGCGGACCGCTCCTACGCCACATCGGGCGTCAGACCACCCCCGCCGCCGTCCCCGACACGATCAGGTCGGCGCGGTCGCGGGTGGCCTCGATCAGCAGCGCGTTCCGCCCGTCGACCTCGGAGGCCCAGGCGGAGGCCGCCTCGGGGGCGCGGCCGAAGGAGACGTGGCGGTCGACCAGGCGCTCGAAGCGCTCGGTCTCGGGAGTCGCGCAGAACCAGGCCTCGTCGAACTCGGCGCGCAGCAGCGCCCACGGGCCCTCGTCGACGAGGAGGTAATTGCCCTCCAGCACGACGAGCGACGCGGAGGGGTGCACGGCCAGCGCGCCGGCCACTCCCTCGTCGACGGTGCGCTCGAAGGTGGGCGCGTAGACGACGTGGTCGGTCTCGGCGCGCAGCCTCCGCACCAGGGCGAGGAAGCCCCAGCCGTCGAACGTGTCGAGGGCGCCCTTGCGGTCGTAGCGGCCGAGCTCGTCGAGCGTGGCGTTGGCGAGGTGGAAGCCGTCCATCGGCACGAAGGCGGCGGTCCCCTCCCCCGCGAGCTCGTTCGCGCGGGCGACCACGGCCCGGGCGAGCGTGGTCTTGCCGGCCCCGGGGCTGCCGGCGATCGCGACGATCGCGCGGCGGCCCGGCGAGGTCAGCGCGAGCGCGCGCCCGGCCAGCTCGTCGAGGCCGGGCCGCACCGCGTCGGGCGCGACCTCGGTCTCAGGCCTCGCCACGGCTGCTCTCCAACGCGTTCACCAGGAAGCCGTGGGCGTGGCGGGCGAGCGCGGGGCCGTCGTTCCAGAGGTTCCGCCACACGGCGAGGTCGTTCGAGAGGGTCGGCGAGACGACGGCCGACGAGAACGACTCGAAGGTGATGGGTCCGCGGTAGTCGATCGCGGCGAGGGCGTGGAAGAACGTCGTGAAGTCGAGGTGGCCGCTGCCGAGGTAGCCGCGGTGGTTCTCGCCGATGTGGACATACCCGAGACGATCCCCGACCAGCAGCACCGGGCGGAAGAAGTCGTCCTCCTCGATGTTCATGTGGTACGTGTCCAGGTGGATCAGGACGTTGTCGGCGCCGATGTCGTCGGCGAGGCGCAGGGCGTCCGCGGCGGTGTTGATGACGTTGGTCTCGTAGCGGTTGCAGATCTCGAGGCCGAGGGTCATGCCCTTCGTCGCGGCCTCCGCGGCGAGGTCGGTCAGCACCGAGACGACGTTCGCGCGGCCCGCGGCCGAGAGGGGCGCGCTGTACTTCCCGAGCGCGCTGTAGAGGGCGCCGGTGAAGTGGGTGCCGCCGAGCGCGTGGGTGGTCTCGAGGGAGTCGGCGAGCAGCTTCGCGCCGCGGGCCACCACCTCCGGGTCGTCGCTGGAGACGTCGGCCGAGAAGGCGAGGCCGCGCGAGCAGACGATGCCGAGGTCGTTCGCCTCGAGTGCGGCGCGGGCGGAGGCGGTGTCGAGGTTCTGCACGTCGTGCAGCGAGAGCTCCAGCAGGTCGAATCCGGCCGCCTTGGTCTGCTCGATCGTCGCGGTCACTTCGTCGGGGGTGGTGCCGCCGGCGAAGACGAGGGCGTGCACTCCGAGAGGGTTCGTGGTCATGGTGGTGCTCCTTGGTTCGAGAGGTTCAGGGGCGGCGTCGGGCCGCGGGGTCGGTGTCGAGCAGGTCCGCGAGGAACGCGTGGCCGGAGGTCGCGAGGGCGACGGGGTCGTGCCAGAGCTCGCGCCAGAGGCCCATGCCCTCGGCCGAGGCCGGGGGCTGGACGGCGGGCGAGAAGCTCTCGAGGGTCAGCGGTCCGCGGTAGCCGGAGTCGGCGAGCGCCGCCGCGAGCCCGGTCCAGTCGGTGCTCCCGGTGCCCAGCTCTCCGCGGTGGTTCTCGGAGGCGTGGAGGTAGCCGAGCAGGTCGCCGGCGTCGCGGACGGCGCTCGCGAGGTCGACCTCCTCGAGGTGGGCGTGGAACGTGTCGAGATGCAGGAGCACGTTCGGCGCGTCGAGCTCGCGGAGGAACGCGGCGGTCTGGGCGGCCGTGTTCAGCAGGTTGCTCTCGTAGCGGTTCACGTACTCCGCTCCGACGACGACGCCGGCGGGAGCGGCGGCCGCGGCGACCCTCCGCAGCACGTCGAGCGAGCGCGAGCGGGCAGCCATGTCGGCCGCGTGCTCGTACTTGCGCATGGCCGAGTAGGTGACTCCGCCGACGTACCGCGCGCCGATCGCCTCGGCGAACCGCACGGCCGCCAGGAGCCGCTCCTCGCCGCGGCCGGCCGTGGCCTGGTCGGTGATGTCGGAGTCGGCGTCCAGCGCGAGCGAGACGACCGCGTCGGTCCTGTGCTCGTCGAGCAGGTCGGCGGTCCACGCGGAGGCGTCGGGGTCGTCGGGAGCCGGGATCTCGATCAGGTCGAAGCCGATCGAGGCGGCGGCGCCGATCGAGGCGGCGGCGCCGATCGCGCGGCGCCCCGACTCCGGCGTCCAGTCGCCGACGAGCAGGCCCGCGTGGACCCCGATCGGCGACGAGCGCTCCGTGCTCCCGCGGTGCAGGAACTCGGGGCGCATCAGGCGGCCTTCGCGCCCGTGATCAGCGAGACGAGCTCGTCGCCGCTGGTCTCGGCGGTGCGGCGGCCGGCGACGGCGAGGCCCGCGCGCATCACCCACACCTGGTCGCTCAGGCGCATCACCTGGTCGAAGTTGTGGCTGATCAGCAGCACGGCCACTCCGGCGTCGCGCAGCTTGAGGATGATCTTCTCGACGCGCGCCGTCTCCTGGACGCCGAGCGCCGCGGTCGGCTCGTCCATGATCACGATCTTGCTGCCCCAGCCCGCGGCCCGGGCGATCGCGACCGCCTGGCGCTGGCCGCCCGAGAGGCGGCGGACCTTGCTGGTGACCGGCGGGACGTTCACGGCGAGGTCGCCGAGCAGCTCCTGGGCCGTCTTCTTCATCTGCGTCCGGTCCAGGAACCGCACCCCGGGCACGCCCTTGGTGAGCTCGCGGCCGAGGAAGAAGTTCTGCCACACGGTCAGGTCCTCGACCAGGGCGAGGGTCTGGTGCACCGTCTCGATGCCGCCGTCCCGCGCGCCGAGCGGAGTGGTGAAGTGCACCACGTCGCCGTCGAGGGTGATGGTGCCGGAGTCGGCGGGGTGCACCCCGGAGAGGCAGCGGACGAGGGTGGACTTGCCCGCGCCGTTGTCGCCGATCAGGGCGGTGATCTCGCCGCGGCGCATCGACATCGACGCTCCCTTGAGAGCGTGGACGCCGCCGAAGGACTTCTTGATGTCCCGCGCTTCGAGCAGGATGTCGCTGGTCATGGCTGGGCTCACTTCTTCTGGTAGCGGGTGATGAGGGCGGCGAGCACGACCACCAGGCCGACGGCGAGGGGCTGGTAGAACTGCGAGACGCCGAGCAGGGTCAGGCCGTTGGTCAGCGCGGTCAGGAGGAACGCTCCGATGATCGGGCCGACGATCTTGGCCTTGCCGCCGGTGAGGCTCACTCCGCCGAGTACGACGGCCGCGATGGAGTTGAGCAGGTACTGGGTGTTGATGGCCGGCTCCGCGGCGCCGACGCGGGCGACGAGGAGGAGCGAGCCGACTCCTGCGAGGACGGCGGCGATGATGTACACCGCGATGCGCACGCGTCCGGCCTTGATGCCGTTGGCGACCGCGCTCTCCTCGTTGCCGCCGACCGCCTGCACGTGCAGGCCGAAGCGGGTGCGGAACATGACGACCCAGGCGACGACTCCGATGACCGCGGCCAGGATGATCGGGTAGCCGATGATCCAGATCGAGCCGGTGGTGAGGCGGAGCAGCTCGGGGCTGCCGACCGTGATCGGCTTGCCGTCGGAGACGATCAGCGCGAGGCCGGTCGCCACCGAGAGCGTGCCCAGTGTCGCGATGAAGTCGGTGACCTTGCCCTTCGCGATCAGGAAGCCGTTGATCACTCCGATCAGCCCCGCGAAGAGCAGGGCCGCGAGCGCCGAGAGCCAGAAGCCCCAGCCGGCGCTCCAGCCGATGCCGAAGCCGACCGCTCCGACGGTCATCGTCGCCGAGATCGAGAGGTCGATGCCGCCGGTGGTGATGACGAAGGACTGGCCGATCGAGAGGATGACCAGGATCGCGGCGGCGACGAGCATCGCCTTGATGTTGCCGAGGCTGAGGAACGTCGGCGTCGCGATCGAGAACACGATCACCAGGGCGACGAGCCCGATCGGTGCGGCGTTCTCGGCCCAGAAGCTGAGCTGACGGAGGTTCGCCAGCAGCGGGGAGGCGCTGGCCGGGGGGCGGGCGGTGACTGAGGTCATGGTCGCTTCCTGGGTTGCCATGGGCGGGAGGTCCTACTTGCCGGGGACGAGCGCGGCGAGCGGGTTGTCGAACTCCTCGAACGGCTGGGGGAAGGCGCCGAGGGCCTGCTCCGCGGTCTCGGAGGTCACGAGCGCGGTGGGCGACTCGATCTCGGCGGGGATCTCCTCGCCGACGCCGACGGCCTCGCACGCCTGCACGCCGAGCTGGCCGATCGCGTAGGGGTACTGGGCGACGGTGGCGGTGAGGCCGCCGTCCTTCACCGACTGCAGCGCGTCCTCGTTGCCGTCGACGCTGACCACCTGGACGGAGCCGGTGAGGCCCGCGTTCTCGACGGCCTTGACGATGCCGAGGCCCATGTCGTCGTTCGCGGCGAAGAACGCCTTCACGTCGGGGTTCGCGGCGAGGATGTCGGTCGCCTTGGTCAGCGCGACCTCCCGCTTCCAATCGGCCGCGGCCTCCTGGACGACAGTGAGGTCGGAGCCGATCGCGGCGGTGAAGCCGTCGACGCGGGCGGCGCTGGTGACGTCTCCCGAGACTCCGCCGATGACGGCGACCTCGGAGCCGGCGGGCAGCTGCTGCAGGAGGAAGTCGCCGGCCTTGCCGCCCGCGGCCTCGTTGTCGGTGCCGATGTAGGTGGTGACGTCGAGGTTCGCGGCCTCGACCGCGTCGGGGTCGAGCGGGCTGTCGATGTTGACGATCGTCTTTCCGGTGGCGGAGGCGAGGGCCTGCACCAGGTTCGTGCCGCTGATCGGGTTGACGATGAGGCAGCCGAAGTCCTGGCCGGCGACGGTGGTGAGCTTGTCGGCCTGGCCGGTGGTGTCGCCGATGTCGGCGGCGGCCTGCACCGAGACGTCCACGGAGTCGTCCTTCGCGGTGTCCTCGATGCCGTTCTCCATCGCCTGGAAGAAGGGGTTGTCGAGGCCCTTGATGACCGCGGCGACCTTGGTCGATCCGGAGCCGCCGGCGGCCGTGTCGCCACCCGAGGCGCAGCCGGTGAGGAGGAGTGCGAGGGCGCCGACCGGTGCGAGAACCGGGAGGAGGCGGCGTGCTGTGCGGTTCATCGTCATCCTTGAGGATCAGTGGCACCACTGCGTGCCGGTGTGTGAAAACTACCGGGGCTTTCGCGTTACCGCAATACGAAAGTCGGGGAACTTCAGGTTTCCCGTCGGCAGGCATGTACGCTGACCGTGACAAGAGGGGGAGCGATGACGGGGTACTCCACCGGCGAGGCCGGTTCGCACGTGGCCGACGTCCTCGCGCTGTTCCGCGAGCAGGGCGAGGTCTCGCGCAACGCGGTGATGGAGCAGACGGGGCTCTCCCGCTCCACCGTCAACCAGCGCCTGGCGACCCTCGTGGAGCTCGGCCTGATCGCCCCCACCACCGGCGGCGAGTCGACCGGCGGGCGCCCCTCGAGCATGTTCGCGATGAACCTCGTCGGCACGGTGTTCCTCACCGCCGACATCGGGGCGAGCGGGTTCGTCGCCGCCGCCTGCGACCTGCGCGGCACCCCCCTCCGGCACGAGAGCGGCGTCGTCGACGTCTGGGAGGGACCGGACGCCGTGCTCTCGCTCGTGATCGCCGCGTTCGAGCGGCTGCAGCAGGGCGACGCGGTCGCCGGCATCGGCGTCGGAGTCCCGGGGCCGGTCGAGTTCGCCGCCGGGCGCGTGCGCAACCCGCCGATCATGACCGGCTGGGACGACTTCGACATCGCCGGCTACTTCGCCGAGCCGTACGAGGGCGTGCAGGTCGTCATCGAGAACGACGCGAACGCCCGCGCCCTCGCCGAGTCGCGCCACCACGGCTCCGACAACCTGATCAGCCTGAAGCTCGGCACCGGCATCGGCTCGGGCCTCGTCTTCAACGGAGCGACGATCCGCGGAGCCGTCGGCGCGGCCGGCGACATCGGCCACACCCGCGCGGTCACGGGCACGGTCGACGCGGATCCGCTGCCCTGCCGCTGCGGCAACGCCGGCTGCGTGGAGGCGTACGCGAGCGGCTGGGCCCTCGTCCGCGACCTCTCGGCCGACGACCCCTCGATCAAGCACGTCGCCGACGTCACGGCCCGCGTGCTCCGCGGCGACATGCGCGCCACCCAGGCGGTGCGCCAGGCCGGCCGCGTCCTCGGCGAGGCGGTCGCCGACCTCGTCAACATCCTCAACCCGCGGACCATCGTGATCTCGGGCCAGCTCGGCGACTGCGGCGAGGTGCTGATGTCGGGCCTGCGCGAGCGCGTCTACCTGCGCACCCACCCGCTCGCCACGCGGCACCTGACCATCCACACGTCGGACCTGGGCGAGCTGGCGGGCGTGATCGGCCTCGCTCTGACGACCGCCGACCAGGTCTTCAGCCGCGAGCGCTTCGACCGCGAGGCGAGCGCCGAGAGCCCCCCGCGCGGCGAGCGCCGAGAGCCCCCGCGCGGCGGCCGCCGCGAGCTGAGCGGGAGCGGGTTCAGTGACGCAGGGTCGCGGTGATCCGGCAGAGCACCTGGACGTGGGACGGGGCCTCGGGGTTCACCTTCTCGGCGATCGCCTCGACCTCCCATCCGGACGCCATGAGCGCGGCGACCTCACCGCACAGCCAGTCCGGCACCCATCCGATCCGCTCGCCGGACACCGAGGCCACCTCGTAGGCCTCCGGGTTGCGGAGGTTCGAGGCGTCGGGCACGAGGACCAGCCCGTCGCCCTGCTCGAGAGGCAACACCGGAAGCGGGAGCTCGGCCCGATGGCGGACTCCCGACACGAAGAAACGACTGATGAGGGTCTGCGCGGTGCGGAGAGGCTTCTCCACGACATGGAAGGTGTCGGTCGCTCGCGCCGCGCCGGTCCGGACCATGATCTCGACGGGCAGGTCGGGGGACGCCGCCTCGAGACCGAGCCACCCCAGGTACTCCTCGTACGAGCCGCGCTCGGACGACATCACCCTGTTGGCGAAGAACGGCGGAAGGGACGAGCTCCGGTACTCCGCGTCCACACGGGGGAACTCCGCGAGCGGGAAGAAGTCCTCGTCGGCGACAGCCGCCGGCTCGTACCGGAAGAGGAAGCCGTCGACCCCGACGGACAGCACCGCCGCGCGGAGGAACCGGCGAGTACGAGGGTTCTGCCAGACGAGCAGCAGCTCGCGGACACCAGGGGTCGGACGCGGCGCCGGTCGATCAACGAGGAGAGTCATCGAGGATCCTCCTCCGTGTCGCTGCCAGCAGTCCTTCCGTGAAACTAGCGCACGTCTCCGACATCAGGGTCGGAGGAACCGCCGCGAGGACCTCGAGGACCGCAGAGGGATCGACCGCTCGGAGCCGAGCAGGCCAGAACGCCTGCGCCTCCGGAGAGGCCGCCGCGAGGGCCTCCGCTGCGAGGTCGACCAGCAGCGGTCTCCCGGCGAAATGGTGACTCCTTCCTCTCCGCACCCACCGGTCGAAGAGAGCCTCATCGGCGAGGCAGGCGGCGCGCTTCTCCTCGGTCTCCTGGAATCCGAGGGCGTTGCCGTGATCGAACGAGGGCGAGAGGGTCCGATGACCGCGTCCGGCGATGACGGCCCAGTTCTCGTCGTGTCGATCCCGTCCAGCTACCCAGGCATCGAACAGCAGGTAGCCCGCCCACACGTCGAAACCGCTCAGTCCGGCGACGGCGTCGAAGCCTGCAGGAGCGTCGACGCCGTCGAGAGCACGTCTCACCGCATCGACGGTGTAGCGGTCGTTGGCCGCCTCCGAGCGTGGTCGTAGTGGCGATCGGAGTGGCGCAGCAGGCTGTTCCCGATCTCGAGGCTCTGCATCTGCTCGCGCTCGATGACGTTCCTCGACATGATTCCGCGCCGACCGCCCACCGTCGCAGGTCGGATCTCCGCGCACGGGACGTCGAGCATCCGCGCGAGATGGAACGACACCCACTCCGCCCAGTCCTCACCGCGGGTCTCGTCTCCTCGCTGGCGGGCGAACTTGAAGAGCCACAGATCGCCGTCGGCGACGAGCCAGAACTTCTCCTTCGTCCCCATCGGCTCGTCCGACCACCCCTCGTCGAAGGCGCGCTCGATGGTCGTCGACTCCCACTTCGGCTGCATCCGGTCACGGTAGCCCGCGTGCTGCCGGCCGCGGCGGTCCTGTCGCGTCTCGCGGCCGCGACCCCCTCCGCCCCGCGCACTGTTACGCCCGGCGACGAAGGGTTACGCCGGGCGACGCGGGCCGGGACGGGCGGGCCCGCGGTGCTCCATCATCGTGTCCGGGACGACGCGGAGAGGCCGCGGCCGCCCGACCCGTCCGAAGGAACGCGATGATCCGGCTCGAGCAGCTCAGCAAGTCGTACGGTCCGGCGACCGTGCTCGACCGCCTAAACTTCTCGGTCGCGACCGGCGAGATCTTCGCCGTCGTCGGCCCGAGCGGTGCGGGCAAGAGCACGCTCGCCGCCTGCGTGAACCTCCTGGAACGGCCCACCTCGGGCACGGTCGTCGTCAACGGGGAGGCGCTCTCGCAGCTCTCGGAGGAGCGGCTGCGCGTCGCCCGCCGCCGCATCGGCACCGTCTTCCAGTCCGACGGACTCTTCAGCCGCCGCACGGCCGAGCAGAACGTGGCCCTTCCGCTGGAGTACCTCGGCGTCACCGCCGCCGAGACGAAGCGCCGCGTCGCGGAGCTGCTCGAGCGCGTCGGCCTCTCGGACCGCGCGCGCTACTACCCGCACCAGCTCTCCGGCGGTCAGCGCCAGCGCGTCGGCATCGCCCGCGCGCTCGCCCTCCGCCCCTCGGTGCTGCTCTCGGACGAGGCCACCTCGGGCCTCGACCCCGCCTCGACCACCGCGATCACCACGCTCCTGAAGGAGCTGCGCGACGACCTGGGCCTCTCGATCCTCTTCATCACCCACGAGATGGAGACGGTGCGCCAGGTGGCCGACTCCGTCGCCCGCCTCGACCACGGCCGCATCGTGGAGTCGGGGCGCCTCGTCGACCTGCTGCGCGACCCCGCGTCCCCGCTCGGCCTCGCCCTCAACCCGGTGCGCCCCTCCGTCGCGCCCGGCCCGGGTCTGGGCGAATGGGTGGTGGGCTACTCCCGCTCCGGAGTGCCGACCGACTGGGTCACCCGGCTCGCGGAGGCGGTCGGCCCGGTCGCGCTGCTCGGCGCGGCGATCGAGACGGTGGACGGGCAGGCGGTCGGCCACGCGACGATCGGGCTCGGCCCGGTCGACGAGGCGCGGCTCACCCGTGCGGCGGCCGAGCTCGGCCTGTCGGTCCGGCCCGCCGGCGTGCGCGTCCTCGCCGAGGAGGTGGCGGCGTGATCCTCCACCTCGACAACAAGGTCCCGCTCGAGCAGATCCCCGCGCTGGTGCTGCCGGCGCTCGGCGAGACGCTGATCATGGTCGGCATCGTCATGGCGATCGTGGTGCTGGTCGGCGTGCCGCTGGGCGCTCTCGTGCACAACCTCGCTCCGGGCGGGCTGGCCGAGAACCGGGCCGCGCACCAGGTGCTCAGCGCCGTCATCAGCGTCGGCCGCTCGCTGCCGTTCCTCATCCTGATGGCGTCGATCATGCCGTTCACGCGCCTGATCACCGGCACCAACATCGGGATCGCGGCCGCCGTCGTGCCGATGTCGATCGCGGGGATCGCCTTCTTCACCCGCATCGTCGAGAACGCGCTGCGCAGCGTGCCGCTCTCGCTCACCCGCGTCGCCCGCGCCTCCGGAGCGTCGCGGCTGCAGGTGGTGCGGACCGCCCAGCTGAGCGAGGCGGTGCCGCAGATCATCGGCGGCCTGACGATCAACACGATCGCGATGATCGAGTACTCGGCGATCGCCGGCACGATCGGCGCCGGCGGCATCGGCTACGTCGCGGTGACCTACGGCTACCAGCGCTTCGACACCACCGTCATGCTCGCCACCATCGTGATCCTGGTCGCCACCGTCGCGACCGTGCAGCTCACCGGCGACGCCCTCGTCCGCGCGACCACGCCCGGCGCCTCCCGCTCGCGGCGAGCGCCGCGGGTCGCGGCCGCCGTCTAGAACCACCACTCCTCCTCCTGCGCCCTCGGGCGCCCCTCCCGCGCGCCCGCGCACCCCCTCTTCGAAAGGCACCGCCATGTCCACTCCCGACGACCTCGGATTCGATCTCAAGAAGAAGCGCCGCTGGCCCTGGATCGCCGGAGCGGCCGTCGTCGTGGTCGGCGTCGCCTCCGCGATCGCCGTCCCGCTCCTCTCCCCCGCCGTCTCGGCCAACGAGCAGGAGGGAGCGACGCTCTACGTCGCGACCGCCGAGGGCAACGCCTCCGAGCAGGCCCTGGTCGACTTCGTCGCGAAGGAGGTGGCGCCGCGCTACGGCATCACCGTCGCCTTCAAGGGGCTCTCGGACAGCAACACCATCAACCGCGCGGTGAGCGAGGGCGAGGTCGCGGCCACGGTCTACCAGCACAAGCTCTGGCTGGGACAGGTGCTCGAGGCCAACCCCGACTTCGAGGAGGAGGCGGCCACCCCCGTCTTCCGCTGGGGCTTCGGGCTCTGGAGCGACAAGTACTCCGACGTCTCCCAGATCCCCGACGGCGGCACGGTCTCGCTCTACTCCGACCCCGCCAACGAGGCGCAGGGCCTCTGGCTGCTGCAGAACGCCGGCCTGATCACGCTGAAGCCGGGCACGGAGCCGGGCACCGCGACCCAGGACGACATCGCCGAGAACCCGAAGAACCTGCAGTTCACGCTGCTCGACTTCGCCGCCCAGTCGCGCGCGCTGCCGGACCTCGACGCGGCCGTCGGCTACACCGAGTACTACCTCGCCGCCGGCATCCCGATCGAGCAGCAGATCTTCGCCCCGCAGGCCCCCGACGACTTCGCCGGGCAGCTCACCATCGGCTCGAAGTACCGCGACACCGAGAACGTGAGGAAGCTCGTCCAGGCCTTCCAGGACCCGGCCGTGCAGGAGTTCCTCGCCACGGACGAGACGGTGAAGGGGATCCTGCTGCCGATCGACGGCTGAGCAGGGCCGGAGCGACGGGGTCGCCTGAGGAGTCGCGCGCGGCTTCTCGGGCGACTCGGCGTCTGCGGACGTAGCGTGGGCTCATGAACACGTTCACTCTCCACAACGGTGTCGAGATCCCCGCCCTCGGACTCGGCGTCTTCCAGACTCCGCCCGACGAGACCCGCGCCGCCGTCGCCGCCGCGCTCGACGCGGGG
Source organism: Rathayibacter sp. AY1A7 (assembly GCF_002930845.1). Taxonomy (NCBI): domain Bacteria; kingdom Bacillati; phylum Actinomycetota; class Actinomycetes; order Micrococcales; family Microbacteriaceae; genus Rathayibacter; species Rathayibacter sp. AY1A7. The sequence continues at coordinate 117,488 of NZ_PSTL01000003.1, read as the reverse complement.
TACCGGCACATCGACACGGCGGCGGCCTACGGCAACGAGCGCGAGGTGGGCGAGGCGATCGCCGGCCGCGACGACGTCTTCCTCGAGACGAAGGTGTGGATCAGCGACTACGGCTACGACGAGACGCTGCACGCCTTCGACAAGAGCGCGAGCAAGCTCGGCGTCGAGCGGATCGACCTGCTGATCCTGCACCAGGCCCTGCCCGAGGCCTTCGACCGCACCCTCGACGCCTACCGGGCGCTCGAACGGCTGCTCGCCGACGGGAGGGTGCGGGCGATCGGCGTGAGCAACTTCATGGTCGAGCACCTCACCCGCCTGCTCGCCGAGACCGACGTCGTCCCCGCGGTGAACCAGCTCGAGGTGCACCCGTACTTCCAGCAGCGGCGGGTCGAGCGCTTCGGCTGCGAGAACGACATCCTCACCCAGGCCTGGTCGCCGATCGGCGGCATCACCGCCTACCGCGACTCCCCGCGCCGCAGCTTCGACGACCCGGTGCTCCTCGAGCTCGGCGCCAAGTACGGGAAGACGGCCGCGCAGGTGATGCTGCGCTGGCACCTGCAGGAGGGCCGCCAGGTCATCCCGAAGTCGACCCGCCCCGAGCGCATCGCCGAGAACATCGACGTGTTCGACTTCGCGCTCTCCGGCTCGGAGCTCGCCCGCATCGACGCCCTCGAGGCCGGCGTGCGCGGCGGACCGGAGCCCGAGGCCGTGACGCTGGAGGCGTACGGCCGCGACATCCCCGAGGCGTGAGGAAGGCGCCCGCGACGGGAACACCGGAGCCGTCGCGGGCGTTGCCCTCACCATGAGCGTTCCCCTCTCCATCCTCGACCTCGCCCCCATCGCCCCCGGTGAGACCGCTCGCGACAGCTTCGCCGCCTCCGTCGCCCTGGCCCAGGAGGCCGAGCGGAACGGCTACCGCCGCGTCTGGTACGCCGAGCACCACAACATGGCGAGCATCGCCTCCAGCGCGACCTCGGTGCTCATCGCGCACGTCGCCTCGCAGACCTCCACGATCCGCCTCGGCTCCGGCGGCGTCATGCTGCCGAACCACTCCCCGCTCACCATCGCCGAGCAGTTCGGCACCCTCGAGACGCTGCACCCGGGACGGATCGACCTCGGACTCGGCCGCGCCCCCGGCAGCGACCAGGCGACCTTCCGCGCGCTCCGCCGCGACCCCGACTCCTCCGAGCGCTTCCCGCAGGACGTGCTGGAGCTGCAGGCGTTCCTCGCCGGCGAGTCCCGCATCCCCGGAGTGAGCGCGACGCCGGGCGCCGGCACCCGCGTCCCCCTCTACATCCTCGGCTCCTCGCTCTTCGGCGCGCAGCTCGCGGCCGCTCTGGGCCTGCCGTACGCGTTCGCCTCGCACTTCGCTCCGGACGCGCTGCACCAGGCCGTCGCGGAGTACCGCCGCGGCTTCCGCCCCTCCGAGCAGCTCGACGCGCCCTACGTGATCGCCGGGATGAACGCCATCGCCTCCGACACCGAGGAGGACGCGCAGGAGCAGTTCGCGCAGATGAAGCGCGCCCGCCTGATGATGCTGCTGCGCCAGAGCGGACAGATCCCCGTCGGCCAGACCTTCGACGATGAGGAGCTCGACGCCCTGCTCAGCGCCCCGATCGGCGCCCACGTCGCGAGCATGACCACCTACACCGGTGTCGGCACCGGCGACCAGGTGGCCGACTACACCGCCGACTTCGCCCGCTCCGCCGACGCCGACGAGGTCATCGTCGCCCACGCGTCGCTGCAGACGGAGGCGCGCCTGCGCTCGGTCGCGCTCCTCGCGCAGTCGAACGCGCGCGTCGCCGCCTGACGGGCGGCCGAGTCCGTCGACGCCGCCGCACGGGCCCGTGCGCGACCGGGGCCGCGCATCGGCGGGCGTGCGGCGCGCATCGGCGGACTCCTGTGAAAGTGAGCCTCTAACGGGGGCCACCTCACAGGGAGTAACCCCGGGAGGAGCGCGTCCGCGGTGCCAGGCTGAGCCCTGTGTCGACGATGACGGGCGAGCGGCGTGAGCCCGGGGACGGCCCTGCGCGGTCAGCGGCCCTGCTGCTGCGGGTCTGCGCGGGCGACCGGACCGCCTTCCGGCAGCTCTACTCGCTCACCGCGGGCAGGGTCGTCTCCGTCGCGGACGCCGTGCTCGACGACCGCGCCGCCGCCGAGGAGGTCGCGCAGGAGGTCTACCTCGAGCTCTGGCGCACTGCGCGCTCGCTCGACCCGGGACGTCCCGTCCTCGCCTTCCTGGCCCAGGTCGCGCACCGCCGGGCCGTGGACCGTGCCCGTGCGGACCGGTCGGCGCGGCGCCGGGAGCTGCAGTACACGGTCCTCGACCGGCCGCGCGATCGCGAGTGGGAGCGCTCGGACGTCCGGCTCGCCCTGGCGCCCGCGGCCGGCGCGATCCGGCAGCTCGCCGCCATCCACCACGACGTCCTCTACCTCGCCTACGTCCGCGGGTACAGCCACTCCGAGATCGCGGAGGAGCTGTCGATCCCGCTCGGCACCGTCAAGACCCGGCTGCGCGACACCCTCATCCGCCTGCACACCCACCTGCAGTCCGCCGGGCCGACGGACCCGGACGGCGGACCGGGACGGCGCATCCGGCACTGACCGATGGCGCGAACGCCTCTGCGCCACCGGGGTCGCACGCCTCAGGACCGAGTCCGGCCCGCTCAGCCCGCCCGCGTCGCGCCCGAGACCGCGAGCCCGACGATCACCGTCAGCACCGTCGTCCACAGTGCGATCGCGACGCCCTGCCAGAGCAGGATCCGCCCGCGGCCGACTCCGGCGCCCGCCAGCATCACCGCGGTGAAGTGCGTCGGGAGCAGCAGCGGCCCCAGCAGGCTCACGCCCGGGACGCCGTAGCGGGTGAAGGCCCGCTGGAACTTCTCGCGCCGCGGAGTCGTCCGCTTCGCCTCCGAGCGGCCCGTGATCGCCGAGCGGACGCCGGTGCCCAGCAGCACGAGCAGCGCCACGCAGACGAAGTTGCCGATCGCCCCGGCGAGCCCGGCGACGACCGGGTGGATGCCGCCGATGATCCCGATGCTCGCCGCTCCCTCGCCCTCGATGAAGGGGACGGCCCCGGCCGCGGCGACGACGAGGGGCTGCACGAGCTCGGGAACGCGGCCGATCAGGTCCTGGAATCCGAGGATCGCGTCGCTGATGATCGTCATGGTCGTGCCTTCCGGTTCGTGGCCCCGGCTCTCGGGACTCCTCCATCCGACCGTGTCCGCGCCCGACGCGGCAGTGCCGCCGGGTCACCGCGTCCCGGGAGGATCGGCGGCCCGAGGGGTGACAAGTGTCATGGTCGTAGCCTGGGCCGCATGGTGAACTCGACCGAGGCGGATCCGCCCGTGCGCGCGGGCCGCGGCGTCGCCGTGACCTGGTGGTACACCCTCGCGTCGGCCGCCTCCTTCGTGGTGATCGTCCTGGCCGTCTGGTCCGTGGCGGTGCTGAGCGCCGAGGCCGAGGAGTGGCGGAAGGGCGCCTACTTCCTGGGCGCGGCCGCCTGGGTCGCGGTGTTCTCGCCGACCGCGCTCGCGTACCGGCGCGCCGACCGCGAGGGCCCGGTGCGCCTCCGGGCTGTGCCGACCCTGGTCTTCTGCCTCGGAGTGGCGGCCGCCGCGCTCACCGGCACGGCCGCCGGGAGCCTCGCGCTCGGGCTCTCGCTCGCCGCGACCCTGGTCGCCGTGCTGCCCTGGCAGAGCGGGGTGCGGCTCCGGGTGATGGTGCTCTGCACGATCGTCCTCGCGGTCGCGGCGGTGCTCGAGCAGACGCGAGCGGCGCCGGACGCGTCGGCCGCGCTCTCGACCCTCCTGCTGTTCGCGACGCTGCTGCCCCTGACGGTCGTCAGCGCGCTGTGGTGGTGGGACATCGTCCGCGAGCTCGACCGGGCGCGCGCCGCCGAGGGCCGACTCGCCGCCGCCCAGGAGCGCCTGCTGCTCGCCGGCGACGTGCACGACCTCCAGGGCCACCACCTCCAGGTCATCGCGCTGCAGCTCGAGCTCGCGGAGCGCCTCCTCGGCAGCGACCCGGAGGCCGCTCTCGAGCAGCTGCGCGCCGCCCAGCGCTCGGTCGACGGCGCCCGCACCGGCACCCGCGAGCTCGCGACGCGCTTCCGCAGCGTCCCGCTCGTCGACGAGCTGGCCAACGCCGCCGACCTGCTCCGCTCGGCCGGGCTCCGCGTCGAGCTCGAGGTCGACCCGGCGGCGTCCCACGCGCCGGCGGAGACGCTCGGGCCGGTGGTCCGCGAGACGACGACGAACATCCTCAAGCACGGCGGCGGCTCCAGCGCGCGGCTGCGGCTCGCGCGGGAGCAGGACGAGTGGCGGTTCGAGGCGGTGAACGACCTGGCACCGGACGCGGAGGAGGCGGACGGGACCGGCTCGGGCGTCCTCGGCATGGCGGAGCGGGTCGAGCGGGCGGGCGGGACGCTGCGCGCCGGGGCGGTCCGCCGCTCCTTCGAGCTGGACGCGCGCCTGCCGGTGGGGAGCGACTCGTGATCCGGGTGCTGATCGCCGACGACGAGGACATGATCCGCACGGCGCTGGCCGCGCTCCTCCGCCTCGAGGAGGACCTCGAGATCGTGGGCGAGTGCCGCGACGGCGAGCAGGCGGTCGCGGAGGCCCTGCGCCTGCAGCCCGACGTGTGCCTCTTCGACGTCGAGATGCCCGGGCTCGACGGGATCGAGGCGGCGGAGCGGCTGCGCCGGGTCTCGGCGACGCGCGTCGTGGTCGTCACCCGGCACGCGCGGCCGGGGGTCCTGCGGCGAGCGCTCGGAGCGGGCGTCAGCGGTTTCCTGCCGAAGTCGCGCCGGGTCGAGGACGTCGCCGAGGTGATCCGCCAGGTCGCGAGCGGACGCCGCTACGTCGATCCGGAGATCGCCGCCGACGCCCTGGCGAGCACGCGCAGCCCGCTGACCGACCGCGAGCTCGACGTGCTCAGCGCCGGCTCCCGCGGCGAGACGATCGGCGAGATCGGCGCGGCGCTGCACCTCTCCTCCGGCACCGTCCGCAACCACGTCTCGTCGATCCTCCGCAAGCTCGACGTCGACACCCGCCAGCGCGCGGTGATCGAGGCCCGCGAGCGCGGCTGGATCTGAGCGAGGCGCCGCAACGGCAGCCACTCCGCAGGAGTCGTCGCACTCGCGCTCGAGTGCGACGACTCCTGCGTTCTCGCGAGCGGTGCCTGTCAGGCCGTCGGCGTCCAGATCCGCATCGTCGACGGTCCGCGGTTCGCCCAGCGGTGGTACGGCCGGAACTCCGCCTCGAAGCGGCGCCCCTCCTCCACCGGCACGGAACCGTAGGGCCAGCCGGGAGCCGCCTCCCGCGCCACGAGGGACACGCGCGCTCCCTCCGCCGTCACGACGGGCGGCACCGAGGCGTCGACCGCGATGTGCTCGGTGTCCAGGCCCTCTGGCAGGTCGAGCGACTCGATCGCCAGCACGAACGGCCCGCGCTCGAGGGCGACCTGGCCGCGCACCGCGTCGATCCGGGGGTGCGGGGCGACGAAGCGGGCCGTCATCGGCAGCGAGAGCCGCACGGTGTCGCCGGCGGAGAACGCCCGGCGGACGGTGACGGTCGGCGTCGAGACCGGCTCGCCGTCGAGCAGCGCCGAGCCCCGCGCGAACGGAGGGACCCGCAGCGTCAGCGCGAACTCCGCGTCCTCGAGGATCCGCACGACGATCTCGCCGTCGGCCGGGTACTCCGTCTCGACGCGCAGCGCGACGCCTCCGGTGCGCACCTCGTACGCGCCGTACTGGTGGAGTTGCACCCCGTCGTCGGTGGCGGTCGCGAAGCCGAGCTCCACGCTCGCCATGGTGCGGGCGGTGTTGGTCGGGCAGCACGAGACCCAGAACCAGGGCGCGCGGAGGCTGGACTGCGCGCGGTCGGTTTCGCGCGACTCGTCCGGTGCCACTCCGTCGACGCGCTGCTGCAGCGTGTTCGTGTAGAAGAAGGCGCGGCCGTCCTCGCGGGTCGCGGGGAGCACCGCGTTCAGCAGCGTCCGCTCCATCAGGTCCGCGTAGCGGGGCTCGTTCGAGCCGAGCAGGAGCCGCCAGCTGAGCATCGTGGAGCCGATCGCCGCGCAGGTCTCGGCGTAGGCGCGGTCCGGCGGCAGCTCGTAGTCGGCGCCGAACGCCTCGTCCTGGTGGTGCGAGCCCATCCCGCCCGTGACGTAGGTGCGCCGCTCGACGGTCGCCTCCCACTGGCGGCGGACCGCCTCCTCCAGCTCGGCGTCGCCGGTCTCGACCGCGACATCGAGAGCCCCGGAGGCGAGGTAGAGGGCCCGCACCGCGTGGCCGCGCAGCACCTCCGCGTCGCGCACGGGCACGTCGTCCTGGAAGTACTCGGCGCCGAACGCGATCGGCTTCAGCGTCCCCGTCCCGCGCCGCTCCACGAACAGGCGGGCCAGCTCGAGGTAGCGCTCCTCCCCCGTCGCCCGCGCCAGCTCGGCGAGCGCCGGCTCGATCTCGGGGTGGCCGCACACGGCGACCCTCCCCTCGGGCCCGAACTCGCGGTGCACGTGGTCGGCGAGCCGTCGGGCGACCTGCGGCAGGAGGTCGTCGTGCCCGGTGCGGAGCCGCGCCACGGCGGCCTGGATCAGGTGCCCGAAGCTGTACAGCTCGTGGCCCCACTCCAGGTCGGAGTAGCGCGCACGCTGGCCGGGCCGGCCGAAGCTCGTGTGCAGGTAGCCGTCCGGGTCCTGGGCGGAGGCGACCCGCGCGACGAGGTCGTCGTACCGCTCCTGCAGCCCGGCGTCGTCGCTCCGGCCGAGCTCCCAGGCCATGGCCTCGAGGAGCTTGTAGACCTCGGAGTCCACGAACTCGATGCCCGCGTGCGCGTCGCCGCTCTCCGCGGACGAGATCGAGCCGTCGGCCGCGCGGTCGAAGTTGCCGGCCCAGCCGACGCGCTCGATCCACGAGCGGCAGTGCTCGATGACGGCGGAGGAGTTGAGGTCCTGGTAGTGCTTCCAGAAGCCGCCGGTGAGGCGGATCTCGTCCTGGCGGAGCGGCCGGAGCACGCTCCGCGAGGGGGCGACCGGGCCGCCGAGGGCGGTGGCGGTGGGGGCGGTGAGGGTCACGGTGTCTCCTTGGAGGGACGGGTCAGTCCTTGACGGCGCCGGCGGTGACTCCCGCCGAGACGTACCGCTGGGCGACGACGAGGAGGACGGCGGCCGGGAGCGAGGCGACCACGGCGGTCGCCATGATCGAGTTCCACTCCTGGTTGTTGTTGCCGATGTACTTGTAGATGCCGAGGGTGATCGGCTGGAGCTTCCCGCCGCTGTCGAGCGTCGAGGCGAAGATGAAGTCCGACCAGGCCCAGAGGAACGCGAACAGCGAGACGGTGACGACGGAGTTGCGGCTGATCGGCATGATCACCGAGGTGAAGGTGCGCCAGGCGCTCGCTCCGTCCATCCGGGCCGCCTGGGTGAGCTCGTCGGGGATCCCCGACATGAAGGCCGTGAAGATCAGCACGCCGAACGGCACCGCGATGGTGGAGTCGGCCACGATCAGGCCCGGGATCGAGTTGAGCAGCCCCAGGTTGAGGTAGATGGCGTAGAAGCCCATCGCCATGATGATCGCCGGGATCATCTGCGCGATCAGCAGCACGAACGAGAGGGCCTGACCGCCGCGGGGCCGCAGCTTCGCCAGCGAGTAGGCGGCGGGAGCGGCGATCGCCACGGTCAGCAGCACCGTGCCCAGGCCGACGACGAGGCTGGTGCCCAGGTAGGGCAGCTGCTCGCTCAGCACCGCCTGGTAGCCGGTGAACGTGGGAGAGAACGGGAACCAGTCCGGCGGATCCTTCCGCATCGAGCCGGTCGGAGTGAGGGAGACGTTGATCATCCAGTAGACGGGGAACAGCATGACCGCCGTGAGGGCGATCCCGACCACCGTCAGGTACCAGGGGCGGCGGGCGGTCACGAGTCGGCCTGCTTCCGCTGGACCCGGATGTACACGAGGCCGAAGACGAGGGCCAGGATGATCAGCAGGTTGCCGACGGCCGCGGCCGGTCCGAAGTCGGGCAGCATCGAGCCGAAGCCGAGCTGGTACGTCCAGGTGGCGAGCGTGGTCGAGGAGTCGGCGGGGCCGCCCTTCGTCATGATCCAGATGATGTCGAACACCTTCAGCGTGTAGACGAGGCCGAGCAGGATCGTGATCGCCGACACCGGCCGCAGCAGCGGCAGCGTGATCCGCCAGAACTGCTGGGCGCCGGTCGCGCCGTCGAGCGAGGCCGCCTCGTAGAGGTCCTGCGAGATGTTCTGCAGGCCGGAGTAGAGGATCACCAGGTTGAACGGGATGCCGATCCAGATGTTCGCGATCAGGACCGCGATCAGCGAGGTGGTCGGCGAGGTGAGCCAGTTGATCTGGCCGATCCCGAACGACTCCAGGAACGCGTTCACGATGCCGGAGTCGCTGTTGAGCATCCACGACCAGGTCGACGCCGAGACGATCAGCGGCAGGAGCCACGGCACCAGGAACAGCGCCCGGAGCGTGCTCGCCAGCGGGAAGCGGCGGTAGAAGAACACGGCGAGCGCCAGCCCCAGCGTGAACTGGAAGAGGAGCGAGACGCCGGTGAAGACCGCCGTGTGCAGCAGCGCCGGGCCGAAGGTCGCGTCCTGGAACACCTGGACGTAGTTGTCGAACCAGACGAAGGGTGCGTTCCCCTGCACGAACGAGCGGACCGTGTAGTCCTTCAGGCTCAGCTCGAGGTTGCGGTAGAGCGGGAACGCGTAGAAGACGAGCAGGTAGGCGACGAGCGGGGCGAGGAACGCCCACGCGACCAGACGGCCGCCCTCGGGGCGCCGGCGGCGCCGACGGCTCTCGGCGGCCGGGGCGGGCGTGGCCGGCGGCTCGGTGCCGCGCCGCAGGAGGCGGGCGGTCTCGGTGGCAGTGGTCATGGTCTCTCCCGTCCCTCCGGCCGGTGCGCGGAGCACCGGCCGGAGGGACCTCGTTCGGGGAGCGGGAGCCCCCGGTCGTCCTACTTCGTGGCGGATTCGGCGGCCGACTGGGCGGCCTTCAGGGCGTCCTCGGGAGACTGCGAGCCGCTGAGCACGGTCTGCACCGCGCCCCACAGCTGCTCCGAGATCTTCGGGTACTTCGTGCCGAGGTCGTCCGAGGTGCGGCCCTTCGCGGCCTGCACGGCGGTGACCCACGGCTCGAGGTCGGCGTTGCCGGCGACCTGCTCCTGCTGCGCCTCGGCCGTCGGCGCGATGTACGAGAGCGTGTTGTCGGTCGTGACCAGGCTCTCCGTCGAGGTCAGGCACTCGGCGATCTTCTTCGAGGTCTCGTAGCGCGCCGTGTCCGACTGCACCGGGAGGGTGAGGAACTCGCCTCCGGTCGGTGCGGGGGCCGCTCCGCCGTCCTTCGACGGGATGGTCAGGACGCCGTAGTCGATGCCCGAGGCCTTCGCGTTGGCCAGCTGCCAGGTGCCGTTCTCGCCGAACGCGTACTCGCCGGTCTCGAACTCCTGCCAGCTCGTGGTCTGCGTGTTGCCGATCACGGAGTTGGGCGCGTAGCCCTTCTCGAGCCAGTCGCTCCAGAGCGAGACGGCGTCGACCGCGGCGGGCGAGTCGAGGTCGGTCAGCTCGGCGCCGGAGCCCCAGAACCACGGCAGGAACTGGAAGGTCCCCTCCTCCGTGCCGATGCCGGAGAACGTGATGCCCTTGCCGCCGGAGGCGGTGACCTTCTCGAGCGCGTCGGTCAGCCCGGCCCAGTCCGTGATGGAGGCGGCGTCCACGCCGGCCTTCTCGAGCACGGCCTTGTTGTAGTACAGCGCGAGCGTGTTGGCGCCGATCGGCACGCCGAAGGTGTCGCTGCCGGTCCGGCCGGCCGCGAGGATGTTCGCGTCGATCCCCTCGGTGGAGAGCCCGGACTCGGCGGTCGTGGTCAGGATGCCCGACTCCGCGAGCGTCGAGACCACGGGGTTGTCGACGAGCAGGAGGTCGGGCGAGTTGCCCTGCTGACCGGCGAGCAGCGCCTTGTTGGTCAGGTCGGTGGTGTCGTAGCCGGTGCGCTCGACGGTGACGCCGGCCTCGGTCCCGCAGGAGTCGATGAGCTTCGCCCAGTCGGACGACTCGTCGAACTGGGGGTACGGGTCCCAGAACGTGTAGCTGCCTCCCGCGGCGGAGCCGGAGTCTCCCCCGGAGCCGCTCGCGCAGCCGGTCAGTGCGGCGGCGGCCGTCCCCAGCAGGACGGCGGCGGCGAGGCCCCGAGCGTGCTTCCTCGTCTTCACGGATGATCCCTTCGTCGTTGACGGATTCCTCGGCAGTCGTCCCGAATGTCTGCGCCGGGCCGAAACTACTTTCTGTCGGGTAAACCTAGGCAGGGGCGGTCAGCGCGTCAAGAGATGCGACCTTTTCGGTCTTTTCGGTTTTTCGCCGGAGTCGTGCGAGGATCGACGCGGCGGCCCGCCGGGCCCGGAACGGAGGCGCGGTGCCACCACGCAAGCCCACCGGCACCATCACGCTCACCGACGTGGCGGCCGCCGCCGGCGTCTCGATCGCCACCGCCTCCAAAGCGCTCAACGGCCGCGACCAGGTGCGCGCCGAGACCCGCCAGCGCGTGCTGGACGCCGCCGAGGCCCTCTCCTTCACCCCGAACCCGTTCGCGCAGGCCCTCAACTCCCGGCGCACGGGCACCATCGGGATGCTCACGAACGACCTCGACAACCGCTTCGTGCTCCCCGTGCTGCTCGGCGCCGAGGACGCGTTCGGCGCCGGATCGACGTCAGTGCTCCTCTGCGACGCCCGCGGCGACTCGATCCGCGAGCAGCACCACATCAAGAATCTGCTCGCCAAGCGCGTCGACGGGATCGTGGTGCTCGGCCGGACGACCAACCCGCGCCCTTCGATCACGCGCACCATCCCGGTGCCGGTCGTCTATGCCTACGCGCCCTCGGAGGATCCGCGCGACTCCTCCTTCACGCCCGACAACGTGCAGGCCGGCGTCCTCGCCGCCCGCCACCTGATCGAGCGCGGACGGACGAGGATCGCCCTCGTCAACGGCGAGCCGAGCTACACCGCCGCGCACGACCGCGCCCGGGGCGTCGAGCAGGCGCTGACGGAGGCGGGGCTGCCGCTGGTCGGCGGCGGCGTCCTCTTCGGGCAGTGGTCCGAGAGCTGGGGCCGCCAGTGCGCCGAGACGCTGCTGCGCGCGCATCCGGACCTCGACGCGATCATCTGCGCGAGCGACCAGATCGCCCGCGGCACGCTCGACCACCTGCGCGAGACCGGCCGGCGGGTGCCGCAGGACGTGGCCGTCGTCGGCTTCGACAACTGGGACCTCCTCGTCGAGGCCGCCCGCCCGCCGCTCTCGAGCATCGACATGATGCTCGACACGCTCGGCCGCGCCGCCGCGGAGGAGCTCTCGAACGCGATCCACGGACGTCCGACCGCAGGCGTGCAGGCCATGCCCGTCCGCTTCGTGCCGCGGGAGTCCTCCGGCTGACGCCCCCGCCCTCCGCGAGAACGCGGAGGACACCGCCTGCTCAGCGGTGCCCCGACGCTCGGAGCGGCGTCTCGACGCACGAGCGGGCCTGCGCGCATCGGCGAGGACACCCGAGAGACGGGCGGAGCGGGATCGTGGGCGCAGACGTGCGCCGGACCCCTCGGGAGTCCGGCGCACGGCCTGGCGGTGATCAGCTGCCGATGATCAGCCGGAATCAGCTGCCGGTGCGCTCACCGCGGCGTCGGAGGGTGAGGAGCATCAGACCGCCGCCGACCAGGGCGAGCAGGCCCAGCACTCCGGCGGTCGCCGTCGCTGCGGCGTCCACTCCGGTCGAGGCGAGAGCCGGACCGCGGGGACCGTTCGACCCGGACACGGGAACGACCGCGGCGTGGGAGGGCGCCGGTCGCGGCGCTGTGGTCGCGGTCGGAGTGGGCGAGGCCGTGGGCGTCGCGGTCGGCGTGGTGGTGGGAGTCGCCGTCGGAGCCACGGTCGGCGTCACCGTCGGCGTGGTCGTCGGCGTGACCGTCGGGGCCACGGTGGGCGCGATCGTCGGCGTCACCGTCGGAGTAATGGTGGGGGTCACCGTCGGGGTGACGGTGGGAGTCACGGTCGGCGTGACAGTGGGCGTGACCGTCGGAGCCACGGTGGGCACGACGGTCGGCGTCACGGTCGGCGTGATGGTCGGGGTCACCGTCGGAGTGACCGTGGGCGTCACCGTCGGAGTGACCGTGGGCGTCACGGTCGGCGTGACTGTCGGGGTCACGGTCGGCGTCACGGTCGGCGTGAACGTCGGCGTCACGGTCGGCGTGACCGTCGGCGTCACGGTCGGCGTGACCGTCGGCGTCACGGTCGGCGTGACCGTCGGCGTCACGGTCGGCGTGACCGTCGGAGTCGCCGTCGGCGACGATCCGCCGTCGGAGGGCTCGCAGCCCGGCTCGGTGAAGTCGTTGGAATCGAGCGTGACCGCTCCCGTGCGGGCCAGTGCGCGGCCCTCGACGGAGACGCCCGTCGTCACCGTGATCGAGACCGAGGCGAGCACGGAGCCCACGAAGTCCGAGTCGGTGCCGAGAGTCGCGGAGCTGCCGATCTGCCAGTAGACGTTGCAGGCCTGCGCTCCGTTGATCAGGGCCACAGTGCTCGACGACGCCGTCGTCAGCGTCGACGCGGCGCGGATCACGAAGACCGCCTCGTTGACGCCCTCGGCGTCGAGCGTGAGCGTCCCCGTCGCTCCGACCGGTCCGGCCGCGGTGTACACCCCGGGCTTCAGCGTGCTGCCGCCGATCTCGGCGTCGACCTGCGCGGTCGTCGCCTGCGAGGCGAGCTGTCCGTAGGCGGTGCCCACGTCGGCCTGGGCCTGAGCCGCCTCCGCGTCTCCGCGGTGGATCACTCCGTCCGTCCGTCCGGGCGGGAACCCGGTGACGGCGGTCAGCGGGCTGAGCCCGACGCTCTGGTCCAGGACGCTCGACCCCGTGTTCGTCACGGTCGACGCGGCCAGGACCGAGTAGTCCTCCGCCGTGCCGAGGTCGGAAGCAGTGGCCGCCTGCGCCGAGACGCCGGCGAAGAGCGCGGCGCCGACGACGGCGAGGACGACACCCGTCCCGATCGCCCCTCTTCTGCGGTTCTGCCGATGACGGCGGAGCGAGGTACGAGAGGACACGTGCGGCATGAGGCCAGCGATCTGCCCACGTCAGCGTGAGCTCAATAACCCGAGGTGGGAGGCTCGAACCGTGGGTCGCGCTCCTCGCCCGCGTCTACGCCGCGACCCTGACGGGGGGCAGGATCCGCCGACGGCGTCCCACGACCCGGGACATGGCCGCCACAGGAGTCCTCGCGCCGGTGACGGCGGACCCGGCCGGCGGAGCGGATCAGCGGTGACGCCCGCGGCACCCGAACCGGTCGGAGTGCTGTGCGTCCCGAAGCCCTCAGCCGAGAGCCGCCACCCGCTCGATCACGCCCTCGCCCAGCCGGGCGACGTACCCCTCCGGATCCGGCCCGGCCGGCGCCAGCTGCACGTGGTCGATCCCCAGCGCCGCGTACTCCTCCATCGCGCGGACGAAGCCGTCGGGGTCGCCGATCGGATCGCCGCCCCCGGTGATGGTCTTCGTGATCGTCGCGTAGTCGCGCCCGAGATCGTCGCAGTGCCGCTTCAGCACGTCCAGCTTGTGCGCCACGTCGTCCGCGCCGGTGCCGAACAGGTTGCAGGCGTCTCCGTACTGCGCGACCAGCCGCAGCGTCTTCCTCTCTCCGCCGCCGCCGATGAGGATGGGCGGGCCGGGCTGCTGGATCGGCGCCGGGTGGTTCAGCGTCTCGGCGAGCCGGTAGTGCATCCCCTCGAACGGCCCGTCGTCGTCGCTCCACATCTGACGGCAGATCCGCAGCGTCTCCTCCAACCGCTCGAACCGCTCCTTCAGCGGCGGGTACGGCACGCCGAGCCCGAGGTGCTCGCGCTCGTACCAGGCGGCGCCGATGCCGAGCATCGCGCGCCCGCCGGAGAGCACGTCGAGGGTGGTGACGATCTTCGCGAGCAGTCCCGGATGGCGGTACGTCACGCCGGTGACGAGGAGCCCCAGCCGCATCCGCTCCGTCCGGCCGGCGACGAAGCCGAGCGAGGTGTAGCCCTCGAGCATCGGATCCTCGCTCGTCGCGAAGTGCTCCATCTGGAAGTAGTGGTCCATCAGCGTGAACCACGCGCAGCCGACGTCCTCGGCCGTCCGCGCGGTCGCTCCGAGGATCGGCGCGATCCCCGCGCTTCCGCCCGGAAGGGTGAAGTTCATGAAGTGAATGCCGAGCTGCACGCGCGTCTCCTGTCGTCCCGGGATGTCCAGGAGCCAGTGTGCGCCGAGCCACCGCTCAACACGCCGACGCGCCCGCCTCTGAGCGGCGTCTCATCCGTTCCGCGGCGTCTCGGCCGATCGCGCCCGTCGAGGCGCGGCCGCGCTCACTCGCAGACGCGGAAGCGGTTCCGGCCGAACCCGACGACGTCGCCGACGACGAGCTGGCGCCCGCGGCGCAGATCGACTTCGCCGTTGACGGTCACCATCCCCTCGGCGACCGCCTCCTTGGCCTCGCCGCCCGAGAGGATCCCCGCGAACTTGAGGAACTGGCCCAGGCGGATCGACCCGCCGCCCAGCGGGACGTCGACGGGCTCGGGGACGGCAGCAGCACGTGTCACGTCAGACCGCCGGGATGTCGGCGAAGCGCGAGAAGTGGCCGTGGAAGCCCACGGTCACCGTGCGGGTCGGGCCGTTGCGGTGCTTGGCGACGATGAGGTCGGCCTCGCCCGCGCGCGGGTTGTCCTTCTCGTAGGCGCTCTCGCGGTGCAGGAGGATCACCATGTCGGCGTCCTGCTCGATCGAGCCGGACTCGCGGAGGTCCGAGATGGCGGGGAGCTTGTCGGCGCGCTGCTCGGGGCCTCGGTTCAGCTGCGAGAGCGCGATGACCGGCACCTGCAGCTCCTTCGCGAGGAGCTTGAGGGCACGCGAGAACTCCGAGACCTCCTGCTGGCGGCTCTCGACCTTCTTGCCGGAGGTCATCAGCTGCAGGTAGTCGATGACGACCATCTTGAGCCCGACCCGCTGCTTGAGCCGGCGGCACTTCGCCCGGATCTCGACGAGGGTCATGTTGGGCGAGTCGTCGATGTAGAGCGGCGCGTCGTTGATCCGGCCACGGGTGGAGGCGATGGTCGTCCAGTCGCGCTGGTCGACCGTGCCCTTGCGCATGTGCTGCAGCGGCACGGACGCCTCGGCCGAGAGGAGGCGCATCGCGATCTCGCTGCGCCCCATCTCGAGGGAGAAGAAGATCGTGGCCATGTTGTGCTTGATCGCGGCGGCGCGGGCGAAGTCGAGCGCCAGCGTCGACTTTCCGAGCGCGGGGCGCGCGGCGACGATGATCATCTGCCCGGCGTGGAAGCCGTTGGTCAGGTCGTCGAGGTCGGCGAAGCCGGTGGGGACGCCGGTGAAGCTGCCGTCCTTGTGAGCGGCCGCCTCGATCTCGTCGATCGCGACGGTCACCGCGTCGGTCAGCGGGACGTAGTCCTCCGCCGTCTCGGAGCCGGTGACGTTGTAGATCTCGGCCTGCGCCGTGTTGACCAGGTCGAGCACCTCGCCCTCGCCCTGGTAGCCCATCTGCGCGATGCGGGTGCCCGCCTCGACGAGGCGGCGCAGCAGAGCGCGCTCGGCGACGATGGAGGCGTAGTACCCGGCGTTGGCCGCGGTGGGGACCATCGAGGTGAGCGTGTGCAGGTAGTCGGCGCCGCCGGCCCGCTGCAGCTCGCCCTGCTTCGTGAGCTCGTCGGTGACCGCGATGACGTCGGTCGGCTCGCCGTGCGAGTAGAGGGCGAGGATCGCGTCGAAGACGATCTCGTGCTTGGGGATGTAGAAGTCGGTGCCCTTCACGCTCTCGACGACGTCGGCGACCGCGTCCTTCGAGAGCAGCATGCCGCCCAGCGCCGACTGCTCGGCGAGGAGGTCGTGCGGAGGGGTCCGCTCGTTCCCGCGCGACTCGCCGCGGTCTCCGCGACCGTCCCGTCCGTCCGAGCCGGGTACCGCCAGGTGCGCGATCGTCATGCCTTCGCCTCCTCCTGTCGGGTGCTGCGCGTCCGGTCGAGCCGGTGCCGGGATCCGGTCTACCAGCGACCTCCGACAGCGGCGCACGGGCGCCTGCCCGCACCCCTCGCGGGGCGCTGCGCCACCCTACGGACCGCCGCCCGCGGCACGCAAACCGCCCTGTGGAGAGAGCTGTGCAGAACCGAGGGGAAACGCCGGGACCACTGTGGGCAACATGTGGACAACCCTGTGGGATCAGCGGCTCTTGGCAAGTTTTTTCTGGCCTCTGACCAGGCATTCACCGCTTTCCACAGGTGTGTGGGGAAAAGAGACTCAAGACCACAGTGAAGGTTGGTCCCGCTGAAGGGTGTATGTGGATGGAGCTGTGGAGAACGGGAACGACGAAGGGCGGTGCGAGGGACTCGGAAGTCCCGTCGCACCGCCCTCCGCGGCGTTCTCGCGGCCTTACTTGGCCGCGACCACCTGCAGCTTCACAGTGGCCTGGATGTCGTCGCGCAGACGCACCACGGCCTCGTGCTCGCCGACGTGCTTGATCGCGTTCGAGATGACGATCTTGCGCTTGTCGAGCTCGCCGAATCCGGCCGCCGCCACCGCGTTCGCGATGTCGGAGGTCTTCACCGAGCCGAACAGGCGGCCGTCCTTGCCGGCCTTGACCGTCAGCTTCACGCGGTTCGCCTCGAGGACCTGCTTGGTGTGCTGGGCCTCTTCGATGGTCTTGTGCTCACGAGCGGCTCGCGCCGACTTGATCTGCTCGACCTGCTTCTCGCCACCGCGGGTCCACGCGACGCCGAAGCCCTGCGGGATGAGGTAATTGCGGGCGAACCCGTTCTTCACGTCGACGACGTCGCCGGCCGAGCCGAGTCCGTCGACCTCGTGGGTCAGGATGACCTTGGACATACCGTTACCTACCTTCCGCTGCCGGCGTAGGGCAGGAGCGCCATCTCGCGGGCGTTCTTGACGGCACGGGCGATGAGGCGCTGCTCCTGAACGGAGACGCCGGTGATACGACGGGCGCGGATCTTCCCGCGCTCCGAGATGAACTTGCGGAGGGTCGCGACGTCCTTGTAGTCGATGACACCCACGCGGACCGACTTCGCGGGGGCCGCGTTCTTCGCGCCCTTGCCGCGGATCGGCTTGCGGCGGTCGCCGCTGCTCTTTCCAGCCATAGTGGTTTCCTTAGATTCTGGTTCGCCCCTGCCCCGCCGCGAGCGATCGCGGTGCGGGGGAGGCGTGATTCAGGTGAGGAGAGCGTCCGAGCCGAGGCTCAGAACGGCGTCTCGTCGTTGTAGCTGCCCGGCGTGCTCCACACGTCGCCACCGGCGGGAGCGCTCGGCGCCCACGGCTCCTCGGCCTGACCGCCACGGTTGCCGCCGGCGTTGCCGGAGCCCCCCTGACCGCCGCCGCCGAAGCCGCCCTGGCCGCCGCCGATCTGACCGCCGTTGCCCTGGCCGCCACCGGCCTGGCCGCGTCCGCCTCCACCGGAGGCGCGCGTGACCTGCGCGGTCGCGTAGCGCAGCGAGGGCCCGATCTCGTCGATCTCGAGCTCGATGCTGGTGCGCTTCTCGCCTTCCTTCGTCTCGTAGGAGCGCTGCTTCAGGCGGCCGGTCGCGATGACGCGGCTGCCCTTGGTCAGCGTTCCTGCGACGTTCTCGGCGAACTCGCGCCAGACGGAGGCGCGGAGGAACAGCGCTTCGCCGTCCTTCCAGTCGTTCGCCTGACGGTCGAAGGTGCGCGGCGTGGAGGCGATGGTGAAGTTCGCGACCGCGAGCCCGCCCTGCGTATAGCGCAGCTCGGGGTCGGCGGTGAGGTTCCCCACCACGGTGATGATCGTCTCGCCGGCCATGAGCGCTACGCCTTGGGAGCGGCCGAGGCCTTGGCGGCCTTGCGGGCGGCCTTCTCGTCGGCGAGCTTCGCGGCGGCCGCGACCTGGGCGATGCCCTCTTCGGCCCGCAGCACCTTGGTGCGCATGACGGCCTCGGACAGCTTCAGCTGACGGTCGAGCTCGTTCGCTGCGGCGGAGGTCGACGTGAAGTCGACGACGGCGTAGATGCCCTCGGACTTCTTGTTGATCTCGTACGCCAGACGACGGCGGCCCCAGACGTCGACCTTGTCGATGGATCCACCATCGGTGCGGATGACGTTGAGGAACTTGTCGAGACTCGGAGCGACGGTGCGCTCATCGATCTCGGGGTCCAGGATGACCATGATCTCGTACTGATGCGTCACTAACCCACCTCCTTCGGACTGAACGGCCACGGTATTTCCGTGACAGGAGGGTATGTAGCATCTGCCCACTCCCGCGGACGCGAGTGCGTCTGGTCGTGGACAACCTGTACAGACTACAACAGGACCGCCGCGACGCGCCGGACGGATCCGCTCGAGGCGCACCAACCCGGGTGCAGGGCGGGGCGGGCACGCGGCCCGGCTCAGCGCCTCAGCGAGACGCCCACCACTCGCGGAGCCGCTGCGTCGCGACCTCCTCGCCGAGCGGCCCCTCCTCGAGCCGCAGCTCCAGCAGGAACCGGTACGCCTGTCCGACCTCGGGGCCCGGGGCGAGGCCGAGGATCTCCATGATCCGCGTGCCGTCGAGGTCGGGGCGCTTGGAGGCGAGCTCCTCCTTCTCGGCGAGCTCCGCGATGCGCGCCTCGAGGTCGTCGTAGGCGTGCGCGAGCCGGTCGGCCTTGCGGCGGTTGCGCGTGGTCACGTCGGCGCGGGTGAGGATGTGCAGCCGCTCGAGCAGGGGCCCGGCGTCGGTCACGTAGCGGCGCACCGCGGAGTCGGTCCACGCGCCGTCCGTGTACCCGAAGAAGCGCAGGTGCAGCTCGATGAGGCGGGCCACGTCCTTCGTCGTCTGGTTGTCGAACTTGAGCGCGCGCAACCGCTTGATCGCGAGCTTGGAGCCGACCAGGTCGTGGTGGTGGAAGCTCACCGCTCCGCCCGGCTCGAGCCGCCGCGTGGCCGGCTTCCCGATGTCGTGCAGGAGGGCGGCGAGCCGCAGCACCACGTCGGGCGCGGCTCCGGGGTGCCGCGACTCCTCCAGCGCGATCGCCTGCTCCAGCACGGTGAGGCTGTGGGTGTAGACGTCCTTGTGGTGGTGGTGCTCGTCCTGCTCCAGGCGCAGCGCGGGCAGCTCCGGGAGGAAGCGACCGGCCAGACCGGTGTCGACGAGCAGCTCCAGGCCGGCACGGGGCGAGGCGGTCGCGAGGAGCTTCCGCAGCTCCTCCTGCACGCGCTCCGCCGAGACGTCGTCGATCCGGCCGGCGAGCTCGGCCATCGCCCACTCGACCTCGTCGGTGGTGCGGAAGCCGAGCTGCGAGGTGAAGCGCGCGCCGCGGAGCATCCGGAGCGGATCGTCGCCGAAGGAGAGGTCGGCGGGGGAGGGGGTGCGCAGCCGGCCGGCGAGCAGGTCCTCCACTCCTCCCGAGGGATCGACGAGGACGACCTCCGGGAGCCGCAGCGCCATCGCGTTGACCGTGAAGTCGCGCCGCACCAGGTCGCCCTCGAGCGAGTCGCCGAACTCGACCTCGGGCTTGCGGCTCACCCCGTCGTAGCTGTCGCTGCGGTAGGTCGTGATCTCGACCGTCTCGCCGGCCACGCGAGCGCCGATCGTGCCGAAGGCCCGGCCGATGTCCCAGTGCGCCTCGGCGATCGGAGCGACGATCCGCACGATGTCGTCGGGGCGCGCGGAGGTGGTGAAGTCGAGGTCGTGCACGCCGTGGCCGAGGAAGGCGTCGCGGACCGGGCCGCCGACCAGCGCGAGCTCGTGGCCCTGGGCCGCGAAGGCCTCCGCCAGCCGCGTCACCGTGGGCGTCCCCGCGAGCGCGCGGAGGGTCTCGAGAGCGGTCTGGACGCTGTGCATTCGCACGATCCTAGTGGCGGGGGGTGTCCCGTCAGCGGGTGACCGTGCCAGGGGGTTACAGGGAGAACCGCGTGCACAGCGGACGCACCGCCTGCCCCGAGGAGGGCTGCCCGTAGAATCACCCGCATGGAGGCCGAGTGAGTCCGATGCATCGGCGCGACCCCTCCCTCCGCTCCCGCCGCTCGCGGGCGGCCCTCCTCCTGCTCCGCTCGGCAGGTGCTGCCGCCCTCTTGCTCGGCCTGACCGGCGTGGCCTCCCCCGCCCTGGCGGCCCCGATCTCCGCCGCGACGGCGACCTCGACGCCCGTTCGAGGCACCGTCACCACGACCGCCGGGGCCGGCAGTGACGGCGTCCTGCGGCCCGGCCAGGACCTCGAGCTCTCGATCGCCGTGCGCAACGGCACCACCGAGGCGATCGACAGCGCCGACGTGACGGTCGCCCTCTCCTACGCCACCCTCGACACCCGCGCGGAGCTGCACGACTGGCTCGACGCCGAGGCCGACAACGACACCGACCCGGTCCGTGCGACCGCCCAGCTGCGCCTGCTGCCCTCCAGCACCGCCGAGGCCGGCCTCACCGTGCCGGTCGACCAGATCCCCTTCTCCAACGACCGGACCGCGCTCGGCACCCACGCCGTCCTCGTCACGGTCACCGGCCCAGGTGGTGTCGTCTCGACCGCCCGCACGGCCGTCGAGCTGACCGACGACGCGGCGGCCCCGGAGCCCGAGACCGGCGTCAGCGTCCTCGTCCCGCTCACCGTCCCGGACACGGCCGACGGCCTGCTCTCGGCCGAGGCCCTCGCCGACTACACCGACGGCACGGGGACCCTCACCCGGCAGCTCGACGCGGTCGCGGGGAAGGGCGTCACGATCGGGGTCGACCCGCGCATCCTCGCCTCGATCCGCATTCTCGGCAGCGCCGCTCCGGAGTCCGCCCTCGACTGGCTCGACCGGCTGCAGTCCGTGCCGAACGAGCGCTTCGCCCTGCCGTACGCCGACGCCGACGTCTCGGCCCAGGCGCAGGCCGGGCTCTCCGCACTCCTCTCTCCCACCTCCTTCGAGTACGCGATCGACGACACCCGCTTCGCCGCGGTCCCCGGCACCGCCAGCCCGGCGCCCACGGTCGCCGTCGACTCCGACCAGCCGGCCGAGGACCTGCCAGCGCGTCCGAGCACCGAGTCGCTGCTCGCCTCCGACTGGAGCACCTCCCTCGGCAGCGTCGCGTGGCCCGACGAGGGCACCCTCCGGGGGTCGGACCTCGACGTCTACGCGGCCAGCGGAGTGAACCGCACGGTCGTCCCCTCCTCGGGTCTCCTGCTGCCGGAGGAGGTGACCACGACCTCGCGCGCCACCGTCGGCGACTCGGACCTGGTCGTGGCCGACTCGCGCCTCACCGAGGCGTTCGACGCGGCCGCCACCGCCACCGACGACACCGAG
Source organism: Rathayibacter sp. AY1A7 (assembly GCF_002930845.1). Lineage (NCBI taxonomy): Bacteria > Bacillati > Actinomycetota > Actinomycetes > Micrococcales > Microbacteriaceae > Rathayibacter > Rathayibacter sp. AY1A7. The sequence continues at coordinate 96,188 of NZ_PSTL01000003.1, read as the reverse complement.
TGGCGCGCCCGCATGTCCGAGATCGCCACCGATCTCGCCGAGGTGCAGGAGGAGGGGACCACGCCGGACGTCGTCCTCACCCTCGGCCGCGGCTCGGCGATCGGCGCCGCGCGCCTCTCCGAGACCCTCGACGCGATCGAGTCGCTGCCCTGGGCCCGCGGAGTCGTCCTCTCCACCGCCCTCGCCGTCCCCGCGACCGAGGGCGCGAGCGTCGTCGACTCGCCGGAGTCGGAGTCGCGGCTCGACCGGGTGCGCGACCTGCTCGACGCCGGCTCCGAGGTCGAGGCGTTCTCCTCCGTGCTGCAGGAGCCGGAGCTGCTCTCGGGCAAGAGCCGCAACGACGTGCTGGCGCTGCTCTCGGTGACCTGGCGCGGAGACGGCAGCGGCTGGGGCGACGCCGTCGGCGCGGCCATGACCGAGGCCGACCGGACGCTCTCGCTGGTGTCGATCGACGCGACCGGCAGCATCCTGCAGGTCTCCCGCGACTCGAGCATCCCCGTGTACGTCCGCAACGAGCTCCCCTGGCCGATCGCCGTCCGCATCCAGGCCTCGCCCTCGAACGCCGTCCTCGACATCGACGAGGAGGCGATCGAGACCACCGAGATCGACGCCCGCTCGCAGGGCCGCGTCCTCATCCCCGTGAAGGCCCGGGTCGGCAACGGCGAGACGAGCCTCGGCCTGCAGCTGACCTCGGCGCAGGGCGTCCCCATCGGCACCCCCACGGGCATGACGACCAGCGTCCGCGCCGACTGGGAGACCGTCGGCACCCTGGTCATCGGGATCGCGCTCGTCGTCGTCTTCGGAGCCGGCATCCTCCGCAACATCCGCCGTCGCCGTCGAGGCGACACCCCAGAGGACGAGGAGGACCCGAACGCCGTGCTCGAGGTCCAGCCCGACCTCGACGACCAGCGATCGGACCCGCGTGGCTAGCTTCTCCCTCGGACGCGCGAGCGCCGTCCTCGCCTCCGGCACGATGGTCTCGCGGATCCTCGGCTTCGTCATGTCGATCGTCATGGCGAACACGATCGGAGCCGCGGTCGCGCCGGGCGCGGACGCCTTCACGACGGCGAACCTGCTGCCCAACACGATCTACTCGATCATCGCGGGCGGCGCTCTGAACGCCGTCCTCGTCCCGCAGATCGTGCGGGCGGGCCTCGACGCCGACGGCGGCCGCGGCTACATCAACCGCCTGCTGACCCTGGCGCTCGGCCTGCTCCTGGTGACCACGATCGCCGCCACGGTCCTCGCTCCCCTGCTCGTGCGCCTCTACGCGCCCGGCTACGGACCGGAGCAGTACCAGCTGGCCGTCGCCTTCGCGTTCTGGTGCCTGCCGCAGGTCTTCTTCTACGGCCTGTTCACGATCCTCGGCGAGGTGCTCAACGCCCGCGGCTCGTTCGGCCCCTTCACCTGGGCGCCCGTGCTGAACAACGTCGTGGTGATCGCCGGGCTCGTCGCCTTCATGGTGCTGTTCGGCGCCGATCCGGAGGGGAACCGTCCGGTCGACTCGTGGTCCCCGGCGATGGTCACCCTCCTCGGCGGGAGCGCGACGCTGGGCATCGTCGTCCAGTCGCTGTTCCTGATGCTCTTCTGGCGGAGGGTCGGCCTCAGCTACCGCCCCGACTTCCGCTTCCGGGGCGTCGGCCTCGGCACGGCCGGGCGGATGTCGCTGTGGTCGTTCGCCACGGTGCTGCTGACCATCGTCGCCGGCATCGTCGAGAGCCAGGTCTCCTCCACCGCGTCCGGCGAGGGGCCCTCGGCCGCGGCGCTGCAGAAGGCGTGGCTGATCTTCATGCTGCCCCACTCGGTCATCGCGATCTCGATCGCTATGGCGTACTTCACCAAGATGAGCGGCCACACCGCGCGGGGGGAGATGAAGGAGTTCCGCTCGGACGTCTCCACCTCGCTCCGCCTGGTGCTGATGATGCTCGTCTTCGCCGCCGCCGCGATCGTCGTGGTCGCAGTGCCGTTCGGCTCCGTCTTCACCGACTCGTACGCGGACGCGCAGGCCATCGGAGCGATCGCCATGGCCTACGTGATCGCCCTGCCGCTGTTCTCCTCGATCGCCATCATGCAGCGCGCGTTCTACGCCCTGAGCGACGGAGCGCGGCCGTTCCTGTTCACCCTGGTGCAGGTCGTCGTGGCGGTCGCCGGGTACCTGATCGTGCTCCGGCTCCCCGCCGACCGCACCGCTGTCGGCATCGCCGCTGCGACCTCGCTCGGCATCTGCGTGCAGGCCCTCGTGGCGGCCCTCCTCCTGCGCCGCCGGCTCGGCGGCCGCGGAGGCAGGCGGATCCTCGTCAGGCTCGCGCAGTTCGTCCTCGCCGCGGTGCCCTCCGCCGCCGCCGGCTACGGCGTCCTGGTCGCCCTCGGCGGCACGCGCGCGGGCGGTTTCGCCGTCTCGAACTACGTGGAGCCGCTGCTCTCGATGGCCGCGATCGGCACCGTGATGGCGCTCGTCTACTTCGCGGTCCTCTGGTTCCTCCGGGTGCCGGAGCTGCGCGCCGTCCTCGCTCCGGTGCTCCGCCGACTGGGCCGCTGATACTGCTCCAGTAAATACCCGGTCAGAGGCCCTTTCCGGTTCTGCTGAGTCGACCGGACCGTAGCGCTGCCCACGCTACCGGGCCCGCGGAATAGTGCCCGCCTAGGATGTGTTGTAGCCCACGGAGCCGCGGAACGATTCGAGCGACCGGCTCCGGGTGCTCGGCTCCCGCCCCACCCGTCACCGCTCGTACAGACCCCGAGGAGTTGCCGTGCGCGACATCGTCATCATCGGATCCGGCCCCGCCGGCTGGACCGCCGCCATCTACGCGGCGCGCGCCGAGCTGCACCCGGTGGTCGTGGCCTCGTCGGTCGAGATCGGCGGCGACCTGATGAACACGACGGACGTCGAGAACTTCCCCGGCTTCCCCGACGGCGTCCTCGGCCCCGAGCTGATGACCTCGATGCAGGCGCAGGCCGAGAAGTTCGGCGCCGAGACCTTCTACGACGACGTCACCTCCCTCGATCTCGAGGGCGAGGTCAAGACCGTCCACCTCGGCTCCGGCGAGAGCATCGAGGCGAAGACCGTCGTCGTCGCGACCGGATCCGCGTACCGCAAGCTGGGCCTCCATGACGAGGACCGCCTGTCGGGACACGGTGTCTCGTGGTGCGCCACCTGCGACGGCTTCTTCTTCAAGGGCAAGACCATCGCCGTCGTCGGCGGTGGCGACTCCGCCATGGAGGAGGCGACCTTCCTCACCAAGCACGCCGCGAAGGTCTACGTGATCCACCGCAAGGACTCGCTCCGCGCCTCGAAGGTCATGCAGAAGCGCGCCTTCGACAACGACAGGATCGAGTTCATCTGGAACGCCGAGGTCACCGGCATCACCGGCGAGAACCACGTCGACGGCGTGAAGCTGCGCGACACGGTCGACGGCACCGAGTCCCACCTCGACCTCGACGGCCTGTTCATCGCGATCGGCAACGACCCGCGCACGCACGTCGTGCACGGCAAGCTCGACCTCACCACCGAGGGCACCATCTCGGTGGTCGGCCGCTCCTCCCAGACCTCCGTTCCCGGCGTCTTCGCCGCCGGCGACGTGATCGACCCGACCTACCGTCAGGCCGTCACCGCCGCGGCATCCGGAACGGTCGCCGCCCTCGACGCGGAGCACTACCTCGCTTCGCTCGCCGATGGCACCGCCCACACCGAAGGCTCACCCCGGGCCGAGCTCATCACCCGCTGACCGTCCGGTCATCGCACATCGGAGCCGGCAGCCCGCCGACTCGTGAAGGAGAGAACACCATGTCCACCGCGAAGAGCGTCACCGACGCATCGTTCCAGTCCGACGTCCTCGACTCCGAGAAGACCGTCCTGGTCGACTTCTGGGCCGAGTGGTGCGGCCCCTGCCGCATGGTCGCGCCGATCCTCGACCAGATCTCGGCCGAGCACGGCGACAAGATCGAGATCGTCAAGCTGAACGTCGACGAGAACCCGCAGACCGCTGCGAAGTACCAGATCACGTCGATCCCGGCGATGAAGGTCTACCAGAAGGGCGAGGTCGTGAAGACCGTCATCGGCGCCAAGCCGAAGCCGGCCCTCGAGGCCGACCTGGCCGCGTTCCTCTGAGTTCGCACCCCTGACCGCCCCGTGCGGTCTCCGAGAGCCCCTGTCACGTCATGACGGGGGCTCTCCTCGTTCCTGGGCTGTTTCACGTGAAACAGCCCAGCCGGGGCGCAGGCCACGATCCCTGCGGTGGCGCCCGACCGCCCCGCCGCAGCACAGGACCGGCCGGTACTGTGGATCCACTCGGCTCCGGCCGAAGAGACCCTGTCCACCGAGCGAAGCGGAACCATCGTGACCAACCGCGGCACCAACCTCGACCCCTGGTACAACTCCTATGCGGAGCGCACGGCCGGTCTGGCCGCCAGCGAGGTCCGAGCCCTGTTCGCCGTCGCGTCACGCCCCGAAGTGGTCTCGCTCGCCGGCGGTATGCCGTTCGTGTCCGCGCTCCCCCAGGACCTGGTGACCGGCGCCATCGACACCGTGATGCGGGAGCAGGGACCCGTCGCGCTGCAGTACGGGTCGGGCCAGGGCGTCCCCGTCCTGCGCGAGCAGATCCTCGACGTCATGGCCCTCGAGGGCATCTCCGCCAGCGCGGACGACATCGTGGTCACCACGGGCTCTCAGCACGCCCTGGAGCTCGTCTCCAAGCTCTTCCTGGACCCGGGGGACGTCGTCCTCTCCGAGGGCCCCAGCTACGTCACGGCGATGGTCATCTTCCGGTCGTACCAGGCCGAGGTCGAGCACGTCCCGATGGACGAGCACGGGCTCATCCCCGCCGCCCTCCGCGAGCACATCGCCCGCGTGCGCGCCGCCGGCAAGACGATCAAGTTCCTGTACACGATCCCCACCTTCCACAATCCCGCGGGCGTGACCCTCAGCTGGGAGCGCCGCGTCGAGATCCTCGAGATCTGCAAGTCCGAGGGAATCCTCGTGCTCGAGGACAACCCGTACGGCCTCCTCTACTTCGAGGACGTCCCGCCGAAGGCGATGCGCTCGCTGGAGGAGGACGGAGTGATCTACCTCGGCACGTTCTCGAAGACGCTCGCTCCCGGCTTCCGGGTGGGCTGGGCTCTCGCTCCGCACGCGATCCGCGAGCGGCTGATCCTCGCCAACGAGGCGGCCGTCCTCAGTCCGTCGTCCTTCAGCCAGCTGGTCATCTCGAAGTACCTCGAGACAGCCGACTGGCGCGGACAGATCGACACCTTCCGGGGCGTCTACCGCGAGCGGAAGGAGGCGATGCTGAAGGGCCTGCAGACCCATCTGCCCGGCCTCAGCTGGACGAACCCGAACGGCGGCTTCTACGTCTGGGTCACGCTGCCCGAGGAGCTCGACTCCAAGGCGATGCTGCCGCGCGCAGTGAAGGAGCTCGTCGCGTACACGCCGGGTACCGCGTTCTACGGCAACGGAGACGGACGTCAGAACATCCGCCTCTCGTTCTGCTACCCGACGCCGGAGCGCATCGGTGACGGCATCCGCCGCCTCGCCACGGTCATCAACGGAGAGCTCGATCTGCTGTCGACCTTCGCGGGCACGGGCCGGCTGAGCAACGCCGACGCGAGCAAGCGTGACGCCGTCCTGCCGCCGAACGTCTCCTGACACCGCTCCTTCGATAAGAAAGCCCTGGTCATGACCGATTTCTCTGTGCTCGACCGTACACTCGACATCGTCGTCATCAGCGGTGGCATCAGCCACGAGCGCGACGTCTCCCTGCGGTCGGGCCGTCGCGTGGCGGACCGTCTCTCCGCGATGGGCCACCGCGTCTCCCTGCACGAACCGGACGCCGGCCTCCTCTTGACGCTCCTGCAGAAGCGTCCGGACGTCGTCTGGCCCGCGGTGCACGGGGCGAGCGGTGAGGACGGTGCGCTCCTCGGGCTCCTCGAGGCGGCTGGCTTCGCCTACGTCGGCTCGCAGACGGACGCGGCGCGCCTGGCCTGGTTCAAGCCGACCGCGAAGACGCTCGTCGCTCGCGCCGGCTTCTCGACCCCGAGCTCCGTCACCCTCCCCCGCGAGACCTTCCGCGAGCTCGGAGCCGCCGGGATTCTGGAGCAGGTCGAGGCGCACCTGCCGGGCTCCCTCGTGGTGAAGCCCGCTCAGGGCGGTTCGGCCCAGGGCGTCAGCATCGTGACGGAGTCGTCGCAGCTCCCGCGAGCGATGGTCGAGGCGTACACCTATGGCGACGTCGTGCTCATCGAACAGCAGATCCAGGGGACCGAGGTCTCCGTCGGTGTTCTCGACCTCGGTGACGGTCCTTTCGCCCTGCCGCCTGTCGAGATCGCACCCGTCGCGGGCCAGTACACATTCGAGGCGCGCTACAACGCGGGGGAGACGCACTTCTACACGCCGGCCCGGATCTCGCCGGAGATCACGGAGGAGGTGTCCCGCGTGGCCGTTGCGATCCACGAACTGCTGGGACTCCGCCACCTGTCGCGGCTCGACTTCATCATCGACGACGCCGGACTCCCCTGGTTCTTTGACGCGAACGTCCTTCCCGGAATGACCGAGACCTCACTCGTTCCCCAGGCCATTGAGGCATCCGGCCGCTACCTCGGCGACGTCTACTCCACCCTCGCGAAGCTCGCCGCCTCCTGACCTTACCGTTTCACGTGAAACGGTCCGCTGCGCGTACGCTCCTGATCACGTGGCTGCTGAGTTCTGAACACTGCTCGAATCCCTGCCAGACAGTAATTGTGTCGCAGCCGATCAGGACCCTCTATCGCCGCCTTCTCCCTACAATGCGGGTCGAGTAGCCACTCAATAACGGGTCCACGTCTTCATCTGCAGACCAGTAGTGCCAACTCGGGGAAGAACCCGAGGCCGCGTATTGACTCCCACCAACGTTAGACATCTGTCGCCGCGCCGGTCGATTATCCGCAGATCAGCGTGGTACATCCCGCCCCCGCCGCCACCTTTTCACCAGGCTCGCGGGTATCCATCGCCACCTGGTCCTCGTCGTCATGCTGGTCGAGTAGACGCATTGCCGCGTATCGAGAACCGGCCACCCCCAGTGGGTCCCTGGCGGGCGTTGCCTGGAGCGATGTATCCACGCCCACTGTCTGGCCATATCCGCAGACATACCGGTGAAGAGCAGTAGTGCGTCGAATCGAGGCTCACCACGATCGCCACCCGCGCCATCTCTGGGGAGACACAACATGGTCGATCGACGCTGATCGACACCAGGCACCCGTCGCCATGCTGGTCGAGTAGCCACAACGCGACGTACCGAGACCCACGGCCCGAAGGGACCCCTATCGCTTGGTTCTCCGACCTCAACTCCGCCTCGGGGGGGGTGGTGTTTCAATCTCGGCTGGTCAGGCGGGAAATCTCTTTCGAGCATTGCGGTCGAAGTCGGTCCCACGATGAACCGCATGGGCGTCCAGTGTTCTCGGCAGGGGCGTTTCACGTGAAACGCTTCCGCGGCCGTTGAGCAACTTCGATCAGAGAAGTTGAGCCCGTTGGAGCGAGTCGGGCCAACGAGGGCCTCCTCTCCTACCTGACTAGGTCGTAGCTCTTCAATGGCTAGGCCGCCCTAGGGCGCACCGTTTCACGTGAAACGGGCCTTCCATCATCTCTTTCAGTGCTCTCTGGGGGCGACCGCCGACGGGGTCCTCCGTCAAACCTCGGCGAACCCACTCATCACATCCGCGTCGATCCGCGACAACGAAGCGATACTGTAACTCGTCTAACTTGCCCCCCCGCCGGTCAGTTTCTGGAGGCCCAGGAAGCGCTCCTCACCGGCGACTTGGGATGCACGGACAGCCGAGGGGGTCCTCATCTCAGCGGCCAACGTAGGAATGTTTCACGTGAAACATTGCGCACGCGAATATCGGCGACCATGACGTCGCCCTGGGCAGCGGAGAGCGCCACCGAGTACGACCCGCCCAGGCACCCGTCCAGCGCCCGCCAGCGAGTCACCGCAAGCGACATGAACTCCGGAGGTCAACGACATCTGAACTCAGCCAACCCTAGATCCGGCGCTCCACGCCTACTCAACCGCCATGTAGGCGCATCGTGAGCTGCTCTATCCAGAGATCAATGCCCCAGATACCCGGCGATCGTCACCGTTCGGCAATACCAGCCGTATTCTCGACCAGAACCGCAGTAAGCAGGGCCCCGCAGAACCTGGAACCACTTCATCGGACTGTACCGGTCAGAAGGGCCTATCAATCAGAGAGAGGACGACAACCGAGAATCCACAGCTCACAAGGCATCTCGAAGATCGCCCCAAGCGTGCTGATCTGCGATCGCGGTGCCGACGAGGGGAGCGGATACCGCCACATCGGCGATTGCGGCCAAGAACACAGCGCGAGCGCGCGCACGCCAGCGGCACGGCGAATCAGTGGCGGCCGCTAGGCCGGCCCTCTACGGAGCGAGCGACACCTCGGTCGGCTCCCCGATCTCGGCGAGGATGCGGTTCAAGTCCTGGATGGTGGCGAAGTCGATGACCATCTGGCCCTTACGTGCGCCCAGGGTGACCTTGACGCGCGTGTTCAACCGGTCGCCGAGGTGATCCGCGATCGACGAGAGGTGTCCGGAGTGCCCGCCCTGCTCCTCCACCACGGGACGCGTGGTCGTCCGCGGCGCCTTCATCTGCGCCGCGGCGGCCTCGGCGGCGCGGACGGACAGGTCCTCGTTGACGATCTTGTCGGCCAGGCGGCGCATCATCTCGACGTCGTCGAGGGACAGAACCGCACGCGCGTGTCCTGCGGTCAGGACGCCGGCAGCGACGCGGGCCTGCACATCGGCCGGGAGCCGCAGAAGACGGAGCGTGTTCGAGATCTGCGGCCGCGAACGTCCGAGCCGCGTCGCCAGGGCCTCCTGGGTGATCCCGAAGTCGCTGAGGAGCTGCTGGTAGGCGGACGCCTCCTCGAGCGGGTTGAGGTCGGCGCGGTGGAGGTTCTCCAGCAGCGCATCGCGGAGCATGTTCTCGTCGGCCGTGTCCTTGACGACCGCGGGGATGGTGGTCAGTCCCGCGGCCTTCGAGGCGCGGAACCGGCGCTCACCCATGACGAGCTCGTACTTCGCTCCGCCGCGAGCCGTCACGGGCCGGACGACGATCGGCTGCAGCACTCCGAACTCGCGGATGCTGTGGACGAGCTCCGCGAGGTCGTCCTCGTCGAACACCGACCGCGGCTGCGCCGTGTTGGGGGTGATGTCGGCGAGGGGGAGTCGCGCCAAGCGCGCTCCGGGGACCTCGAGGAGCTCCTCGGCACGGGCCGAATCGCCGACCTGATCAGGGAAGAAGACGTCGACGGGCCGGGAGCGCGACTCATCGCTGGTCGGGATGAGCGAGCCGATCCCCCGGCCGAGTCCCGTGCGCTTGGTCGCCATCAGCGTGCCTCTCCTTCGTGTGCCGTCTCGGGTGTCTTCCGGGCTCCGCGTCGTGCGATCTCCGCGGCCGCCTCCAGATACGCCAGCGAACCGGACGACTGCGGGTCGTAGCTGATCACGCTCTGTCCGTAGCTCGGCGCCTCCGAGATCCTCACGTTGCGCGGGATCACCGCGCGCAGCACCTCCTTCGGGAAGTGCTCTCGGACATCCGCTGCCACCTGCTGGGAGAGGTTCGTGCGGCCGTCGTACATCGTCAGGAGGATCGTCGAGACACCGAGGTTCGGATTGAGGTGCCGCTCGATCAAGTCGATGTTCTTGAGCAGCTGGCTGAGCCCCTCGAGCGCGTAGTACTCGCACTGGATCGGGATGAGCACCTCGCGAGCGGCGACGAACGCGTTGATGGTCAGCAGACCGAGCGACGGCGGGCAGTCGATGAAGACGTAGTCGAACGGCTCGTCCATGGTGTCGAGCATGCGGTCGAGCGCACGGCGGAGACGCTGCTCGCGTGCGACGAGCGAGACCAGCTCGATCTCGGCGCCGGCCAGGTGGATGGTCGCCGGCACACCGTAGAGCGAGGCGAATTCCGGGCTCTTCTGCACGACGTCCGCGAGGGGAGTGTCGTTGACGATCACGTCGTACACGCTGGCCGTCTCGGCACGGTGCTCGATGCCCAGGGCCGTCGACGCGTTGCCCTGCGGATCGAGGTCGATGACGAGCACCTTCGCCTCACCGCGGGCGAGCCCGGCGGCAAGGTTGACGGTCGTCGTCGTCTTGCCGACGCCGCCCTTCTGGTTCGAGATCGTGATGACGCGCGTCGACTCGGGCTTGGGCAGCGGCTGGGCGTTCAGCAGTGCGCGTCGGCGGGTCATGTCCGCGATCTCCCGGGCCAGGGGAGTCGAGGAGTCGAAGCCTCCGGTCAGACCGGCGGAATCGGGTTGTTTCACGTGAAACCTTCGCTCAGCGAGTGGGACGGACAGCAGCACCGAGGAGTCGACGGACGAGGAGTCGGGGGCTCACTGCGGCGTCGTGGCGATCAACCCACTGTAGCCCGGACGACCCTCGTCACCTCGGAGAGCACGCCGTCGCCGAGCACGACGACCCTGGGCGGGGAGAGTCGGAAGCGACGGATCTGCTTGGCCGCAGCCTCGATCTCCTTCTCGGCATTGATGCCCTTCAGCAGGACCAGCTCGCCTCCAGGCCGCAGCAACGGCGCGGTCAGCGGGATCAGCTTCGAGAGAGCGCTGACCGCCCGAGCGGTCACCTGGTCGAGAGGCTCCGCGAGCTGTACCTCTTCGGCACGGGCGCGAAGAACTGAGACATTCTCGAGTCCGAGTCCGTCCACCTGCTCCTGAAGCCAGACGACGCGACGCTCCATCGGCTCGATGAGCACGAAGCGGACGTCGGGCCGCACGATGGCCAGGACGAGCCCGGGAAGGCCCGCGCCACTGCCGACATCACCCACCAGTCCCGGACGCAGGAGAGGGGCCACCAGGGCGCTGTTGAGGACGTGCCGCGTCCAGAGCCGGGGGAGCTCCAGGGGCCCGATCAGGCCGCGCTCCTCACCCTGGTCGGCGAGAGCCTCTGTGAAGAGCCGCAGGAGGGGCAGGCGGTCGCCGGCGATCGCCGCAGCGGCTGAGGGCTCGGCCTCGAGGGTCGACTCCACGCCGCTCAGCCGCGGGTGATGACGGTGTGGCGCTCGCGCGCCTCGCCGCGCGACTCCGACACGAAGCCGCGCTCGCCCACCATGTCGTGGACCAGCTTGCGCTCGTACGACGACATGGGCGGGAGCGAGGCCGACGTGGCGCCGTCCTCGATCCGCTCGATCGCGCGGTCGACCAGCTGGGCGAGCTCCGCCTCGCGGGCGTCGCGGGAGCCGCCGATGTCGAGAATGAGGCGGGAGAACGCGCCGGTCTTCGTCTGGACCGCCAGGCGCGTCAGCTCCTGCAGTGCCTGGACGGCGTCGGGGCGGGAGAGCACCCGGAGGTTCGTGTCTCCGGAGGCGGTGACCGAGAGGTAGGCGCGGCCGTTGCGGACCTCGATGTCGATGTCGCCGTCGAGGTCGCAGATGTCGAGGAACTCCTCGATGTAGTCGGCGGCGACGTCGCCCTCGTCCTCGAGCTGCGAGAGCGTGGACTCGGGCGCCTCGTCGACGGCGGACGCGTCCACGTCCGCGGGTGCGGACGCGTCGTCGGTGATGGTCTGCATCGGATCGGTCATGGCGGCTCTACTTCTTTCCGGCTTGCTTCTTGGAGCGGTTCTTGCTCACGGGCTGCGTGCGCTGCACGGCCTTCTTCTCGACGAGGGTGACGTCGCCGGCGGCCGTGGTCTCCTCGACCAGCTTGCCCTTGCGGCGCAGGCGCTCCTCGCGGGCCTTGGCGGCCTCGCTGCCCGGGGTCGGCATGTTCCGGATGACGATGAACTGCTGGATCATCGTCCAGATGTTCGAGGTCAGCCAGTAGAACATCACGCCGAGGGGGAAGGCGAAGCCCGAGAAGGCGAAGACGAGGGGGAGGATGTAGAGCAGGATCCGCTGCTGCTTGAACGTCGGCGAGGCCTTCGCCTCGGGCGACATGTTCTTCGAGACGATCTGCAGCTGCGTGATGAACTGCGACGCGGTCATCAGGACGACCATGATCACCGCGATGATGATGACCGGCTCCTGACCGCCCTCGGCGAGTGCGCCCTGGATCGACTGGTGCAGCGGTGCGACGCCGAAGAGGTTCGCCTCGCCGAACTGGCGGGCGAGCGTCTCGTCGAGCGGGCCCACGCCCTTCTGGCTGTGCTGCGCCGCGTTCAGCACCGAGAACAGGCTGAAGAAGATCGGCATCTGGATCAGTAGGGGCAGGCAGGAGGCGAGCGGGTTGGTGCCCGTCTTCTTGTAGAGCTCCATGGTCTCGCGGGACATCGCCTCGCGGGACAGCTGGTCGCGCTTGCCCTTGTACTTGTCCTGGATCTTCTTGAGCTGGGGCGCGACCTCGAGCATCCGGCGCTGGCTCTTGATCTGCTTGACGAAGATCGGGATGAGCGCGGCGCGGATGACGATGACCAGGCCGACGATCGAGAGGACCCAGGTGATTCCCGCGGCCGCCTCCATGCCGGTGAAGGTCAGCAGCTGGTGGAAGGCGACGAGGAGCAGCTCGACCACCCACTTGAGGGGCCAGAGGATCGTGCCGAGGAGGTCCATGGAGTGGGGTCAGTCCTTTCGAGGGCCCACGACGAACCCGGCTCGCGTCACGGCGAAGCGGGTCCGGCCGGAAGCCGGTCGGTGCAGGGGGATCGAGGTCGGGACGTCGTCGATGCCGCCGGCCGCCCACGGGTGGCAGCGGAGCAGACGGCGGGCCGCGAGGACGGAGCCGAGGACGAGCCCGTGAAGCTGGACCGCCTGGAGCGCGTACGCGGAGCACGAGGGGTAGTAGCGGCAGACGTCCCCGTAGAGAGGGGACAGGACCGCCCGGTAGACGATCAGGAGCAGGACGCCGATGTTCCGCGGCAACAGGAGGATCGCCCACCCGAGCCGGGCGAACGGCGCCTCGCGGCGGGGGAGCACGGCGGTCACGAGGACGCCCCGCTCTTCCGCGCGGCTCGCGCCATCGCGGACCACACCTCGGAGCGCAGCTCCGACCAGGGGGCGTCGGCGCTGCCGGGCAGCGCGCGGACGACGACCTGGGTGCCGGGGTCGATCTCGGGGACGAGCTCGAACGCCACGGCCTTGAGCCGGCGGCGGACGGTGTTGCGCGTCACCGCGGTGCCGACCGTCTTGGCGACGATGAACCCGAACCGCGCCGGATCGCCCGCGGAGGACCGGCGGACATACGTGACGGTGTGCGGTCCTGTGGACCGCACACCGCGACGGACGACTGTCCGGTACTCGCCTCCGTGGACGATGCGATTGGCTCTGGCCAGCACCGCTGGTCGGTACCGCTCGCTGCTAGGCGGAGAGCTCGGTGCGCCCCTTGGCGCGGCGCGCGCTGAGGATGCCGCGGCCGGCACGGGTGCGCATGCGCAGACGGAAGCCGTGCACCTTGGCGCGACGACGGTTGTTCGGCTGGAAGGTTCGCTTGCTCATAATCAGATCTCCACGTACGTGTTCCGCGGCGCGAACCGGCACCACCCGCTCGGGCGGAGACTCGGATCCTCCGGGAAGAAGGGGTGCCCGGCTGCGGAATCCGCTCGGCCTGCGAGGGCCGCACGGACGACACCGGGCAGGCGTCAACTGATTTAAACTACGGCCTGTTCCGCCACCGGTCAAATGTGGACGGCGCGAAACCTCGATCATGCACACGGGACACGGGGTTCCGCGCATTGACACGCGGGTGTCGCTGTGGTGGATTTGTCTCCCGTCGGCTCCGTTCGTTACGGTGTTGAGCCGCAGTTATCCACAGGTGGGATCCGCGTCCTCCCGCGCCCGCACAGGCATCGCTCGAGGCCGGTGGACAACCCTGTGGAGAGAGCGGCACTCGAGACCCGGCTCCGCGCCCGGTCCGCGACGCCCCTGCAGCGGGCGGCGACGGGGCCGGCGGAGACGGCGATCCCGCAGCGACTTCACAGCGACAGCACCCAGGACCGGAGACAGATGGCAGACGACACGTCGATGGTCGACGCGTGGAACGTGATCCTCGGCGCACTGTCCCAGGACGAGCGGATCACCGCTCCCCTCTACGGGTTCGTCTCGCTCGTGGAGCCCAAGGGCATCATGGCGGGCACCTTCTACCTGGAGGTCCCGAACGAGTTCACCCGCGGAATGCTCGAGCAGCGCGTGCGCGTGCCCCTGCTCAGCGCGATCGGGACGCTCGACGACTCCTTCGGCGTCACGACGTTCGCCTTCGTGGTGAACCCCGACATCGAGCACGAGCCCCTCAGCTCCCCGTCGTCGCAGGAGTCGATGAACCCGTTCGAGCCGATCACCGCCTCCTCGGCGACGGTCGCGCCGACCCGCGGGGTCGAGGAGCTGCGGACCGTGCCGGCGACCGACACCCGGCTGAACCCGAAGTACAGCTTCGACAACTTCGTCATCGGAGGCTCCAACCGCTTCGCGCACGCCGCGGCCGTCGCCGTCGCCGAGGCTCCCGCCAAGGCCTACAACCCGCTCTTCGTCTACGGCGACTCCGGGCTCGGCAAGACGCACCTCCTCCACGCCATCGGCCACTACGCGATGAGCCTCTACCCAGGGATCCGCGTGCGGTACGTCTCGAGCGAGGAGTTCACGAACGACTTCATCAACTCGATCGCGAACAACCGGGGCAACGCCTTCCACGGCCGCTACCGCAACGTCGACATCCTCCTGATCGACGACATCCAGTTCCTGCAGGGGAAGGCGGAGACGCAGGAGGCGTTCTTCCACACCTTCAACCAGCTGCACGACCACAACAAGCAGGTCGTGATCACGTCCGATCTGCCGCCGAAGGCACTGACCGGCTTCGAGGACCGGATGCGCTCGCGCTTCGAGTGGGGCCTCATCACCGATGTGCAGGCTCCCGACCTCGAGACCCGCATCGCGATCCTCCGCAAGAAGGCGGTCAGCGAGAAGCTGCTCGTGCCCGACGACATCCTCGAGTTCATGGCGTCGAAGGTGTCGAGCAACATCCGCGAGCTCGAGGGGACGCTCATCCGCGTCACCGCGTTCGCGAGCCTGAACCGGACGCCGGTCGACATGTCGCTCGTGCAGACCGTGCTCAAGGACCTGATCACGCTCGACGAGGACAACGTCATCTCGCCGGTCGACATCATCAACCACACCGCGGACTACTTCAAGCTCACGGTCGACGACCTCTACGGCTCGTCGCGCTCGCAGGCCGTCGCCACCGCGCGCCAGATCGCCATGTACCTGTGCCGCGAGCTGACGAACCTCTCGCTGCCCAAGATCGGCCAGCTGTTCGGGAACCGCGACCACACCACGGTCATGTACGCGAACAAGAAGATCTCGGAGCTCATGAAGGAGCGCCGCAGCATCTACAACCAGGTCACCGAGCTGACCACCCGCATCAAGACGAACCGCTAGCCGACAGTCGTACGGTCCCCGGGACCACCTGTCTCGGGTGGCGTACCCGGAGGTCCATCGGCGTCCGTGCCCCGTGGTCGCGTAGTCGCTTTTCCCTCTCCTCGTGTGAGGGGGGCGGAGGCGACGGGGATCGCGGCGCGAGCAGCAGGACGTCGGTGTCGGCGCGCGTCGAGATCGGGCGAAGGAGCCGGCGGGGGTCTCGATACGCCGCGCTGCGGCTACTCGACCAGCATGAACCGCACGTGCTCAAGGGGTCCGGGTGAGCGGCTGAGCGGCCGGCGTGCGATCGGACGGTGTCGATCCGCCGTGCGTTGGCCCGGAGGGCAACGCGGGGGAGAGGGAGCGCGCACTGTCTTTCGGGCCGCTCGGACGGCGGCAGCTGCCCTCGACGGTCTCCATCGTGACCGGAGAAGTCGTCGACGGACTCCTCGGACCTGCCGCACGCACCTCGGACACGCCGCCTCGCGCGCCCCGGAGGGCCGATTTCCACAGTGTGAGGAACCTGTGGATAACTGTGGACAACCGCCTCGGGACTGTGCGCCGGGAGAGCCCGCCTGTGGAGGGCGACCGGTCGGCTCGGATCCCTCCACAGCGCGTCCACGTGCCCGCTCACACTCCCTCCACAGGGGCGGGTCCCTCCGATCCCACCCAGGAGTAGGGGTCCGAAGCGTTTTCCACAGTTTCCACACGTGTTAACACTGTTAACGCAGTTCTCTCTTTAATGAAGCCTCGACCGGCAACCTCTCCACAGCGGCTCGGGAGTGCTCGGCGGTCCACCCCCTTCCGAGCTCGTCGAGCCCGGCGGGTACGATGGGCGACGGTCTTCGTCCGCGACTCGTCAGGGGTGTACTCGTGAGGTTCCAAGCCAACCGCGATGTCTTCAGCGAGGCGGTGTCCTTCGCGGTCAAGCTGCTTCCGCAGCGCACGACCCTGCCGATCCTCTCCGGAGTCCTCATCGAGGCGACCGCCGAGGGTCTGACGCTGTCCTCCTTCGACTACGAGGTGTCCGCGCAGACGCAGATCGCGGCCGACGTGGAGGAGACGGGGAACGTGCTCGTCTCGGGCCGTCTGCTCGCCGACATCGCGAACCGCCTCCCCAACGCTCCCGTGCGCATCGCCACGGAGGAGTCGCGCGTCTCGGTCTCGGCCGGCTCGGCGCACTTCACGCTCCTGCAGATGCCCGTGGAGGAGTACCCGAGCATCCCCGAGATCGACGCCTCCACCGGCCTCGTCCCGGCCGACGCCTTCGCAGCCGCCGTCTCGCAGGTGGCGGTCGCCGCCTCCCGCGACGACGTGACCCCCGTCATCACCGGCGTGCAGCTCGAGATCACCGAGAACACGATCGGCCTCGTCGCGACGGACCGCTACCGCGTCGCCGTCCGCGAGATCGACTGGGACAACGGGGACAACCCCGCGCCCACCCAGCCGCTCACCGCCCTCGTGCCCGCACGCACGCTGCAGGAGGTTGGCAAGACCTTCGGCCACTCCGGCACCGTCTCCGTCGCGATCACCAACCGCGACGAGCGCGAGCTGATCGCCTTCACCGCGGACCGCAAGACCGTCACCTCGCTGCTGATCAAGGGCAACTTCCCGCCCGTGAAGCGCCTCTTCCCCGCCTCCGTCGAGAACTACGCGGTCATGTCGACCAGCGACCTCATCGAGGCCACCCGCCGCGTCTCGCTCGTGCTCGAGCGCGAGGCGGCCCTCCGCTTCAGCTTCAGCAGCGACGGCCTCACCCTCGAGGCCATCGGCTCCGAGCAGGCGCAGGCGTCCGAGAGCATCGACGCGATCGTGACCGGCGACGACGTGGTCGTCTCGCTCAAGCCGCAGTTCCTGCTCGACGGCCTCGCCGCCGTCCACTCGGAGTTCGTGCGCATCGCGTTCACGAAGACCGAGAACCCCAACAAGCCCGGCCCCGTCCTGATCACCGCGCAGACCTCGCGGGAGCAGCCCGGCAGCGACAGCTACCGCTACCTGCTCCAGCCCAACCTGCTGCTGCGCTGACCACTCCCCGGATCGCAGAGCCGCGACCGCCCCGCTCCCGACGAGCGCCCGCCCGCCGGACAACGAATCCAGGAAGGTTCACCATGCACATCGGACTCGTCGGCCTCGGCAAGATGGGCGACAACATGCGCTCCCGCCTCCGCTCCAAGGGGCTCGAGGTCACCGGCTACGACCGCAACCCCGACGTCTCGGACGCGGCCTCTCTCGACGAGATGATCGCCGCACTCCCCTCGCCCCGCATCGTCTGGGTGATGGTGCCGGCCGGCGAGATCACCGACGCGGTCGTCAAGGACCTGTCGGAGAAGCTCAGCGAGGGCGACCTCGTCATCGACGGCGGCAACTCCCGCTTCACCGAGGACTTCAAGCACGACGCGCTGCTGAAGCCCAAGGGCATCCACTACATCGACGCGGGAGTCTCCGGCGGCGTCTGGGGACTCCAGAACGGCTACGGCCTGATGGTCGGCGGCCCGAAGGAGCTCGTCGAGTACGCTATGCCCGTCTTCGACGCGCTGCGCCCGGAGGGCCCCCGCGAGGAGGGCTTCGTCCACGTCGGCGAGGTCGGCGCCGGCCACTACGCGAAGATGGTCCACAACGGCATCGAGTACGCCCTGATGCAGGCGTTCGCCGAGGGCTACGAGCTGCTCGAGACCCGCAGCGACATCATCAAGGACGTCACCGGCACCTTCAAGGCCTGGCAGCGCGGCACGGTCGTGCGCTCCTGGCTGCTCGAGCTCCTCGTCCGCGCCCTCGAGCAGGACCCGGACTTCAAGAACATCGAGGGCTACGTGCAGGACTCGGGCGAGGGCCGCTGGACCATCGAGGAGGCCATCAACAACGCCGTCCCGGTGCCCACGATCAGCGCCTCGATCTTCGCCCGCTTCGTCTCCCGTCAGGAGGACTCCCCCGCGATGAAGGCCGTCGCAGCGCTCCGCAACCAGTTCGGCGGGCACTCCGTCAAGGCCGTCGACTGAGTCGGCTGGTGAGGACTGCCTCCGGCAGTCCTCACGGCGGTCGGCTTCCGGAGGGGGGCGCGTTCCGCAGGGCCGGTGACGGACGGCGGACTGCGGCCCGCCGCCCCCGTGAGGCAGGGATGCTCTCACGGGGGCGGCGGGCCTCCGGCCGCCTCCACCTTGCTACCGACGTCGGGCGGCGAGCCTTCGGCCGCCTTCACGGGCGGGGACGGGGCGTCGCCGATCATGGTGAGCGAGTAGTGGCCCCGGAGGGGCGTATCGGGATCCGCGTCCCGGACGGTTCCGCCGCCGTGCCGGTCGAGTAGCCCGCAGGGGTGTGTCGAGACCGGGGGCGCAGGCCTGGCCGGCAGGGGGAGAGCGGATCGCAGGCGCCGGGGCGGGTGGACCGGCCGATCGGGACGGGCGAGGACCCGCAGGGGTGCAGGGAAGGCCCGCGACGACGGGTGGAGGAGAGGAGCGCGACGTGCAGGTGACGCAGCTGGCGCTCAGCGACTTCCGGAACTACGAGTCGGTCGATGTCGAGCTCGTGCCCGGACCGAACCTCTTCGTCGGCCGCAACGGCCAGGGCAAGACGAACCTCGTCGAATCTCTCGGCTACCTCTCCACCCTGGGCTCGCACCGCGTGTCGAGCGACCAGGCGCTCATCCGCGCCGGCCGGGACAGCGCCGTGGTGCGCGCCCGCCTCCGCAACGGCGAGCGCGACCTGCTGGCCGAGGTGCAGATCAACCGCTCCTCCCCCAACCGCGCGCAGATCAACCGCGGCGGGATCAAGCCGCGCGAGCTCCCCCGCTTCTTCTCCAGCGTCCTCTTCGCCCCGGAGGACCTCCTCCTCATCCGCGGCGACCCGTCGGCCCGCCGCCGCTTCCTCGACCAGCTGGTGATCCTCCGCTCCCCGCGGATGAGCGCCGTCCAGGCCGACTACGAGCGGGTGCTGCGCCAGCGCAACTCGCTGCTCAAGTCGGCGCGCGCGAGCGGCGTCCGCGACCCGTCGAAGCTCGGCACCCTCGACATCTGGGACGAGCGCCTGATCGCGCTCGGGACCGAGATCATGCAGTCGCGCCTCACCCTGGTGGAGGAGCTGAGCGGACCCGTGCGCGCCGCGTACGAGGCGGTCGCCGGTGCCGACCAGCGTCCGGTGCTCCGCTCCCGCCTGAGCATCGAGGGCGCGGTCGACGACGACGGCGAGCCCGTGGAGCAGCCGGGCGCCGCGTCACCGGCGGCGGGCGAGGGACTGGCGGAGGCGTTCGCGTCCGCGCTGGCCGGGGTGCGCCGCCGCGAGCTCGACCGGGGCGTCTCCCTCGTCGGCCCGCACCGCGACGACGTGCAGTTCGAGCTGAACGCGCTGCCGGCCAAGGGCTACGCCAGCCACGGCGAGAGCTGGTCGTTCGCCCTGGCGCTGAAGCTGGGCGCCGCGGAGCTGCTCCGGCGCGACTCCCCCATGGGCGATCCGGTGCTGATGCTCGACGACGTCTTCGCCGAGCTGGACGCGCGCCGGCGCGAGCGCCTCGCTTCGGTGGTCGCCGACTACGAGCAGGTCCTGATCACCGCGGCCGTCTTCGACGACGTCCCGGAGGCGCTGGCCGCGCACACCGTGCGGATCGAGGCCGGCCGGATCGTCGGCACGGGCGCCGCCGCCGCGCCGATCGCCGTGCCGGAGCCGACCGCACCCGACTCCGCCTCGTCCGACCCGGTGTCCTCCGACTCCGCTCCTCCCGATCCGGTCTCGGCCGATTCCCCTTCTCCTGGTGCCGTCTCCTCCGCCGCGGCCTCCTCCTCGGAGCCCGCGTCCCCAGCGCCGGCGTCCACAGATCCCGCGTCCCCGGAGCCGCCCGCCCCGTCGGAGCCGTCCGATGGCTGACTCCCCCCGCCGCGGAGCCCCCGCACCCGACTCCGAGGCCGCCCGCGTCTACCGCCACCTCAAGGAGGTGTTCGGCGCCGACGGCCCGCGCCGCATCCGGAAGACCGTCGAGCGCGCCGAGCCCAAGGGCGACGCGATCCCGTTCGGCAAGGGCCGCGACCCGCACGACCTCGGCGACGTCCTCGACTCCCTCACCGTGAAGCTCGGCTGGACGGCGCCGCTGGCGCAGGGTGACCTGATGTCGTCGTGGACGGCGATCGCCGGCGAGGAGACCGCGAAGCACTCGACTCCGGTGGGCGTCGTCGACGGCGTGCTGACGGTCGCGTGCGAGTCCACGGCGTGGTCGACGCAGCTCCGGCTGATGCGGATCGAGATCATGAACCACATCGCGGTGAACTTCCCCGACGCGGGTATCGCGTCGATCCGTTTCCAGGGCCCGGACGTCCCGAACTGGAAAAAGGGTCCCAGGTCGATTCCAGGGCGTGGTCCGCGCGACACCTACGGCTGAGGACGCATTTTCGGTCGACCGCCGATCTTTCGCGCCTCAGATCGCCGTCCAGCGCTTCGGATCGACCCGGCACGCGGTAGAATGGAGGGCCGCCGAACCGCAGTGACGCCGCCGCGCGGGCGATCTCCAGATCACCGTGCGCGTCGCGACGGACCGTCAGAGGAGAACTCCACAGCTATGACTCACGAGCCGAACGACTCCACGTCACCCGCAGCGAACGACCTGGACGCGAACGGCTCAGCAGCCCCCTCCGCTCCGCACGAGAGCATGTCGACCAAGTCGTCCGGCGACTACGGCGCGAACCAGATCCAGGTCCTCGAGGGCCTCGAGGCGGTCCGCAAGCGCCCCGGCATGTACATCGGATCCACGGGTCCGCGCGGTCTGCACCACCTGGTCTACGAGATCGTCGACAACGCCGTCGACGAGGCGCTCGCGGGCTACTGCGACAACATCGAGATCCTGATGCGCGCCGACGGAGGCGTCACCGTCTCCGACAACGGCCGCGGCATCCCGGTCGACATGCACCCGACCGAGGGCATCTCCACGGTCGAGCTGGTCCTCACCGTGCTGCACGCCGGCGGCAAGTTCGGCGGCGGCGGCTACGCGGTCTCCGGCGGCCTGCACGGCGTCGGCTCCTCCGTGGTCAACGCGCTGTCGACGCGCCTCGACGTCGAGGTCAAGCGCCAGGGCGCCGTGTACCGGATGAGCTTCACCGACGGAGTGCCGGACGCCCCGCTCGAGAAGGACGAGGCCAGCGACGAGACCGGCACGACGATCACCTTCTGGCCCAACGCCGGCATCTTCGAGACGGTCGAGTTCGACTACGAGACCCTGCGCGCGCGCTTCCAGCAGATGGCGTTCCTCAACAAGGGCCTGCGCATCGCGCTGACCGACCAGAACGAGGTCGAGTTCGAGGGGGAGGGCGAGAACGAGACCGAGGGCGACCGGACCGACGTCTTCCACTACGAGAAGGGCCTCGTCGACTACGTCGAGTACATCAACTCGCTGAAGAAGTCGGACCTCGTGCACTCCGAGATCATCGACTTCGAGTCCGAGGACACCGAGCGCCGCATCTCGCTCGAGGTCGCGATGCAGTGGACCACGGCCTACACCGAGAGCGTCCACACCTACGCCAACACCATCAACACCCACGAGGGCGGCACCCACGAGGAGGGCTTCCGCGCCGCGCTGACCACTCTGGTCAACCGCTACGCGCGCGCGAACAACCTGCTCAAGGAGAAGGACGAGAACCTCTCGGGCGACGACATCCGCGAGGGCCTCACCGCCGTCGTGTCGATCAAGCTCGGCGAGCCGCAGTTCGAGGGCCAGACCAAGACGAAGCTCGGCAACACCGAGGCGAAGGCGTTCGTGCAGCGCGTGGCCGGCGAGCAGCTGGCCGACTGGTTCGACCGCAACCCGAGCCAGGCGAAGGACATCATCCGCAAGGCGATCCAGGCGGCCTCGGCCCGCATGGCGGCGCGCAAGGCGCGCGAGACCGCCCGCCGCAAGGGCCTGCTCGAGGGCGGCGGCATGCCGGGCAAGCTCAAGGACTGCCAGTCCAAGGACCCGTCGATCTCCGAGATCTTCATCGTCGAGGGCGACTCGGCGGGAGGATCCGCGGTGCAGGGCCGCAACCCCGAGACGCAGGCGATCCTCCCCCTGCGCGGCAAGATCCTCAACGTCGAGAAGGCCCGGCTCGACCGCGCTCTCGGCAACAACGAGGTCCAGGCGATGATCACGGCGTTCGGCGCCGGCATCGGCGAGGACTTCAACCCCGACAAGGCGCGGTACCACAAGATCATCCTGATGGCCGACGCCGACGTCGACGGCCAGCACATCACGACGCTGCTGCTGACGCTCCTCTTCCGCTACATGCGCCCGCTGATCGACCTCGGCTACGTGTACCTCGCACAGCCGCCGCTGTACCGCCTCAAGTGGTCGAACTCCCCGCACGAGTACGTCTACAGCGACCGCGAGCGCGACGCCCTGATCGCGCACGGCTCGGCGACCAACAAGCGCATGCCCAAGGAGAACGGCATCCAGCGCTACAAGGGCCTCGGCGAGATGGACTACAAGGAGCTGTGGGAGACCACGATGGACCCCGCCACGCGGACCCTCCTCCAGGTCACGCTCGACGACGCGGCCGCGGCCGACGAGATCTTCTCCACCCTCATGGGAGAGGACGTCGAGTCCCGCCGCTCCTTCATCCAGAAGAATGCGAAGGACGTGCGCTTCCTCGACATCTAGTGGTCGAGGAAGCGGACGTCCTTCGAAAGACGGCGGCCGGGCGGTCCAGTGGACCGCCCTCGCGACCACCTCGAACACGTGACGGCGGCCCTCGATGGGCCGCATCCTCGACCAGAACGCAACAGAGGCCCTCACCGGCCCGCACACCGACGACACACCTGACACCCAGCGCGACCGCCGCCCCCGCTCCTCCGGGGCACGGACCCACCTGAGAGACCAGAGACCATGGCAGAAGAACCCACCACCCCCACCGGCCCGGACGAGAGCGACGACATCGTCACCGAGACCGGTGTGGTGATCCACGGTCACGACAAGATCGAGCCGGTCGACCTGCAGCTCGAGATGCAGCGCTCCTACCTCGACTACGCGATGAGCGTCATCGTCGGGCGGGCCCTGCCGGAGGTGCGCGACGGCCTGAAGCCCGTGCACCGGCGCGTGATCTACGCCATGTACGACGGCGGCTACCGCCCCGACAAGGCGTTCTCGAAGTGCTCGCGCGTCGTCGGCGACGTGATGGGCCAGTTCCACCCGCACGGCGACTCCGCGATCTACGACGCGCTGGTCCGCCTGGTGCAGCCGTGGAGCCTCCGCTACCCGCTCGCGCTCGGGCAGGGCAATTTCGGCTCCCCCGGCAACGACGGCGCCGCCGCCCCCCGGTACACCGAGACCAAGATGGCGCCGCTCGCGCTCGAGATGGTCCGCGACATCGACAAGAACACCGTCGACTTCCAGGACAACTACGACGGCCGCACGCGCGAGCCGGCGATCCTGCCGGCCCGGTTCCCGAACCTGCTCGTCAACGGCTCCGTCGGCATCGCGGTCGGCATGGCGACCAACATCCCGCCGCACAACCTGCGCGAGGTCGCCGCCAGCGCCAAGTGGGCGCTCGAGAACCCCGACGCGACGCGCGAGGAGCTCCTCGAGGCGCTGCTGCAGCGGATCAAGGGACCCGACTTCCCCACCGGTGCGCAGATCCTCGGCGTCCGCGGCATCCAGGACGCGTACCGCACCGGCCGCGGCTCGATCACGATGCGCGCCGTCGTTTCCATCGAGGAGATCCAGGGCCGCACCTGCCTCGTCGTCACCGAGCTGCCGTACCAGGTGAACCCGGACAACCTGGCGATCAAGATCGCCGAGCTGGTCAAGGACGGGCGCGTCTCGGGCATCGCCGACATCCGCGACGAGACCTCCGGTCGCACCGGCCAGCGCCTCGTCGTCGTCCTCAAGCGCGACGCCGTGGCGAAGGTGGTGCTGAACAACCTCTACAAGCACACCCCGCTGCAGGAGAACTTCGGCGCGAACATGCTCGCGATCGTCGACGGCATCCCGCGCACGCTCTCGCTCGACGGCTTTATCCGCGCGTGGGTCGACCACCAGGTCGAGGTCATCGTGCGCCGCACCCAGTACCTCCTCGACGAGGCCGAGGCGCGGATCCACATCCTGCGCGGCTACCTCAAGGCGCTCGACGCGCTCGACGAGGTCATCGCCCTCATCCGCCGCTCCCCCACCGTGGAGGAGGCGCGCGACGGTCTGATGGAGCTGCTCGACATCGACGAGGTGCAGTCCCGCGCCATCCTCGACATGCAGCTGCGCCGCCTCGCGGCCCTCGAGCGCCAGAAGATCATCGACGAGCACGACCGGATCCAGGCCGAGATCGAGGACTACAAGTCGATCCTCGCGAGCCCGGAGCGCCAGCGCACGATCATCTCGGACGAGCTCGACGAGATCGTCGACCGCTTCGGCGACGACCGCCGCACCGAGATCCTCTTCGGGTTCGACGGCGACATGAGCGTCGAGGACCTGATCCCCGAGGAGGAGATGGTCGTCACCGTCACCCGCGGCGGCTACCTCAAGCGCACCCGGAGCGACTCCTACCGGGCCCAGCACCGCGGCGGCCGCGGCGTGCGCGGCGCGCAGCTGAAGGCCGACGACATCGTCGAGCACTTCTTCGTCACCACCACGCACCACTGGCTGCTGTTCTTCACGAACACCGGCCGCGTGTACCGCGCCAAGACCTACGAGCTGCAGGAGGCCGGCCGCGACGCCAAGGGCCAGCACATCGCGAACCTGCTCGCGCTCGAGCCGGGGGAGCAGATCGCGCAGATCCTCGACATCCGCGACTACGAGGCGGCCCGCTACCTCGTGCTCGCCACGCGCGACGGCCTCGTGAAGAAGACGGCCCTCTCGGAGTACGACACGAACCGCTCCGGCGGCATCATCGCGATCAAGCTGCGCGACGGCGACGAGCTCGTCTCGGCGCTCCTGGTCGAGGAGGACAGCGACGTGCTGCTGGTCTCCCGCAAGGGCATGTCGATCCGCTTCACCGCGTCCGACGAGGCGCTGCGTCCGATGGGCCGCTCCACCTCCGGAGTCCGCGGCATGTCGTTCCGCGGAGAGGACCGCCTCCTCGACGCCAACGTCGTCAGCGACGAGGGCTTCGTGTTCGTGGTCACCGAGGGCGGCTACGCCAAGCGCACCGCGGTCGACCAGTACCGCCTCCAGGGACGAGGCGGGCTGGGCATCAAGGTGGCCAAGCTGGAGGAGAAGCGCGGCGACCTCGTGGGCGCCATCATCACCGGAGAGGACGACGAGGTGCTCGTCGTGCTCGCCAGCGGCAAGGTGGTACGCTCTGCGGTGGCCGAGGTACCGGCCAAGGGTCGCGACACCATGGGAGTCGTCTTCGCACGATTCGCTGAGGACGACCGCATCATCGCACTCGCCAAGAACACCGAACGCAATCTCGACGCCCAGGACGAGGATCCCGACGCCGCGGCGCCGGCCGAGTCCGCCCCGGTGTCGGAGGAGGATGGGTCCGTAGATGAGTAGCACCGTCGCCGAGAAGCTCGCCAGGAAGTCCGCGAAGAGCCCGGCGGCGAAGCAGGTCCGCCTGAAGCTCGTCTACGTCGACTTCTGGTCGGCCGTGAAGCTCTCGTTCCTGCTGGGCCTGACGCTCGCGATCATCACGATCGTCGTCGTCTACCTGGTCTACACGGTCCTGGCCCAGACGGGAGTGTTCGACGAGGTCAACGGCCTCGTGCAGGACATCGCCGGTGCCGAGGCGTTCGACCTCAACACGATCATCTCGCTGCCGCAGGTCATGGGCTTCGCGATCGTCGTCGCGGTGCTGAACACCATCGTCACCACCGCGCTCGGCGCGATCGTGGCGCTGCTGTACAACCTCAGCGTCAAGATCACCGGCGGCCTCCTGGTGGGCTTCACCAACCAGTAGGGCGCACGGTCCGGCCGATTGGGATTCCTGCTCGATGTCGGGTAGAGTCTCCTCTGGCCATTCCGGGGGTATAGCTCAGGCGGTTAGAGCGCTTCACTGATAATGAAGAGGTCCCAGGTTCAAGTCCTGGTACCCCCACCCGGTCCGAACGGCCCGTCACCTCGCGGTGGCGGGCCGTTCGACTCTCGGAGACGGATCGCCCCGTCTCCGACCCGGGGCCTTAGCTCAGTTGGTAGAGCGCCTGCTTTGCAAGCAGGATGTCAGGAGTTCGAATCTCCTAGGCTCCACACTTCCTCCCTCTCGCGGGTGCTTCCCCTTCGCCGGCCCTTCTGGTCCACCGGCGCACGGCACTCCGGGTCCTCCGCCGTCGCGGGGTCACCGTGTCGAGGTCTTCGGCGGCCCCTCCTGTCGCCGACCGTGCGGTCCCCGCGATCGAGGTCGCCACTCGGATGACCGAGTCGCCCGCTCAGCGGTCCACGCAGGCGAGGCCGAGGAACTGCTGGACCGAGAGGGTCTCGGACGTGCCGTCGCGGATGTCGCCGACGATGATCTCGCCGACGGAGAGCGTGTCGAACTGCTCGGCCGTGAAGACGACCGGGCGGGCGAGCACGGAGCGGTCGGTCGCGTAGGCACCCAGCGCGAGGTCGACGCCGAGCGGGAACCGCTCGATCACCGTGTCGGCCGGCCAGACCGTGGATCCGGAGAGGTCGGTCGCGCCCAGCTGCGTGACCGGGGACGGGGAGACCCAGCGGGTGACCCTCCGCAGCCCGTCGCCGATGGTCAGGGGGGCGGAGTCGGAGGCGGCGAGGTCGAGGCCGTCGACGGACCCCGAGCACACGACGACGACCCCGAGGACCTCCCCTCGCTCGCCGCCCCGTCCGAGCCCGACCGCGGCCGTGGTCACCGGCTCCTCGGAGGCGCACCCCGAGAGCGCGAGGGTGCCGAGCAGAACGACGGTGCTCGCGAGCGCGGCGCGACGGTGCATGGGTCCTCCCGCGGCCACCCTACGCGGGCAGGGCGAGGGCCAGAGCGGCGAGAGCCTGCGGAAGGGAGGGAGCGCCCTCCGCTCGGAAGACCACCTCTCCGGCCGTATCGCGCACGACGACGGTGGGGGTCGAGCGGACACCGGCGGCCTCGGCCTCGACGGGGTGGAAGGCCACGTCGCGCTCGCGGATCTCGGCGGCGGGGACGAGCTCCGCGGCCCGCTCCAGCACCGAGCGCGCGGCATGGCAGGCGCCGCAGAAGGCGGAGGTGTAGAGCTCGACGATCACGACGAAGGGAACGCCGGGGCGCGGCCGGGGATTCCCGGGCACCGTCAGCGGAGGAGCCAGGCCTCGTTCATGGTCAGGGCCGCGTCGACGAGCTCGACGCGCTCCAGCTCCTCGACGTCGCTCAGGGGGAACCAGGCGGCGGCGTCCGTGGAGCCGTCCACCTCGTGCGTGAGCTCGCCGCCCACGATGCGGGCGCGGTAGACGACGCGGATGGCGTGCAGGGGGCCGGCTTCGGGATCGCTGCGCCGGTGCGCGGGTATCACGTGCGAGTCCACGCCGATGAGGGCCTCGAGCTCGGCACGGTAGCCCGTCTCCTCGAAGATCTCGCGGACCGCGGCGTCGGCGGGCGACTCGCCCTCGTCGATCCCGCCGCCCGGAAGCGTCCAGGCCGACCAGGGGCCTTGGCTCCAGTGCGCGAGCAGCATCCGCTCACCGTCGATGATCACGCCGTACGCGGCGACCCGGATGTCCACCGCAGAAGCCTAACCCGGGCATGCGAAGGAGCCGGACCCTCTGAGGGGCCCGGCTCCAGCGACGAGAACGTCAGGAAGCGGTCGAGGCCGCGTTCTGCGCGGCGCTCTGCGGCTCGTCCTCGGCGACCCACAGCTCGTCGTCGGCGCGGAACGTCTGCCAGACGGCGTAGCCGATGCCGCCGACGGCGACCAGCGCGGCGCCGATCGCGAAGACCGTCCCGACCTTGCTCTTCTTCTTCGGGGGAGTGGTGAGCTCCTCCCAGCGCGCCTTCGAGATCTCGGCGAGCTTCGCGCGGTTCTTCGAGTCCTTGGCGGCCTCGAAGGCGGCGGCGGCCGTGCCACCGACAGCGGCGAAGGTCGGGACGACCTTGTGCTTGTAGGCGTGGCGGGCCGAGGAGTACGTGCCCTCGACGGCCGAGACGCCGTTGTCGTAGACCGGCTTGACTCGCGAGTCGTACGTGTCCTTGACGAAGGGGACGAGCTCCTTCTTGGCGTACTTCGACGCGTGGCGGCGGCTCTTCTCGAGCACGGAGGCCGCGTGCGCCAGCACCTCCTGCTGCTCGCCCCAGACCGCCTCGGCGTTCTTGCGAAGACGCTTGAGGTCCTTCTTGTGCTTACGTGACAGACCCATGTTGGTCCTCCATCGGCTACGAGCAGCGAACGCCTCAATACTGCCACTCATCGATCGGCGTCCGCATCGCGCACCCAGCGCATTGACACCGGGCGTTGCAGGGGCCTACAGACGCGCTGTGCGACAATCCGAGCATGCCTTTGCACACCGCAGTCGCGACGTTCCACACCAACAAGGGCGACATCGTCGTCAACCTCTACGGGAACCACGCTCCCAAGACGGTCCGCAACTTCGTCGGTCTCGCGACCGGCGACATCGAGTGGACCCACCCCGCCACGGGTGCGAAGACGAAGGAGCCGCTCTACAACGGCACCGTCTTCCACCGCATCATCCCCGACTTCATGCTCCAGGGCGGCGACCCGCTCGGTCAGGGCATCGGCGGCCCGGGCTACCAGTTCGACGACGAGATCAACTCGGAGCTCGACTTCACCCAGCCCTACATCCTCGCGATGGCGAACGCCGGCAAGCAGGCGGGCCGCGGCACCAACGGCTCGCAGTTCTTCATCACCGTGGCGCCGACCACCTGGCTCCAGGGCAAGCACACCATCTTCGGCGCCGTCGCCGACGAGGAGTCGAAGAAGCTCGTGCAGTCGCTCTCGGCTGTTCCCACCGACGGCCGTGACAAGCCGCTCGAGGACGTCGTGATCGAGAGCGTCGAGATCACCGAGGTCTGATCGCCTCATCCACCACTCATTCGAGGGCCGGGTCCGTCAGGGCCCGGCCCTCGTTCTCCCCGGAGGCACGTCCGTGACCCAGGTCCCGCCGAGCAGCACCTATTCCTGCTACCGACACCCCGACCGGCAGAGCTTCGTGCGCTGCCAGCGGTGCGGCCGCACCATCTGCGGCGAGTGCCAGACGCCGGCTCCGGTCGGCGTGATCTGCCCGGACGACATGGCGCAGCAGCGCGCCACCGCGCCGCGCACCCGCGGTCCCCTCCTCTCCCGCGTGCGGGCCATGACCCGTGCCGACCAGCCGACGGTGACCTACGCGATCATCGCGCTCTGCATCGTGCTGTGGATCGTCGAGATCCTCCCCTTCGTCGGCGGGCCGGCGGTCAACGCGCTCCTGTACGCCCCCGCCTACACGCTCCCCGGCTTCGGCGCCGGCTTCGAGCCGTGGCGGATGCTCACTTCGGTGTTCCTCCACAGCACGTCGCTCTTCATCGTCATCCCGTTCCACCTGGTGCTGAACATGTACACGCTGTGGGTGTTCGGCATGGTGCTCGAGCGGATGCTGGGCCGCGGGCGCTACCTCACCCTCTTCCTCCTGAGCGGTTTCGCCGGGTCGGTGGGCGTCCTGCTCCTCGCGAACCCGCTGACCCCGGTGATCGGCGCCTCCGGTGCGATCTTCGGGCTGATGGGCGCGTACCTGGTGATCCTCCGGCACCTGGGCGGTCAGGCGTCGCAGCTGCTGGTGCTTGTCGGACTGAACCTCGTCATCGGCTTCCTGCCCGGGATGAACGTGGCGTGGCAGGCGCACGTCGGCGGTCTGGTAGCCGGCGCGCTCATCGGGCTGGTCTTCACGAAGACGCGGCAGCGCGCCCAGCGGCGCACGCAGAACCTCCTCGTCGGGCTCATCGGAGTCGGACTGGTGGCGATCACCGCGGGCGCCTACGTCCTCGGCTGATCCCCCTCCCGCAGCGGCGGGTCCGGCAGTGCCTCGCGCACTCCCGGGCCCGCCGCTTCGTCGTTCCCGCGGCGACCGTCTCCACCGCTGTCCACAGGTGCTCTCAACAGGTGGGGAGGAAGTTATCCACAGAGTTGTTAACACTGGGGAGAACGTCCCGGGTGTCCTCCTCGGGAGGACGATCCGGGGATGGCGGCGCGTCCGAGGACCGGCGGACTGGTGCGGATCCGGGCCCTGCTCGCCTCGAGCAGGCCAGCGCGGCGGGGACCGCGGAGTTCTCCACAGGAGATTCCACAGCTGGGGATAATTACAGCGGTGTAGTTCTCCGGCGGACGGCCACCAGGGCCGTCGCCTCACGGTCGTCGTCGCGGTGCAGCGAGGTGGCGAACCCGGCCGCCTGGAACGCGGAGGCACTCGCCGCCGCCTGATCCGCGCCGACCTCGATCACGACGACGCCGTGGGGTGCGAGCCACGCTCCCGCCTCCTGAGCGATGCGGCGGTGGAGGGTGAGCCCGTCCGACCCGCCGTCGAGCGTGAGCATCGGCTCGTGCACCCGGGCCTCCGGCGGCATGAGCGCGATCGCCGCGGTGGGGACGTAGGGGGCGTTGACGACGACGACGTCGATCCGCCCGCGCTCACTCCGGGGGAGCGCGTCGAAGAGGTCGCCCTCGTGGACGTCGGCGCGGCCTGCGAGCGTGCGGCGCGCGCAGGCGACGGCGGCGGGAGAGAGGTCGGCCGCGAGTAGGCGGACGTCCGGCCGCTCCTCCGCGATCGACCGGGCGAGGGCGCCGGATCCGCAGCAGAGGTCGAGCACCACGGCGCCGCCCGGGAGGACCTCCAGGGCGCAGTCGACCAGCCACTCGGTGCGCACGCGGGGCACGAAGACGCCGGGTGCGACGGGGACGCGCAGGCCGCGGAAGGCGACCCAGCCGAGGATCTGCTCGAGGGGCTCGCCCGTCTCGCGGCGGCGGAGCAGCAGCTCGAGGTCGGAGGAGGAGTCGGCGGCCTCCTCAAGCAGGCCCGCCTCCTCCTCGGCGAAGACGCAGCCGGCGGTGCGCAGACGCTCCACCGACGACGAACGCCCCGTCGGCGGACCGGACGGGGCGTCGTTCACGACTGGGGGAGGCTCAGCGCCAGCGCGTCGTCATCAGGAAGCCGATGAACGCGATGCCGAAGCCGATCAGGATGTTGAGGTTGCCGAGATCGGGGATCGGCAGGGTGCCCTGGCTCACGTAGAAGACGATGATCCAGGCGAGTCCGAGCAGCATGAAGCCGAACATCACCGGCTTGAACCAGACCGGATTCGGTGCGTTCTCGCCGGTCCGGGCCTCGTCGCGCTCGGGCTTCGGGCTCTTCGTCGCTCGTGCCATGCCGACCACTGTACCTGGCGGAGGCTCCGGGCCGGGAGCACCGGGGCTGCGCGGGTGCTGTGCGGACTCGCGGAGCGGCCGGTGCAGGCGCTCGAGTGGTCCCCTCGGCCCTCCTCAGGCGGCGACTCGGGAGGGCTCTCCACAGGTCCGGATCATGCGCCACAGCCGGTCACGGCTCGCGCCTAGACTCGTCGCATGACCGCCCAGAACCCCGACGGGGCGGCTCTGCGGCCGCGAGCGAAGCGACGGAGGGCCCGCCCGGTCCGACGACTCTCGTTCTTCGGAGTCGTCGGCGAGCTCCTGATGACCGCCGGCGTCCTGGTCCTGCTCTTCCTGGCCTGGCAGCTCTGGTGGAACGACGCGGTGATCGCGGGCCGGCAGACGACGCAGGCGGCGGAGCTCCGCGAGACCTGGGGCGACTCCTCTCCGGCCCCGCAGCCGACCGAGGCCGCCCCGGCGGAGCCGGTCGTCGCGTCGGTCGCCGCCCTCGACACCTCCTTCGGCAACCTCTACATCCCCCGCTACGGCGAGGGGTGGGTGCGCACGATCGCCGAGGGCATCGACGCCGAGAACGTGCTCGACGAGGGGAGCATCGGCCACTACCCCGGGACGCAGATGCCCGGCCAGGCCGGCAACTTCGCGCTCGCCGCGCACCGCAGCGCGTACGGCGGAGGCATGCACCTGATCGACGAGCTCCAGCTCGGCGACCCGATCTACATCGAGACGGCGGACGGCTGGTACACCTACCGCTTCCGCAATCTCGAGTACGTCCAGCCCTCCGACGTCCAGGTGATCGACCCGGTTCCGTGGACTCCGGACGCGGCTCCGACCGATCGCCTGATCACGCTGACGAGCTGCAACCCGCTCTACTCGACGGCCGAGCGGATCATCGCGTACGGCGTCTTCGACTCGTTCCAGCCGCGGTCCGCGGGCGCCCCCGCCGAGATCGCCGCCTCGCTGGCTCAGGAGGGCTGACCGTGTACGCAGCGCTGTGGCGGCTTCTGCCCGGGCCGTGGTGGGTCCGGCTCCTGATCGTCCTCGTCCTCGTCGCGGCGGTCCTCGCCGCGCTCGACGAGTGGGTGTTCCCCTGGGTGCAGTCGCTCGTGCTCGACCGGAACGTGACCGTCGGCTCGTGACCGGCGGCGCGGCCCCGCGGATCCTGGTCGTCGACCACCACGACAGCTTCGTCTTCACGCTCGTCTCGTATCTCCGCGAGCTCGGTGCCGAGGTCGACGTGGTCGAGGGCGACGACCTCGGGACCACGGCGCTCCTGGCTCGCGCGGAGGAGGCGGACGGGGTCCTGGTCTCTCCCGGGCCGGGCCGTCCTGAGGACGTCCCCGCGTCGACGGCGCTCGTGCAGCGGGCGGAGGCGACCGGGCGGCCGCTGCTCGGAGTCTGCCTCGGCCACCAGGTGCTCGCCCATGCTCTCGGCGCCCGCGTCGCGGAGGCGCCGGAGCTGCTGCACGGCCGGACGTCCGCGGTCCTCCACGACGGAGATCCGCTCTTCGACGGCCTGCCCTCCGGATTCGCCGCGATGCGGTACCACTCGCTCGCGGTCGACGCCGAGAGCCTTCCCGAGGAGCTGCGGGTGACGGCGCGGACACCGGAGGGAGTGGTCATGGCCGTCCGGCACCGGAGTGCTCCGCTCGTGGGCGTGCAGTTCCATCCGGAGTCGGTCCTCACCGAGGGCGGGCGGCGCCTTCTCGAGAACTGGCTGCGCGAGGTGACGTCGATCGGGTCGTCCGTATCGGCAGACGACACGCCCGGACTCTCGATCTCGGCTCGATGAGGCGGATTTCGCCGGGCTTATCGGGCTGCTTATCGAATCGAGAGCGCTGAGAATGATCAGTGTCGGTCGTCCCCCGAACGGGGATGAAGCCCTGAGCGCGTTCTCACGCAGAAAACCGCCATGTGACGGCTAACTGGTCGTGCGCCGAGGAGTCCGCCCGGACAGGGTATGAGCGCGACCTTGTCCACCCCCTTGCGCACCCCCCGATCAGGTGGCGGGATTTGACGGGCTCCCGGCGGAGGATGCGGCCCCTTTTCCCTGCATAATCAGAGGGCGTCGACAGGGGGTCGGCGCCACAAGAGAAGTCCGGGGGGACCAGATGGTCGCATCGATCTCCTGGGCTTTCTCGGGAATCCGAGAACTCGAGAATCTCGGTCCGCGCATCGTCGTCAAACCCGGCACCGTTCCGAGCATCACCGGTTCGGGATTCGGCACCGCCGATCTGAGCGTCGTGCTGATGACGGTCTCGCCGTTGCGCGTCCTCCGCGGGACGTGGCCGGCCGACGACACATCCTTCCTCACCTTCAGCTTCCTCATCGACGGCTTCGTGCGCATGGT
Source organism: Rathayibacter sp. AY1A7 (assembly GCF_002930845.1). Lineage (NCBI taxonomy): Bacteria > Bacillati > Actinomycetota > Actinomycetes > Micrococcales > Microbacteriaceae > Rathayibacter > Rathayibacter sp. AY1A7. Next base: position 62,282 of record NZ_PSTL01000003.1, on the reverse strand, counting down.
CGCCCCGGACCGAACGGTGCTGCTGCGTCCGGGCTCGATCTCGTACCAGCAGGGGACGACGACGTTCACGACCGAGTCGACGACTCCGGCCACGATCCTCCACCTCTCACTGCGCGCCGACGAGATGCGCCGCTACGGCTTCGACACGTCGGCCCCGGTCTACGCGCTCGATCCCGACGCCCGGTCCACCCGCGCCGCATACGCCTTCACGACCGCCTTCGCCCTCGCGGCGGAGTCCGGGACGGGGCTGCCCGGCGAGGGCGAGGTCACCGGCTTCGCCCACGTGGTCAAGCAGCTCCTCACCAGCGCGTTCCTCGCGGCGGCGAGCTCGCAGCCCGGCACCACGAGCGTGCGCGCCGCCACGCTCGGGCGCGCGCGCACGGTCATCGACCGAACGCACCGAACGCCGCGCTGCACCCCGGAGGCGGTGGCCGACGCGGTCAACGTGTCCACCCGCTCCCTCCAGCGGCTCTTCGAGGACGCGGGCACCACGGTCGCGAGCGAGATCGAGCGTTCCCGGGTCGCCAGCGCCGTGGAGCTCCTGCGCCGCCGCCCGCGGGAGGTCCCGCTCGAGGCGATCGCCGCCGCGTCCGGATTCTCCTCGGCGGACCACCTCCGCCGTGCGCTCAAGCGCCGCGAGGGGCTCACCCCGAGCGACATCCGCGGCAGAATCGCACGCCCCGCGGACGGATCGGCAGCCGGCGAGGTCGTGCGGCTCCAGCCCCCGCTCGCCGACGCGCGCCGGGCGTAGCGGTTCACCTCGGGGCCGTCGGCGCCGTGGAGCATCGAACCCGACGAGCAACGTCCGGACGAGCCCTTCTCGACGCGCAGAGCAGCGGCCCGGCCTCCACCGGGCAGCGTCGGCCGACGCCGCAGCCGCCGCGGGCTGCAGGCCGGGTCAGCCCGCGCAGTATCCGAGCTGGACGGTCGATCCCTGCGGGACGTCACCCGGAGCCAGGGACTGGGTCGTGATGGGCGGGTTCGCCCGGGTCGCGTCGCAGGTCTCGTCCGGGACCTCGACCCCCACGAGCTGCAGCTTCTCGGAGGCGAGGGTGGCCAGCGCGCTGCTGAGGGATGTCCCGACGAGGTCGGGGAGCGTGACCTGGCCGGAGGAGACCGTGAGGTCGACCGGCGTGCCCGGGGCGACCTGCTGGCCCGCTCCGGGAGAGGCGGCGAGTACGACGTCGCCCGGGACGGTCGGCGAGTTCTCGCGGGTCTGGGAGCCCTCGACGAAGCCGACGGCGGTGAGCGCGTCGATGGCCTCGGCGAGGCTCTGCCCGACGGTGTCCGGCACGGCGACGGGCTGCGGACCCTGGGACACGACGATGCGGATGACCGTCTCGGGCGCGACGATCGTGCCCGAGCCCGGATCCGTGCGGATCACCTCGCCCTCGGGGACGGTCGAGCTGTACTCCGCGACCTGGCTCGGCACGAGGTCGAGCTCGGTCAGGGTCGACTGGGCGCTGTCGTAGGTGGTCTCGGTGAGGGTGGGGACCTCGCGCGACTGCGACGGGAGGGTCGACGCGGGCTGGAGCGTCAGCACCCAGATCACGAGTGCGGCGACGATCACGGCCAGCACGACGATCGAGGACCAGATCCAGAGGACCGGCGGGCGGCGCTGGGTGCGGACGATCGAGTTGTCCTCGGCCAGCTGGCGGAGGGCGAGCTCGGAGTCGTTGACTCCGCCCTGGCTGCGGGCCGCGAAGAGCGAGGTGGTCAGCTCGTCGATCGGGCGGTGGTCGGGGAGGCGTCCGGCGGCGGCGTCGCGCAGGTCGTCGCGGAACTCCGCAGCTCCCTGGAAGCGCTCGTAGCGGTCCTTGGAGAGTGCTCGGGCGACGACCGCGTCGAGCGCCGGCGTGACGGCCGGGTTGATGGAGCTCGGCGCCGGCGGCGTCTCGCTGACGTGCTGGTAGGCGACGGCCACCGGGGTGTCGCCGCGGAAGGGCGCACGGCCGGTGAGGAGCTCGAAGAGCACGATGCCGGCGGAGTAGAGGTCGCTGCGGGCGTCGACCTGCTCGCCCTTCGCCTGCTCGGGGGAGAAGTAGGCCGCGGTGCCGAGGATCGCCGTGGTCTGAGCGACCGTGGCGGCGGAGTCGGAGACGGCGCGGGCGATCCCGAAGTCCATCACCTTCACCTGGCCCGACGGGGTCAGCATGATGTTGCCGGGCTTGATGTCGCGGTGGACGACGCCTGCGCGGTGCGAGTACTCGAGGGCGGTGAGGATGCCCTCCGTGATGCGGACGGCCTCGTCCACGTCGAGGGGGCCCTCGGCGATCAGGTCCTTGAGGAGGCGGCCCTCGATGTGCTCCATGACGATGAAGGGCCGACGCGACTCGGCGCCGTTGTCGTCGAGCGAGACCTCCTCGCCCGCGTCGAAGACCCGGACGATCGTGGGGTGCGACATGCGCGACGCGGACTGCGCCTCCTGGCGGAACCGCAGGCGGAAGGCGGAGTCGGAGGAGAGGGAGAGCTTCAGCTCCTTGATGGCGACGGTGCGGCCGAGCCGGGTGTCGGTGCCGAGGTACACCTCGGACATCCCGCCGCGGCCGAGCCGGGGCCCGACCTGGTACCGTCCCGCGATCAGGCGACCCTCATCCGTCACGCGCACGCTCCCGCCCTGTACTTCCGTGTGGTGCGGCCCCGAGGAGCCACGGCAAGTGTACCTATGGGCCCCTGGTGTTCCGGGCGGGGCGCGACGCGACGGCCGCGAGGCGCCGGGCCGGAGCGGTGCCCCGGCCCGGCGCGCCACCGCTACTCGGAGGGGGTGGGCGTCGAGGTGGCCTTCGAGGTGGGGGTCGGCGCCGGGGTCGGAGCCGGTTCCTCGACGGTGACGGAGAGGGTGGGCGAGGCCGCCGACTCCGACTCGCCGCAGAGCACGGTGTACGTGACGTCGATCGTGCCCGCCATGGTGCCGGCCTGGATCGTCGCGGTCGTCGAGTTCGACGGGTTGGTGCTCGTCACGCTCGCGCCCTCACCGGTCGCGGTCACCCGGTAACCGCTCACGGAGGTTCCGCTCGGGCACTGGTTGTAGTTGCTCCAGGTGACGTTGAACGTCGCGCCCGCCTCGACGCTGGAGGCGGCGGGGGTGACGGTCGGCACGGCGGTCGGTGCGTCCGGGGTCGCGACCTCGGTGAAGACGGAGACCTCGATGGTCGTGCCCTTCACCACGTTCGCGGTGGGGTTCACGTCCTCGACGAGTCCGACCTGCTCGGCGGTGGGGGCGCTCGGGCCGTCCGCGCGGCGGACGCCCATGCCCAGGGCCTCGAGCTCGGTCTCGACGTCGTCGAAGGAGCGCCCGACGTAGTCGGCCTTGTCGATGACAACCGTGTTCGAGGTCGGCGTCGGCGTGGGACTCGGAGTCTCGGACGGCGTCGGCGACGGGGCCGTGCTGGTCGTCGCGGTGGGGGAGGCGGCCGGGTCGCTGCTCCCGCCGGTCGTCAGGGCGAAGATCGTGCCCGCGATGACGACGGCGAGGATCACGATGAGGGCGATCAGCGGCCAGGTCCAGGGGCTGCGGCGACGCGGCTCCTCGGCCGGCTCGAGCGGCTCCTCGATCGGCACGAACGGAGCGGCGGCCGCGGCCGCGGGCGCGCCGGAGGGGAGCACCGTGGTCGCCTGCGTCGCGCCCTGGTTGGAGGGGAGGACCGTGGTCGCCTGCGTCGCGGGCAGGTCGCTGAGGACCGCGGGGACGGCCAGCGCCGCTCCGCGCACGTCGCCCGAGCGCAGCGCCTGGGCCGCCCGCGCGAGGTGCGCGGCGGTGGCGGGGCGGTCGGCCGGCTTCTTGGCGATGCAGGAGTAGACGAGGTTGCGCACCGGCTCCGCGACCGTGACCGGCAGCTCCGGCGGGGTGTCGTTGATCTGCGCCATCGCGATGGCGACCTGCGACTCGCCCGTGAAGGGGCGGCGCCCGGCCAGGCACTCGTACGCGACGATGCCCAGCGAGTAGATGTCGGTGGCGGGGGAGGCGGGCTGGCCGCTCGCCTGCTCCGGGGACAGGTACTGGACCGTGCCCATGACCTGCCCGGTCGCCGTCAGCGGGACCTGGTCGGCGATGCGCGCGATGCCGAAGTCGGTGATCTTGACGCGGCCGTCCGGCGTGATGAGCAGGTTGCCCGGCTTCACATCGCGGTGCACGAGGCCCGCGGCGTGCGCGGCGTGCAGGGCGAGCGCGGTCTGCGCGACGATGTCGAGGACCTTGTCGGTCGAGAGGACGCGCTCGCGCTCGAGGACGGTCGAGAGCGCCTCGCCGGGGACGAGCTCCATGACCAGGTAGGCCGAGCCGTCCTCCTCGCCGTAGTCGTAGACGTTGGCGATGCCCTCGTGGTTGACCAGCGCCGCGTGGCGGGCCTCGGCGCGGAAGCGCTCGAGGAAGCCGGGGTCGCCGAGGTACTCGTCCTTCAGGATCTTGATCGCGATGGTGCGGCCGATGACCAGATCGGTCGCCTGCCACACCTCTCCCATGCCGCCGATGGCGATCCGGGACTGCAGCTCGTAGCGTCCTCCGAAGGTGAGGCCTGTCGTGGGTCTCATTTGTTCAGCACCGCCTCTAGTACCTGTTGTCCGATGGGTGCGGCGATCAGGTTGCCGTACCCGGTCTGGCCGAGCCCTCCACCGTTCTCCACGAGCACGGTGATGGCGTACTGCGGGTCGTCCGCAGGCGCGAAGCCGGTGAACCAGAGGGTGTACGGGTCGTCCCCGCCGTTCTCGGCGGTGCCGGTCTTACCGGCCACAGTGACGCCCCCTATTGTTGCATTCGTCGCCGCGCCGCCCTGGACGCTGGCGACCATCATCGCCTTGACGGCGTCCGCGGTCTGCGTGCTCACCGCCCGGCCGAGCGACTTCTCCTGGAACTGCTGCAGCACGCTGAGGTCCTGCGAGCGGATCGAGTCGACCAGGTTCGGCTGCATCACCTCGCCGCCGTTCGCGATCGCCGCGGAGACCATGGCGATCTGCAGCGGCGTCGCGCGCACCTCCCACTGCCCGAAGGCGGTGAGGGCCGTCTGGGCGTCGTCCGTCTTCGTCGGGTAGATGCTCGCCTCGACCGACATCGGGATCTCGAGCTCGGTGTCGAAGCCGAACTTCTCGGCCTGCGAGCGGATCGCGTCCGCTCCCAGCTGCACGCCCATCTCGGCCATCGGGACGTTGCAGGAGAGCGAGACGGCGGTGGCCAGCGTGACCGTCTCTCCGGAGCCGCAGAGACCGCCTCCGGAGTTGATCACCTGCGACGAGGAGCCGGGCAGCGTGTACGACTCGACGTTGGGGAAGCTCGAGTCGGCGGTGAAGCGGCCGGACTCGAGGGCGGCCGAGGCCACGACGAGCTTGAAGACGGAGCCGGGCGGGTTGAGCGAGCCGCCGATGGCGCGGTTCACGAGGGGCTCGGAGGAGTCGTCGTTCAGCGCCCGGTAGGCGGCGAGGACGTCGTCGGTGTCGTGGGAGGCCAGCGCGGTGGGGTCGAAGGTGGGCTTCGAGACCATCGCGAGGATGCGGCCGGTGGCCGGCTCGGTCACGACGACGGCCCCCGTGTAGTCGCCGAGCGCGTCGAAGGCGGCCTGCTGGGCGACCGGGTCGATCGAGAGCTCGACCGACGCGCCCTTCGGGTCCTGGCCCGTGACGAGGTTGTTGATCTCGTCGAAGAACTGCGAGTTCGAGGTGCCCGAGAGGTAGTCGTTGAGCGTGCGCTCGATGCCGGTGGTGCCCTGGTTCAGGGTGAAGTAGCCGGTCACGGCGGAGTAGAGCGGGCCGTTCGCGTACTGCCGCTGGAACTTGTAGAGGTCGTCCGACGGCGTCGATGAGGCGATCGGCTGACCGCCGGCGAGGATCGCACCGCGCTCGGTCGAGAAGCTCTCGTAGAGGGTCCGCGTGTTGCGGCCGTCCTCGTCGAGGGAGTCGGCCTGGATCACCTGGATGGTGGTGGTGGAGAGGAAGAGGGCCACGAACATCGTCAGCACGACGAGGCTCACCCGTTTGAGTTCTCGGTTCATCGACGGATCACACCACCAGACGAGGCTGACTGCGGACTGTGTCGGACAGGCGCAGCAGCACCGCCACGATCATCCAGTTCGCCACGAGGGAGGAGCCGCCGGCGGCGAGGAACGGCGTGGTCAGGCCGGTCAGCGGGATGACGCGGGTGACGCCTCCGATGACGATGAAGCACTGCAGGGCGATCACGAACGAGAGGCCGACTCCCAGGAGGCGCCCGAAGTCGTCCTGCCCGGCGAAGCCGATGCGGAACCCGCGCGAGACCAGCAGGAGGTAGAGGCCGAAGATCGCGAAGAGCCCGGCGAGGCCCAGCTCCTCGCCGAGGCTGGCGATGATGTAGTCGGACTGCGGGACCGGCGTGAGATCCGGCATCCCCTGGCCGAGGCCCGTGCCGAGCAGCCCGCCGTGCGCGAGGCCGAAGAGGCCCTGCACGAGCTGGTAGCTGCCGCCCGGATCCGCCCCGTAGCGCTCGGCGCTGAAGGGCTCGAGCCAGTTGGCGAAGCGGTTGCCCACGTAGTCGAGCGTCTGGCTCGCCAGCAGCGCGCCGCCGAGGAACAGGCCGACGCCGATGAGGACCCAGCTGGTGCGGCCGGTCGCGACGTAGAGCATGACCAGGAACAGGCCGAAGTAGAGCAGCGCCGTCCCCAGGTCGCGCTGGAAGACGATGACGCCCATCGTGACCGCCCAGACCACCAGGATCGGGCCGAGGTCGCGCAGGCGCGGGAAGCGCATCCCGAGGACGGTGCGGCCCACCATCGAGAGGGAGTCGCGGTTGCGCACGAGGTAGCCGGCGAAGAAGACCGCGAGGGCGATCTTGGCGATCTCGCCGGGCTGGAAGCTCGCCACGTCGCCGATCCCGATCCACACGCGCGCGCCGCTGACCTCGCGGCCGATGAAGGGCAGGAGCGGCAGCAGGAGCAGCACGATCGCCGCGAACCCGGCGACGTAGGTGTAGCGGAACAGCACGCGGTGGTTGCGGATGACCAGCAGCACCACGATCGCCGCCACGACGGCCAGGGCGCTCCAGAAGATCTGCCGCACCGCCACCGACTCCCAGCCGGTCGCGCCGTCGGCGATGTCGATCCGGTAGATCTCGGCGACCCCCAGTCCGTTCAGCACGGTGGCGATCGGGAGGAGGAAGGGGTCGGCCGCCGGGGCCGCGAAGCGCAGCACGACGTGCACGGCGAGCACGAGCGCCGAGAGGCCGGCGCCCAGCGAGACCAGCGTGGTGTCGATCGAGCCGAGGGCGCCGAGCTGCACGAGCACGATCGCGCCGGCGTCGATGAGGCATGCGCCGATCAGGAGCAGGAGCTCGAGATTGCGCAGCTTCTGGCGGAAGAAGCCCTGCCGCTCGGGGGCGGGGCGGGCGGTGGCCGTGGCGGCGTCCGTCATGGTGCTCCGTTCGCGTCCGTGAGGCGCTCGACGATGTCGACCGCGCCGGCGTAGGAGTCGGCGCTGATCGTCTGCTCCAGCTGCTCGACGTCGTAGGCGCGGAGGGAGTCGAGCGGGATGCCCGTGTCCTCCTTCACCTCCGAGAGCGAGAGCGGGCCGACCGACTGCTGGATGCCCTGGTAGATGATCACGGTGTCCCCGTCGGTGCCGACGTAGAAGCGCGACTGCGTCCAGTCGTAGGCGAAGAGGATCCCGAGGAATCCGATGATGAGCACGAGGGACAGGCCGACGAGCCAGGTGATGCGGCGGCGCAGGTGCCGGCGGCGGTCCTCCTCGATCAGCTCGTCGAGGTAGTCCTCGGACGCGGGCTCGAAGTGGGTGGGGCCCTGCGCGGCGGGAGCCCGGGTGTGCAGGCGGAGGCCGGGGATCCGGACGCGGTTCTGCGAGTCGTCGGTGCTGAAGGGCGTGGGCGCGGCGGCTGATCCGACGACCACCGGCTCCTCCACGGGGGCGAGGATGCGCGCGGTGTCGCCCGCCCCGGGGATGTCGAGGACGACGACGGTGACGTTGTCCGGGGCGCCGTGCGAGAGGCTGTCGCGGATCAGGCGGTCGGCCACCTGCTGCGCGGTCTCGTCGCGGCTGAGCTCCTTGAGGATCTCGTCGTGCGGGACGACGCCGGAGAGGCCGTCGGAGCAGATCAGCCAGCGGTCGTGCGGCTCGGTCTCGAGCGTGAGCGTGTCGATCTCGGGGTTGGTGTGCACATCGCCGAGCACCCGCATCAGGACGGAGCGGCGCGGATGCGTCATCGCCTCCTCCTCCGTGATGCGGCCGGAGTCGACGAGGCGCTGCACGAAGGTGTGGTCGGTCGTGACCTGCTCGAGCCGGCCGTCGCGGAGGACGTAGATGCGGGAGTCGCCGATGTGCGCGATCGCCACCGACTCGCCGACGCGGGCGATCGCGCTGACGGTGGTGCCCATGCCGGTGAGCTCGGGGTGGTCGACCACGGCGTCGGCCAGCAGGGTGTTGGCCGCCAGCAGGGTGCGCTTGAGCTCGTCCTCGGCCTCGTAGGTGGAGGCGTAGACGCGGTCCGCCTCCGCGATGCGCTTGATCGCGATGGAGGAGGCGACGTCGCCGCCCGCGTGACCGCCCATGCCGTCGGCGACGACGAAGAGCTGCCGGCCCGCGTAGCCGGAGTCCTGGTTGTTCGAGCGGATCCTGCCGACGTGCGAGACGGCGGCGCTCTCGCGCACCGCGCCGTGGCCGGAGCCGCTCTCCGGAGTGGGGGCCACGCGCTACGACCGCCGCAGTTCGAAGGTGGTGGTGCCGACCTTCACGGGCGTGTCCAGCGGCACCTTGGTGGGCGCGCCGACACGGCGGCCGTCGAGGAAGGTGCCGTTGGTGGAGTCGAGGTCCTGGATCATCCACTCGTCGTTCCAGAGGAGAAGGCGCGCGTGGTGGGTCGAGGTGTAGTCGTCGCGGATGACCAGCGTCGACTCCGCGGAGCGGCCGATCGTCAGCGGGTCGCCGGTCAGCTCGAGCTCGGTGCCCCGCTTGGGGCCCGAGGTGATCACGAGGCGCTGCGCCGTGTGGACCGTGGCGGTACCTCCCTGCTCGGCGCGCTCGGCGGCGGCCTCGCGGCTCCTCCGGGCCGAGGGGGCCGACGGGGAGGCGGGCTGCGCGGGCGCGGGAGCCGGGGCGGCCGCGGCGACCACGGGCTGGGCCGCCGTCACGAACGGGGCCTCGGGGGACGCGGCCTGCGCGCCGGGCGGCAGCTTGCGCACGCGCTGCCCGAACAGGTCGGAGCGCAGCGCGTAGACGATGCCGAACACGAAGAACCACAGCAGCGCGAGGAACGCGATGCGCAGGAGGAAGAGAGTGAGCTCGCTCATAGCCGGTCGTCCCAGAATCCCTCGGAGCCGCGTCCGGCTGCCCTGCCGGACGACGGGCGGTCGGTGCGTGCGGGCGCGGAGCCCTGCACGACGCGGTAGACGATCGAGGTGCGCCCGATCGTGATGGTCTGCTCGGGGGCCAGGGGCGCCTGCGTGACGGGCCGGCCGTCGAGCTTGGAGCCGTTCGTGGACCCGAGGTCGTGCACCTGGGCGCGGGAGCCGTCCCAGAGGATCTCGACGTGCTTGCGGGACGTGCCCGAGTCGTCGACGGTGATGTCGGCGTCGCTGCCGCGGCCGATGACGGTGCGCGCCTTCGTGATCGGGTGGCGCCGGCCGTCGATGTCGAGGACGGGCGTGTAGGCGACGGTGCCCTTCACGCTGCGGGAGTCGACCTCGACCATGCCGTCGCTGAGCGCCGGATCGACGGCGAGGGAGATGTCGATCGGGCCGGGGAAGCGGAAGCCCTGCTTGGTGGCGTGCTCGGTGGCCACGGTGGTGAGCTCGTCGATCAGGGTGGCGCCGAGGCGCTGCATCCGGTCGAGGTCGGTCGCGGACATCCGCAGGACGAGGCTGTTGGGGACGAGGATGCGGTCGCGGCTGACCACGGCGGCGGTGGTGTCGAGCTCCCGGCGGAGGGCGGAGGCGAGCTCGACCGGCTGCAGACCCGACTTGAAGGTCCGCGCGAACGCGCCGTTGACGACGCGCTCGAGTCCCTTCTCGAAGTTGTCCAGTATGCCCACAGTCTTCCGATCTTCCGGTTCTTCGCCTTCTCGGCGGTCGCGCACGGATCGAGATGTCTGCGCGCCCGTCGCCGCTTCCTCTTCTTGGTCTGCGCCGCGCACGGCTACGGGCATGTTACTGGGATGGTCTGGATGCGCGATCCTCCGCGGTGGTTTCGCGGCCGGAGTGCCGTGTGCGCGCTCTCACCGGGGCGGCCCGGTGGCGGCTCCCGGGGGAGCGACCGCCCGGGCGGCGGGTGCCGGTTCGGCTCGGAGGCCGGGGGATGCTACAATTTCTCGTCGGTGCTTCGGTGCCGCTGGTGAGCGCGAGTGGCGGAATAGGCAGACGCGCACGGTTCAGGTCCGTGTGCCCGAAAGGGCGTGGGGGTTCAACTCCCCCCTCGCGCACCAGAGTTCATGAGAACCGAAGTTCGTGAGAACCGGGTTCGAGAGAACCAGAGGAGAAGCCCCCGATCGGATGTCCGGTCGGGGGCTTCTCCCGTTCCCGGGTGCGGTGCGCCGCGGGGCGGGCTCCTGTCGTGTCGTTCTCGCGGACGGCGTCCCGCGGAGGCGCGGTGTTCACCGGGAGGTCGGCGGAAGGTCGTCCGGCGCGGGCACGCTCGCGTAGTGATCGCCCTCCGTGCCGACGTGTCCGCCCTCGATCCGCGGGCGCTGCCCGAGCTGCTCCGACGCCTCCGCCGGCACCGGAGCGTGCAGGTGGGGGAGTGCCAGTGGATCGCGGTGCTGCCCGGATCGGGCCCGGTGCTGCTGACGTCGGGCGACCGGCTCGTGCTCGACCTGCTGATCGAGCGGCGCGCGCTGCTCCCCGTGGTGATCGACGCGCTCGAGGCGGAGCTGCGCAGCGGCGGCTTCCGCGAGCGGATCGCGCTGAGCTGGAGCACGCCGGACACGGTGCCCGTGCCGCTGCGCTGACGAGCGGCGGTCAGCGGCGGGTGAGCTCCACGACGGGGATGGTGCGGGTGGTGCGCTTCTCGTAGTCGAGGAAGCCGGCGGAGGTGGTCGTGAAGCGGGCCCAGCCGGCGTCGCGCTCCTCCCCGGCGAGGACGCGCGCCCGGACGTCGACGGTGCCGTCGTCGGGGGTCTCGATCGCCAGGTCCGGGTGGGCGATCGTGTTGTGGAACCAGGCGGGGTGCTTCGGCGCACCGGCGGCGGACGCGGCGAGCAGCCAGACGTCGTCGGAGGGGTGCAGCGCCATCAGCGGAGTCACGCGCTCCTCACCGGAGCGGGCGCCGCGATGGTGCACCAGCACGAGGCTCCTCCCGAAGCCGCCCGTGGTCACGGTCCCGCCGTTCGCGCGGAACTCCTCGATGATCGTGTCGTTCCAGTCGGCCATGCTCGTCCTCCTCGACGCGGTGCCGGCACTCGAGTGCCGGGGTCAGGCCCGGGCGCCCAGAGCGTCCTCGCGGCTGCTGCTCCCACCCGGCGGCTGTGCGCCCCCGGTGACGGCGGCGGGATCCGCCAGCGCCCGCCGCCAGGGTAGCTCCGCGGCGCCGACGAGTTCCAGCCTCGAGCGCAGGGCCGCGCGCTCGATCCGCACGCCGCGCGCGAGGTCGCTCAGGGCCCGGGCCGAGACTCGGGCGGCGAGGCGCTCGCGGTCGACGGTGAGCAGCGAGCCGAGGAAGCCGCCCAGCACGACCGCGGTGGGGTTGAAGAGGTTGATGTAGGTGGACAGGCCCTCCGAGAGCAGGTCGACCTGGCGGGCGACCTCGCCGAGGACGGCGGGGTCGCGGGAGGTGCCCAGGGCGATGTCGAGCTCGTCCTGGTCGAGGACGCGGGCGCCGAGCACGTCGAGGAGGGAGCGCATCCGGACCTCGGCCTCGAGGCAGCCGCGCCGGCCGCAGCCGCAGAGGCGGCCGTTCGTGGCGACGAGGGTGTGGCCCAGCTCGGCCGCGAACCCCGAGGAGCCCTGGAGCGGGACGCCGCCGATGATGACCCCTCCGCCGATGCCGCCCGCGCCGCCGGTGACGTAGACCACGTCGGCCACGCCGTGCGCGGCTCCGAAGAGGGACTCGCCGATGGCGCCGAGGGTCGCGTCGTTGCCGACGGCGACCGGGAGGTCGAGGGCGCGGCTCAACTGGGTGGCGAGGTCGACGTCGCGCCAGCCCAGGTGCGGGGCGCGGTGGACGAAGCCGGAGTCGGCCTGGACGAGGCCGGGGACGGCGACGCCCGCGCCGACCAGCGTGCGCAGCGACTCCCGCTCGGAGCGGAAGCCCTCGACGATGCCGGTGACGACGCGGACCACCGTGGCCGGGCTCGCGGGCTTGGGGGTGTCGAAGCGGACGCGGCGGAGCAGCTCGCCGTGCAGCCCGACGAGGCCGACGATGATCGCGTCGGTGTCGAGGTGGACGCCCACGGCCGCGAACCGGTCGCCGGGGACGACGGTGGCGCTGGGGCGGCCGATGCGGCCGTCGGGCGCGGTGGTCTCCTCCGCCACCCAGCCGAGCTCGCTCAGCTCGCCGACGAGGTTCGCGACGGCGGAGCGGTTCAGCCCGGTGAGGCGGCCGAGCTCGGCGCGGCTGGTGGGACCGGAGCGGTGCACCAGGGTCGCGAGGCTCGCGAGGTTCGTGCGGCGCAGCAGCGCGTTGCTGGAGGCTCCGACTGCTCCTGCCATGATCGCCTGCCTGTCGCTGGACCCCGACGGGTCTCGGATGCACTCGGGCGCGGCTCCCCCGAGGAGAAGCCGCGCCCGAGAACTGTAGAAGAGAAGGACGAGGAGCGCCGCTGGGCGGCGCCCGGCGTTCGCCTAGCGGCCGCCGGCGCGGCGCTTGTTGAAGATGTCGAACGCCACCGCGAGCAGGAGCACGAAGCCCTTGATCGCCATCTGCCAGGCCGCGTCGACCGAGAGGATGGACAGGCCCATGTTGAGCACTCCCATCACGAGTCCGCCGATGACGGCTCCGACGACGGTGCCCACGCCTCCCTGGACGGCGGCGCCGCCGATGAAGACCGCGGCGATCGCGTCCAGCTCGTAGTTCTGTCCGGCCGAGGCGACCGCACCGCCGGCGCGGGCGGTGCTGACGATGCCCGCGACTCCGGCCAGTGCGCCCATGTTGACGAAGATGAAGAAGTTGACCCACTTCGTCTTGACGCCGGACATCATCGCGGCGAACAGGTTGCCGCCCATCGCGTAGATGTGGCGGCCGAAGACCGTCCGGCCGAGCACGAAGCTGTAGGCGAGGATCAGCACGGCGAGCACGATCAGGATGATCGGGGTTCCGCTGTAGCCGGCGAGCAGCCAGGAGAGGGCCATGATCGCGATGACGGCGATGGCCGACTTCGCGACCAGCGAGCCGATGGGCTCGCGGGGCAGCTCGAGGCGGCGGAGGGTCGCGCGGCTGCGGAGCTGCTGGGCCACGAGGACGACGCAGACGATCAGGCCGAGGACCAGGGTGAGCGCGTCGCGCCCGGCGATGCCGCCGAGGACGCCCGGCAGCCAGCCGGCGCCGATCGCGGTGAACTCGGTGGGGAGGCCGTTGATCGTTCCGCCGGTGAGGAGGACGAGGGTGAAGCCGCGGAAGATCAGCATGCCAGCGAGGGTCACGATGAACGCCGGTATGCCGACGAAGGCGACCCAGAAGCCCTGCCATGCTCCGACGGCGGCGCCGGTGACCAGGGCGACGACGACGGCCGCCCACCAGGGCAGGCCCCAGTTGTTCATCGCGATCGCCGAGATGGCGCCGACCATCGCCACGACCGAGCCGACCGAGAGGTCGATGTGGCCGGCGATGATGACCATCACCATGCCGATCGCGAGGATCAGCACGTAGGCGTTCTGCTGGATCAGGTTGTTGACGTTGCCGGGCAGGAGCAGGCGCCCGCCGGTCAGCACCTGGAAGAGCAGGATGATGATGGCCAGCGCGGCGAGGATGCCGTACTGCCGGAGGTTGATGTTCAGCCGGCGCGAGCGCTTGGGCGGGGTGGAGGGCGTGTTGGCGGGCGTGTCCGCCGGCGCTGTGGTGGTCGTGGCGCTCATCGGGCCTGTTCCTTTCCGGCGGTCATGTAGTGCATGAGGTGCTCCTGGGTGGCGTCGGCGCGATCGATCTCGCCCGTGATCCGTCCCTCGGAGATGGTGTAGATGCGGTCGGCGAGGCCGATCAGCTCGGGCAGCTCGGACGAGATGACGACGACCGCCTTGCCCTGGGCCGCGAGCTCGTTGATGATCCCGTAGATCTCGTACTTGGCTCCCACGTCGATGCCGCGGGTGGGCTCGTCGAGGATCAGCACGTCGGGACCGGAGAAGATCCACTTCGAGAGGACGACCTTCTGCTGGTTGCCGCCGGAGAGCTTCCCCGTGACGGCCGAGACGGTCGGCGCCTTGATGTTCATCTTCGATCGGTACGAGTCGGCGACCTTGTACTCGCGGTGCTTGTCGATCACGCCGAGCCGGGCCAGGCGCGAGAGCGCGGCGGCCGAGACGTTGACGGTGATGTCGCCGATGAGGTTGAGCCCGTAGCGCTTGCGGTCCTCGGTCGCGTAGGCGAGGCCGTTGCGGATCGCCTCGTCGACGGTGCGGGTCTGGATCTCCTTGCCGTCCTTGTAGACGCGGCCGGAGATGCCGGTGCCGTAGCTCCTCCCGAAGATGCTCATCGCGAGCTCGGTGCGTCCGGCACCCATCAGGCCCGCGAAGCCGACGATCTCGCCGGCGCGGACGGTGAAGGAGGCGTCGTCGACGACCACGCGGTTGATGTCGACCGGGTGGTGGACCGTCCAGTTCTCGACGCGCAGCTTCTCCTCGCCGATCTGCGGGTCGCGCGGCGGGAACATGCTGTTGAGGTCGCGTCCGACCATCGCGCGGATGATCCGGCTCTCGGACGCCTCCTCGCCGGCCATCGGGAAGCTCTCGATGGTGCGGCCGTCGCGGATGATCGTGACGGTGTCCGCGATGGCGCGGATCTCCTTCAGCTTGTGGCTGATGATGATGCAGGTGATGCCCTGCTTGCGGAGCTGGTCGATCAGGCCGAGCAGGTGGTCGCTGTCCTCGTCGTTGAGGGCGGCGGTGGGCTCGTCGAGGATGAGGAGCTTCACCTCCTTGGCGAGGGCCTTGGCGATCTCGACGAGCTGCTGCTTGCCGACGCCGAGCTCGAGGATCTTGGTCGCGGGGCTCTCGGCGAGGCCGACGCGGGCGAGCAGCTTGGCCGCCTCCGCGTTGGTCGCGTTCCAGTTGATGACGCCGCGGGTCGACTTCTCGTTGCCGAGGAAGATGTTCTCGGCGATGGAGAGGTAGGGGCTGAGGGCGAGCTCCTGGTGGATGATCACGATGCCGTCGGCCTCGCTGTCGTTGATCGACCGGTACTGCGCCTCCTCGCCCTCGAACTCGATGGTGCCCTCGAAGCTGCCGTACGGGTACACGCCGGAGAGGACTTTCATCAGGGTCGACTTGCCGGCGCCGTTCTCGCCGCAGATGGCGTGGACCTCGCCGGGCTGGACCGAGAGCGAGACGCCGTCGAGGGCGCGGACGCCGCCGCCGAACTCCTTGACGATGTCGCGCATGATGAGGATGGGACTGGCCAACAGGGCCTCACTTCGTTGGGGGGGAGTGGTGTGCGGACGGGGAGGCGGGGGCGGGGAGGATCGCTCCTCCCCGCCCCCGCCCGACGGATCAGAGTCCGACGTCGCCGGCCTTGAGGAAGCCGGAGTCGACGAGGACCGACTGGACGTCGTCCTTCGTGACGACCTGCGGCTCCAGCAGGTAGGACGGGACGACCTTCTCGCCGTTGTCGTAGGTCTCGGTGTCGTTGACCTCGGGCTCCTCGCCCGCGACGATCGACTGCACCATCTGGAAGACGCGGTCGCCGAGGGTGCGGGTGTCCTTCCAGACCGTCATGGACTGCTCGTCGGCGAGGATCGCCTTGACGTTGGCCTTGTCGGCGTCCTGGCCGGTGATGACCGGGTAGTCGGCGCCGGGGGTGTAGCCGGCCGACTTCAGCGAGGCCTCGATGCCGATGGCCAGGCTGTCGTTGGGGGAGAGCACGACGTCGACCTTCTGGCCTCCGGTGTAGAACGACGAGAGGCGGTTGTCCATCTCGGACTGCGCCTTGTCGGAGGCCCAGCCCTGGATGCCGATCGAGGCCCAGTCGTCGTCCGACGCGGGCGACTTGCCCGAGGGGACGGTGAGCTTGCCGCTCTCGATGTAGGGCTGCAGGACGTCCCACGCGCCGGAGAAGAAGAACTTCGCGTTGTTGTCGTCGGGGCTGCCGGCGAAGGGCTCGAGGGTGAAGGGGCCCGCGGCGTTCTTCAGGTCGAGGGTCGACTCGATGTACTGGCCCTGGAGCTGGCCGACCTTGTAGTTGTCGAAGGTCGCGTAGTAGTCGACGTCCGCGGTGCCGTTGATGAGACGGTCGTAGGCGATGACGGTGGCGTTCTGCTTCTTCGCCTCGGCGAGGACGGGCGCGAGCGCCTCGCCGTCGATCGCGGCGATGACCAGGATCTTGGAGCCGCCGGCGATCTGGTTCTGGATCTGCGAGATCTGCTGATCGGTCTTGTTGTCGGCGTACTGGAGGTCGACGGTGCAGCCGTCGCCCTCGAGCTGCGACTGGAGGCCTTCGCCGTCGTTGATCCAGCGCTCGAGGCTGCGCGTGGGCATCGAGATGCCGACGGTGCAGTCGCCTTCCGCGCCGGCGCCGGCAGCGGCGCCTCCGGAGTTGGCGGGGCTCGCGGAACAGGCCGCGAGGCCGAGGGAGATGATGCCGGCGGCGGCCAGCGTGGTGATGCCGCGGGAGAACTTCATGGAGTGCATTCCTCTCTGAAAGCAGTGTCCGAGGGAGAGGACGACAAGAGGCGTGCACGTGTGGCGCACGTCGTCGTGTCGTCGCCCGGGAGGGCGGGAGAGCCCCGAGGGGCTTTGTCCACGGAGAGAACATATTCCTTCGATCGGGGGGAGTAAAGCGCGGGCGGCGAATTTGTCCAGGCGATGCCGAAATGTGATCTTCGGGACGTCGACCCCCGCCGTTGCTGGGAGAGAACGCTCTCACCGCTCGGCTCCCGCCCGGCTCCCGCCCGGCTCGCGCCCCTCCGCCGGGCGCCCGCCGCCGTCCGCGTGAGGGAAACGCGAGGACTCCGGGCCGGGCCGTAGGGGAACCGTGAGGACCGCTCCGAGGGGCCCCCGCGAGGTGTTGCATCGCTTCCTGTGCCGCTTCCCGGCAGGCGTCCGGTCCCGGGCGTCGTCCGCTCCCCGGATGGAGTCCTCCGTGCTCGACCTCGCCTACCTCCTCGGCGTGCTCGCCCTCTTCTCGCTCATCGCTCTCGCCGCGAAGGGGGTCGAGCGGCTGGGCGGACCGCCCCCCTCGGCGACCCGCGGGACCCGCGAGAAGGAGGCGGGCCGGTGATCGTCTTCGACGCCCTCGCGGCCGTGCTGGCGCTCGCCGCCGTCGTCTACCTCGTCGCGGCCCTGATCCGACCGGAGCGCTTCTGATGGATCCGCTCCTCGCCGTCCTCCAGGTCGCGACCGTCGGCCTGGCCGTCGCCCTCCTCCACCGCCCCCTCGGCGACCACATGTTCCGCGTCTACACCTCGACGCGCGACCTCGCCCTCGAGCGCGGCGTCTACCGCCTCATCGGCGTCGACTCCGCGGGCGAGCAGAGCTGGCGCGCCTACCTCCGGGCCGTGCTGGCCTTCTCGCTCGTCGGCGTGCTCCTGCTCTACGGGATGCAGCGCCTCCAGGCGGTCCTGCCCGGCTCCCTCGGGCTGCCCGCGGTGCCGGAGGGGCTGGCGTTCAACACCGCCGTCTCGTTCGTCACCAACACCAACTGGCAGTCCTACTCCCCGGAGGCGACCCTCGGCTTCGCGGTGCAGCTCGGCGGCCTCGCCGTGCAGAACTTCGTCTCGGCGGCCGTGGGCCTGGCCGTGGCGGTGGCGCTGATCCGCGGATTCGCGCGCCGCTCCTCCGGAACGCTCGGCAACTTCTGGGTCGACCTCGTGCGCGGCACGCTGCGCCTCCTGCTGCCCCTCGCGGTGGTGGCGGCGGTCGTGATGATCGCGGGCGGCGTGATCCAGAACCTGAACGGCCCGCTGACGGTGACCACGCTCACCGGCGGCGAGCAGAGCATCCCGGGCGGCGCGGTGGCCTCGCAGGAGGCGATCAAGCTGCTCGGCACCAACGGCGGCGGCTACTTCAACGCCAACTCCGCGCATCCGTTCGAGAACCCCTCGGCGTGGGTGTCGCTGCTGCAGATCGTGCTGATCCTCGCGATCCCGTTCTCGCTGCCGCGCACCTTCGGCCGGATGGTCGGCGACGTGCGGCAGGGCCGCGCGATCCTCGCGGCGATGGCGACGATCTTCGTCGTGTCGCTCGCGGCCCTCACCGCGCTGGAGGCGGCGGGCGGAGGATCCGCGGCGCAGGCCGCCGGAGCCGCGATGGAGGGCAAGGAGACGCGCTTCGGCATCGCCGGCTCCGCCCTCTACGCGACCGCCTCGACGCTCACCTCGACCGGCGCCGTCAACGCGATGCACGACTCCTTCACCGCGCTCGGCGGCATGCTGCCGATGCTCAACATGATGCTCGGCGAGGTCGCCCCCGGCGGCGTCGGCTCGGGCCTCTACGGGATGCTCGTGCTCGCGGTGCTGGCCGTGTTCGTCGGCGGGCTGCTGGTCGGCCGGACGCCCGAGTACCTGGGCAAGAAGCTCGGCCCGCGCGAGATCAAGCTCGCGAGCCTCTACATCCTCGTGACGCCGACGCTCGTGCTGGCCGGCACGGCCCTGAGCTTCGCGATCCCGGCGGTGCGGGTGGACGTGGAGAGCACGTCGATCCTGAACCCCGGGCTGCACGGGCTCTCGGAGGTGCTCTACGCCTTCACCTCCGCGTCCAACAACAACGGCTCGGCGTTCGCGGGGCTGACGGCGAACACGCCCTGGCTCAACACGGCGCTCGGCGTCGCGATGCTCCTCGGCCGCTTCCTCCCGATCCTGCTGGTGCTCGCCCTGGCCGGCTCGCTCGCGGCGCAGTCGCCGGTGCCCTCCAGCGCCGGCACGCTGCCCACCCACCGGCCGCAGTTCGTCGGCCTCCTCGTGGGCGTCACGGTCGTCGTGACCGCGCTCACCTACTTCCCCGTACTCGCGCTGGGCCCCCTGGCGGAAGGACTGCGACTCCGATGACCACTGCACTGACCGAGGCCCCCGCGGAACCCGCGCGCCCCACCCGCGCCTCCCTCGGGCCGCGCCAGCTCGCCGCCGCCCTCCCCGGAGCGCTGCGCAAGCTCGATCCGCGCCTGATGTGGCGCAACCCCGTGATGTTCATCGTCGAGGTCGGCGCCGTGCTGACCACGGTGCTGGCGATCGCCGAGCCGTTCCTCGGGGGGCCGGAGGAGTCGGGCGGATCGACGGTGCCCGTCACCTTCACGGGCGGCATCGCGATCTGGCTCTGGCTCACCGTGGTGTTCGCGAACCTCGCGGAGTCGGTGGCCGAGGGCCGCGGCAAGGCCCAGGCCGAGAGCCTGCGCGCCACCCGCACCAGCACTCCGGCCCGGCGCGTGACGGACTACGACCCAGGGGAACCCTCCGCCCTGTCGGCCCGCCTGGTCGAGGTCTCCTCGGCCGAGCTGCAGCTGGGCGACGTGGTCGTGGCGGAGGCGGGCGACCTCGTCCCCGGCGACGGCGACATCGTCTGGGGCATCGCCTCCATCGACGAGTCGGCGATCACGGGCGAGTCGGCACCGGTCGTCCGCGAGAGCGGGGGCGACCGCAGCGCGGTGACGGGCGGCACGCGAGTGCTCTCGGACCGGATCGTGGTGCGCATCACCTCGCGGCCGGGCGAGACCTTCGTCGACCGGATGATCGGCCTGGTCGAGGGCGCGTCGCGGCAGAAGACGCCGAACGAGATCGCGCTCGACATCCTCCTGGCGAGCCTCTCGATCGTGTTCGTCGTGGTCGTGCTGACCCTGAACCCGATCGCCTCGTTCGCGGGAGCCTCCGTGAGCGTCCCGGTGCTGGTCGCGCTGCTCGTCTGCCTCATCCCGACCACCATCGGCGCCCTCCTCTCGGCCATCGGCATCGCCGGCATGGACCGGCTCGTGCAGCGCAACGTGCTCGCGATGTCCGGCCGGGCCGTGGAGGCGGCGGGCGACGTCACGACGCTCCTGCTCGACAAGACGGGGACGATCACCTACGGCAACCGCCGCGCGGTGGCGTTCCTCCCCCTCGACGGAGTGGCGCAGGCCGCCCTCGTCGACGCAGCCGCCTCCTCCTCGCTCAGCGACCCGACGCCCGAGGGGAAGTCGATCGTCGACCTCGCGGGCGACTCGGGCCGCCCCGCCGTCGAGCCCGCTCAGGCCGCCGTGGTGCCGTTCACCGCGCAGACCCGGATGAGCGGGCTCGACCTCCCCGACGGCTCCTCCATCCGCAAGGGCGCCGGCTCGGCCGTGCGCGCCTGGGTGGAGGAGGAGGGGCCGCTGCCGTCCGCGGTCGCGGCGCGCCTCACGGTGCTCGTCGACGGCGTCTCGGAGAGCGGCGGCACGCCCCTGGTCGTCGCGGTGAAGGACGCCCACGGCGCCCGGCTGCTCGGCGTCGTGCACCTGAAGGACGTGGTGAAGGACGGGCTCGCCGAGCGCTTCTCGGAGCTGCGCGCGATGGGCATCCGCACCGTGATGATCACGGGCGACAACCCGCTGACCGCGAAGGCGATCGCGGCGGAGGCGGGAGTCGACGACTACCTCGCCGAGGCGACCCCCGAGGACAAGCTCGCCCTGATCCGGCGCGAGCAGGAGGGCGGCGCGCTGGTCGCGATGACCGGCGACGGCACCAACGACGCCCCGGCCCTCGCGCAGGCCGACGTGGGCGTGGCGATGAACACCGGCACCTCGGCGGCGAAGGAGGCGGGCAACATGGTCGACCTCGACTCCGACCCCACCAAGCTCATCGACATCGTGCGGATCGGCAAGCAGCTGCTGATCACCCGCGGCGCGCTCACCACGTTCTCGACCGCGAACGACGTGGCGAAGTACTTTGCGATCATCCCGGCGATGTTCGCGGGGGTCTTCCCCGGGCTCGCGGTGCTGAACGTGATGCAGCTGCACTCGCCGGCCTCGGCGATCCTCTCGGCGATCGTGTTCAACGCGCTGGTGATCGTCGTGCTGATCCCGCTCGCGCTGCGGGGAGTGGCGTACCGCCCGGTCGCCGCCTCGCGCATCCTCAGCCGCAACCTCCTGGTCTACGGGCTGGGCGGAGTGATCGCTCCGTTCCTCGGGATCAAGCTCGTCGACCTGATCGTCGCCGCGATCCCCGGCTTCTGACCCGCCCGTCCCGACCACCGAAGACAGAGAGAAGAGACCATGTTCCGTCCCTACGGTGTCGCGCTGCGCGCGATGATCGTGCTCACCGTGCTGCTGGGAGCGGCGTACCCGCTCGCCGTGCTCGGGATCGGGCAGCTCGCCCTGCCCGCCCAGGCGAACGGCTCGCTGCTGCGCCAGGACGGCGCGGTGATCGGCTCGTCGCTGATCGGCCAGTCGTTCACGGACGCCGACGGAGCGCCCCTGCCGGAGTGGTTCCAGTCGCGTCCCTCCGCCGCGGGCTACGACGCTGCGGCCTCGACCGGCAGCAACCTCGGCCCCGAGAACGCCGACCTGGTCGCGTCCGTCGAGGAGCGCCGGGCCGCGATCGCGGCCTTCGAGGGCGTCGACCCGGCCGCGGTTCCGGCCGATGCGCTGACCGCCTCCGCCTCGGGGCTCGACCCCGCGATCAGCCCCGCCTACGCGCAGCTGCAGGCGCCCCGCGTCGCCGCCGCCCGCGGGCTCGACGTGAGCGCCGTGCGCGCGCTGGTCGACGAGCACACCGCGGGCCGCGAGCTCGGGTACCTCGGCGAGCCGACGGTGGACGTGCTCGAGCTCAACGCCGCTCTCGCGCGGCTGTGACCGCTCCGGTGGCGCCTCCGGCTCGTAGAATCGCGATCGGCTCGTCGGGACCGTCCGATCGAGCGGATCGACGCCGGTCCCGCGAGCCCGGGACGCCCCGGAGCCGCGAGCACGAGGGGAGGCCGGGAGCATGACGAAGGGCCGCCTGCGCGTGCTCCTCGGAGCCGCGCCCGGAGTGGGCAAGACCTACACGATGCTCGAGGAGGGCCGCCGGCTCGCCGCCGAGGGCCGCGACGTCGTGGTGGCCGTGGTCGAGACGCACGGCCGCTCCGCCACCGCCGCGATGGTCGAGGGGCTGGAGGTCGTGCCGAGGAGGGCCGTCGAGCACCGCGGTGTGCTGCTCGACGAGATGGACCTCGACGCGGTGCTCGCCCGCCGGCCCGACGTCGCGCTGGTCGACGAGCTCGCGCACACCAACGCCCCCGGCTCCCGGCACGAGAAGCGCTGGGAGGACGTCAGGACGCTCCTCGACGCCGGCATCACCGTCTTCTCGACCGTGAACATCCAGCACATCGAGTCGCTCAACGACGTCGTGCACGCGATCACCGGAGCGCCGCAGCGCGAGACGATCCCGGACGCGGTCCTCCGCGCCGCCGACCAGATCGAGGTCGTCGACCTGGCGCCCCAGGCGCTGCGCGACCGCCTCGCCGACGGCCGGGTCTACCCGCCCGAGCGCATCGACGCGGCGCTGTCCAACTACTTCCGGCTCGGCAACCTGACCGCCCTGCGCGAGCTCGCGCTGCTCTGGCTCGCCGACGAGGTCGACAGCGCGCTGCGCGACTACCGCGTCGAGCACGGCATCGACAGCACCTGGGAGGCGCGCGAGCGCGTGGTCGTGACCCTCACCGGCGGGCCGGAGGGGGAGACCCTGCTGCGGCGCGGCGCGCGGATCGCGGCCCGCGCCTCCGGGGGCGACCTGCTCGCCGTGCACGTGGTGACCCCCGACGGCCTCCGCACTCCCCGGCCGCACGTGCTCGAGGCGCAGCGGGTGCTGGTCGAGAAGCTCGGCGGCAGCTACCACCAGGTGGTCGGCGAGGACGTGCCGCGCACGCTGGTCGAGTTCGCCCGCTCGGTGAACGCGACGCAGCTGGTGATCGGCGTGAGCAGGCGGGGCCGTCTCGCCTCGGCGCTGACGCCCGGCACGGCGTCGACGGTGATCCGCGAGTCCGGCAACATCGACGTGCACATCGTCAGCCACTCCGCCGCCGGGCGCACCGCGGTGCTGCCGAGGCTCGACGGCGCCCTGACGCTGCGGCGCCGCCTCCTGGGACTGGCACTCGCCCTCGTGGGCGGCCCGCTGGTGACCTGGCTGCTCTCGAGCCTCCGCAGCGACGAGTCGATCACGAGCGACGTGCTCTCGTACCAGCTGCTGGTGGTGGTGGTCGCGCTGGTCGGCGGGCTCTGGCCGGCCCTCTTCGCGGCCGTGCTCTCGGGGCTGACCCTCGACTTCTTCTTCGTCGATCCGCTCTACACGATCACCGTCGACGAGCCTCTGCACGCGCTGGCGCTGGTGCTCTACGTGCTCAACGCGGCGCTCGTCAG
This sequence comes from Rathayibacter sp. AY1A7, assembly GCF_002930845.1. Lineage (NCBI taxonomy): Bacteria > Bacillati > Actinomycetota > Actinomycetes > Micrococcales > Microbacteriaceae > Rathayibacter > Rathayibacter sp. AY1A7. The sequence continues at coordinate 38,900 of NZ_PSTL01000003.1, read as the reverse complement.
CGCCGTGGTCGACCGCGCGGCCCGGCGGGCGCGGGCCGCCAAGCGGTCGGGGGCGGAGTCGGAGCTGCTGGCGACGATCGCCGGTGGCGTGATCCGCGGGCAGGGGGCGCTGCAGGCGATCCTCGAGCGCTCGCGCGAGGCGTTCGGGCTGACCGGCGTGCGGCTGCTGCGCGGCGGCGAGCTCGTCGCGGCCGACGGCGAGCCGCAGCCGGAGGGCGATCCCGCACGCATCGCGGTGGGCGAGGGCGCGGTGCTCGAGCTGCACGGCCGCGAGCTGGAGGGGAGTGAGCGGCGACTGCTCCAGGTCGTCGCCGCCCAGCTGGACTCGGTGCTCGAGAACGCGGCTCTCAGCGAGACGGCCAGCTCCCTCGCTCCGCTGGCCGAGACCGACCGGGTGCGCAGCGCCCTGCTCTCGGCCGTCAGCCACGACCTGCGCCGGCCCCTCGCCGCGGCCACCGCGGCCGTCAGCGGACTGCGCTCGCCCGAGGTGGTCTGGAGCGAGCGCGACCGGGAGGAGCTGCTCGCCACCGCCGACGAGAGCCTCACCGTGCTCGCCGCGCTGGTCACCGACCTGCTCGACGTGACGCGGCTGGAGGCGGGGGCGCTCGCGGTGGCGCTCGCTCCGCTCGACGCCGCCGACGTGGTGCTCCCCGCGCTCGACGAGCTCGGTCTCGGTCCCGGCGAGGTCGACCTCGACCTCGATCCCGAGGGCCCGGCGCTGCTCGCCGACGCGGTGCTGCTGCAGCGCGTCGTGGTCAACCTGCTCGCGAACGCCGTCCGCTACGCGCCGTCCGGCACCCGGGTGCGCGTGGCCGCCAGCGCCTTCGGCGGGAGCGCGCAGCTGCGGATCGTCGACCACGGCCCCGGGGTGCCCGAGGAGCGCCGCGCCGAGATCTTCGTGCCGTTCCAGCGACTCGGCGACGACGACAACCTGACGGGCCTGGGCCTCGGCCTCGCGCTCTCGAAGGGGTTCACGGAGGGGATGGGCGGCACGCTCGAGACGGAGGACACTCCGGGGGGCGGGCTGACGATGGTGGTGACGCTGCCGCTGGCGAAGGAGACTGCTGCCGCTGCTCCTGCGGCTCACGTCGCTCCTGCCGCTCCGCACGACGGCGGGTCGGGCGCCGCCCCGCACGAGGACTCCGGAGGAGCCGCATGAAGATCCTGATCGCCGACGACGACCCGCAGATCCTGCGCGCCCTGCGCATCACGCTCACCGCCCGCGGATACGACGTGGTGACGGCCGGCGACGGCACCGAGGCGATCAACCGCGCGGTGGACGAGCATCCGGACCTCTACATGATCGACCTCGGCATGCCCCGGCTCGACGGGGTCGAGGTCATCCACGGACTGCGCGGCTGGACGAGCGCGCCGATCCTGGTGGTGTCGGGGCGGACGGGCGCGGCCGACAAGGTGGGCGCGCTCGACGCCGGCGCGGACGACTACGTCACCAAGCCGTTCTCGATGGACGAGGTGCTCGCGCGCATCCGAGCCCTCTCTCGGCGGGTGCAGCCGGCCGACGGCGAGCCGCTGGTCGTGATCGGCGAGGTCACCGTGGACCTGGTGGCCAAGAGCGCGACGCGGGACGGCGTCTCCGTGCGGCTGACTCCGACGGAGTGGCAGGTGCTCGAGATCCTCATCCGCAACGCCGGCAAGCTGGTCACCCGTCGCTCGCTGCTGGCCGAGATCTGGGGCCCCGCGCACGTCACCGACACCGGCTACCTGCGCCTCTACCTCGCGCAGCTGCGCAAGAAGCTCGAGCCCGACCCCGCGCATCCGCGGCACCTGCTGACCGAGGCCGGCATGGGCTACCGCTTCGTGCCCTGACCGGCCTCTGCTCAGCGGGGGAACCCCGGACCGTCGAGGGGGCCCGCTGGCCGTGGCTCCCTCGACGGGCCGGGATCGCCGGGCAGGTCACCAGTCGTGGACGGTGCCGTCGGCGAGGCGGTTGAAGGGCAGGTACGCGCGCACGTAGGGGTACTTCCCGGCGGCGTCGACGTCGAGCTCCACGCCCAGACCGGGGGCGTCGCCCGGGTGCAGCCGTCCCTCGCTCCAGGTGAACGACTGCTGGAAGACGCTGTCGGTCCGCTCGCCGTGCTTCATGTACTCCTGGATCCCGAAGTTGTGGATCGCCAGGCCCAGGTGCATCGCGGCCGCCATTCCCACCGGGGAGACGTCGGTGGGTCCGTGCATCCCGGACTTGATCTGGTACTGCGCGGCGTGGTCGAGGATCCTCCGGAGGTGGGAGACGCCTCCGGTGTGCGTGACCGCGCTCCGGATGTAGTCGATCAGCTGCTCGCGGATGAGGAGCTGGTAGTCCCAGACGGTGTTGAAGACCTCGCCGATCGCCAGGGGCGTGGTGGTGTGCTGCCGGACGAGGCGGAGGGCCTCCTGGTTCTCGGCGGGCGTGCAGTCCTCGAGCCAGAAGAGGTCGTACGGCTCGAGGGACTTGCCGAGGGCCGCGGCCTGGATCGGCGTCATCCGGTGGTGGCCGTCGTGGAGGAGGGGGAGCCCCGGCCCGAACTCGTTGCGGACGGCCTCGAAGACGCGGGGGACGTGGCGCAGGTAGGCGCGGGTGTCCCAGTCCTCCTCGGTCGGCAGGCCGCCGCGCTGCGCCGGCTCGTGGTCGTAGCGCACGCCGGCGTTGCCCTCGAGGACGGCGTTGGAGGCTATGCCGTAGATCGAGGTCAGTCCCGGCACCGCGGTCTGCACGCGGATCGCGCGGTACCCCTGCTCCTGGTGCTCGCGGATGCTGTCGAACAGCTCCGCGTCCGTCCGCCCGGACGCGTGGCCGTAGGCGAGCAGGCCGGTGCGGGATGCGCCTCCGAGCAGCTGGTAGAGCGGCATGCCCGCGGCCTTGCCCTTGATGTCCCAGAGGGCGGTGTCGACCGCCGCGATCGCCGCCATCGTGACCGGCCCGCGGCGCCAGTAGGACGACCGGTAGAGGAACTGCCAGGTGTCCTCGATGCGCGAGGCGTCGCGGCCGAGGAGCAGCGGCACGACGTGGTCGGCGAGATAGGAGACCACGGCGAGCTCGCGGCCGTTGAGGGTCGCGTCGCCGAGGCCGGTCAGCCCGTCGTCGGTCGTGAGCTTGAGGGTGACGAAGTTGCGGTCGGGACTGGTGACGACGACCTCGGCCTTGTCGATCTTCATGGGATGCCTTTCGTGGTGGGGGATCGGGTCAGGGGTTCCGGCCGGGAGCGCGGTCCATCGAGAACGCGGCGGTCGAGAGGCCGGGCGCCACGGGCGCGGCCTGACCCGTGCTCTCGCGGCGCTCGGCGATCTCGGCGACGATCTGCGCGTGCCGGCGGTCGGTCAGCGGGTAGAACGCCATGATCAGCACCGCGAGCAGGGCCGCGACGGCCGGGATGAGGCCGGCGGCGGCGCGGATGCCCCACTCGGCGTGCTCGCTCTGCTCCGCGGCGCCGGCCACGTAGCCGCCCCAGGCCAGCGCGTACGCGGCGAGGGCGCCTCCGACCGCCTGGCCGGTCTTGCGGGTGAAGGAGAACAGGGCGTAGATCGTGCCCTCGGAGCGGATGCCGGTCTTCCACTCCCCGTACTCGACGGTGTCGGCCTCGATCGCCCAGACGAGCATGTTGACGAGCTGGATGCCGACGTAGGCGAGGACCAGTCCGCCGAAGCCGACCGCCACCGCGTCGCCCGGGGCGAGGAAGACGACCGTTCCGCCGCTGATCAGGACCCCGACTCCGGCCATGTAGGCGTTGCGCTTGCCGAACCGCCGCACGATCGTCGGGACGAGGGCGGCCAGTCCGAAGGTCAGGGCGAGCTGGATCAGCGACATCGCGGCGTAGAGCTGGACCGATCCGAGCACGTCGCGCAGGTAGTAGAGCTGCACGGTCTGGAGCGCGAGCGTCCCGGTGAGGAACAGGAACGAGCTGAGGCAGAGGAAGAGCAGCGGCCGGTTGGAGCGGAGGGTCGTCATGCTCTGACGGAACGTGACGTGCGCGACGTCGCGCTGGACGCGCTCCTTCGCGGTCAGGATCGTGAAGAGGTAGAGCGCGGAGCCGACGACGACGAAGCTCAGCGTGACGATCGAGAAGAGCGACTGCAGATCGGCGCCGGGGACGACCAGCGGGGCCATGAAGGTGCCGAGCCCGGCCCCCACGATCGCGCCGCCGATGGCGCGGGCGCTGGCGAGCTTCGCGCGCTCGGTGCCGACCTGCGTCATCGCTCCGGCGAGCGAGCCGTAGGGGATGTTGACGAGGCTGTAGGCGAGGCCGAGCGCGGCATAGCTCAGGTAGGCGTAGAGCAGGGTTCCGCTCTCGCCGATCTGCGGGACGGAGAAGGTCGCGGCCGAGAGCAGCAGGAGCGGGACCGACCCGAACATCAGGAAGGGCCGGAACTTGCCGAAGCGCCTGCTGTAGGTGCGGTCCACGACCCGGCCGGCGAAGACGTCGGCGAACGCGTCGAAGATCCGCACGACGAGCAGCAGCGTGCCCGCCGCGGCCGCGGAGATCCCGGCGACGTCGGTGTAGTAGACGAGCAGGAACATCGTGGCGGTGGTGAAGGCGAGGTTGTTCGCCGTGTCGCCGGCGCCGTAGCCCACGATGCTCAGCTTCGAGAGCTTCTCAGCGGCGGGCGCTCCGGGCGCGGTGGTGCGGGGGATCATGCGGGCTCCTTTACCCGGGCGCGGACCCGTCGGGGATCCGCGCCGCATCGAGACGGTGCGAGGGTGGCAATCGGTTGCCGACGGCGCCGGAAGGCGCCGCGCGGAGGGGCGGGGTGGAGGTCTAGGCCGCCTGAGCGGCGACCGCGGCGACGAGGGCCGGGTCGTCGGCGAGGCGCGGGTCGACGAGCCGCAGCAGTGCCTCGACGGGCCGGGCGGAGCCGAGGGCGCGGTCGAGGGCGGGGCGCTGCGCGTCGGGCAGGCGGTCGCCCTGGAGCAGCAGCGCGATCCAGTCGGCGGCGGCACGGAGGGAGGCGGCTCCGTCGTGTCCGCCCGCGCGCTCGGCGAGGAGCACGGGCGCGATCCGGATGCGGAGCTTGGCGGTCGCGTCGGCGCCGATCTGCTCGAGGCGGTGCTCGATCCGGGGGTTGCCGAAGCGCCCGAGGAGGGCGGCGCAGTAGGCGTCCGCGTCGAGACCGGCGGGGAGGCCGGCCGCCGCCTCCGCCCAGAACGCCTCGACGGCGCTCCGGCAGGCGGGGTCGGCGATCGCCTCCGCGACGGTGGCGCGGCCCCGCCGGCGGCCGGTGGCGGCGAGGAGCGTGTGCGCGCCGTTGAGGAGTCGCAGCTTGCGCCGCTCGAAGGGCTCGATGTCGTCCACGAAGCGGGCTCCGGCGCGCTCCCAGGCGGGCCGGCCGGCGGGGAAGCCGCCGCAGAGGACCCAGTCGCGGAAAGGCTCGGTCACGACGGACGCGGCGTCGCTGATGCCGGTGAGCTCGGCCTCCGCCTCCCGGTCCGCCGCCGTGGTCGCCGGGGTGATCCGGTCGACGGAGGTCGACACGAACGAGACGGTGCGGTCGATCCAGTCGGCGAGCGACGGGTCGAGCCGCTCGGCGAGCAGGAGCAGCCCACGGCGCACGAGAGGGCCGTTGCCGGAGAGGTTGTCGCAGGGGACGACGGCGAGCGGGCCGGAGCCGGCGTCGCGCCGGGCGGTGAGGCCGAGGAGGAGGCGGCCGAGCGCGGTCGTCGGCGCTCCTCCCGATCGGAGGGCGGCGAGGTCGCTCCGGACGGCGGGGTCGTCCAGGTCGGGGCCGCCGTCCGCGGCGAGACGGTACCCGGCCTCCGTGATCGTCAGCGTGACGATCGCCGTCGCCGGAGCCGCGACGAGCTCGACGAGACGCGCGACGTCCGCGCCGTCGACCGCCTCGACGATGCTGCCCACGACCGTCGCCGAGTCGCCCTCCGGTCCGCGCTCGATCAGCGTGAACAGGCCGTCCTGCGCGGCGAGCTCCTCGGCCGCGCGGGGGCTCCGGCCGGTGAATGCGGCGATGCCCCACTCGTGGTCGTCGTCGACGGCGTGCGTGTACCAGGCCTGGTGCGCTCGGTGGAAGGCGCCGAGGCCGAGGTGGACGATGCGGACGGGAGCCGCCGGCAGGCCCGCGGACGCGCGATCGAGCGCGCCTCCTCCGCCGTGCCCGCTCACAGCTTGAAGACCTTCCGCGGCTGGGAGTCGACGAGGTCCAGGATGACGGCGCTCGCCGTCTCGGAGTCGATGCGCCCCTCGGCGACCAGGCGCGCGAGGAACGCCGCGTCCACCCTCCGCGCCATGTCGTGACGGGCCGGGATGGAGAGGAACGCGCGGGTGTCGTCGATGAAGCCGGAGCTCCGAGAGAAGCCGGCGGTCTCCGTCACGGCGGCGCGGAAGCGCAGCACCGCGTCGGGCGCGTCGAGGAACCACCACGGCGCTCCGAGGAACACCGACGGGTAGTAGCCGGCGAGGGGAGCGAGCTCGCGCGAGTGGGTGCTCTCGTCGATCCCGAAGAGGACGAGGTGGAAGCCCGGTGCGTTGCCGAGCTCCTGCAGCAGCGGGCGGAGGGGCTCGGCGAACCGGGTCGCGACGGGGATGTCGTGGCCGGTGTCGGGGCCGAAGCGCTCGAAGGTCGGCCGATCGTGGTTGCGCAGCACGCCGGCGTGGACGGTCATCACCAGGCCGTCGTCGACGCTCATGCGGGCGGACTGCAGCAGCAGGTGGGCGGCGAGGACGGGGCTGCCCTCGGCGTCGATCGTGCCGGCGCGGGCGCGGGCGAAGAGGGACTGCGCCTCGGCGGGGTCGAGGTCGACGGTCAGCGGCTCCAGCACTCCGTGGTCGGCGGAGACGGCACCGTGGTCGAGGAAGTACCGGCGCCGGGCGCGGAGGGCCTCGAGGAATCCGGGGAAGCTGGACTCCTTCGTTCCGGTGGCGGCGGCCAGGGCGGCGACGCGCTCGGGCCAGCCGGGGGTGGAGGGATCGAGGTAGGCGTCGGGGCGGAAGGTCGGCAGCACGCGGCCCGGGAACGCCGGATCCTCCGCCAGAGCCCGATGGACGGCCAGGTCGTCCAGCGGATCGTCGGTCGTCGCCAGCACCTCGATCCCGAACCGCTCGAAGAGCGCCCGCGGGCGGAAGGCGTCGGACGCCAGCCGGGCCCCGATCGCCGCGAAGAGGGCGTCGGCGGTGGAGGCGTCGGGCTGCTCGGTGATGCCGAACTGCTCGGCGAGGATCGACTGGAGCCAGTAGCCCGAGGCGGTTCCCGCGAAGATCCGCCAGTGCGCGCAGAACGTGCGCCACACCTCCTCCGGGCCGGCGAGGCGCTCGCCTCCGGGGATGCCGAGATCGCCGAGGTCGATCCCGGCGGAGTGGAGCAGACGGGTGACGTAGTGGTCGTGCCGGAGGAAGAGCTCGGCCGCGTCGGCGAACGGGCGGTCCTCGAGCAGGAGGCGCGGATCCACGTGCCCGTGCGGGGAGAGGATCGGCAGGTCGGCGACGCTCGCGTGGAGGTCGCGGGCGATCGCCCGGGTCGTCGGGTCGATCGGCAGGAGTCGGTCGGGATCGTTCAGCAGCTTCGTCGGCACGGGGCCATCCAAGTATGGGTGCGAAGGAGTGTCAACCGATTGCCAAGGCTGTCGCACCGGTTGGCGCGCCGGGGCGCGGACCGGGGTCAGGAGTCGCGGCGGGGTCCCGTCGAGGCGCGCGGGACGAACTCCGTCGGCAGGTCGTCGGCCCGCTCCGGAGGCTCCTCGTCGCCGAGCACCCGGCGGACCGCCCGCTCGCCCATCCGGCCCAGCGGTGCGCTGATGGTCGACAGCGGCGGCGAGGTGAAGTCGCTCCCGAAGATGTCGTCGAAGCCGATGATGCTGAGCTGCTCCGGGATCGCGACGCCCGACTCCTGAGCCGCGCGCATCAGTCCGATGGCGACCAGGTCGTTGTAGGCGATCACCGCGCCGACGCCGGAGGCGGTCACCCTCGCGAGCGCGCTCCTCCCGCCCTCGAGGGTCGAGACGCCCGGCCCGATCTCGACGACCGTCATGCCCCGCTGCGGAGCGCGGTCGAGGAGGAGCTCCCATCGCGCGGCGCTCATCCACGAGTCGGGCGGACCGGCGATGAAGGCGAGGGAGCGGTGGCCGAGGGCCGCGAGGTGGTCGAGCGCGGCGTCGATCCCGGGGGCGAGATCGGGCACGATCCCCGCGACGCCGGGGACCACGCGGTTGAGGACGACGACGGGGATGCGCCCGGCCAGCGCGATGATCTCCTCGTCGCTGAGGCGGGTGCTGACGAGGACGAGCCCGTCGGTGGAGGCGGCGATGCGGTCGGCCGCCTCGGCCTCGCGCTCCCCGGACTCCTGCGACTCGGCGAGGATCATCGTGAAGCCGCGGTGCGACGCCGCCCGCTCCGCTCCGCGCACGGCGGGGAAGAAGGCCGGGTTGGTGATGTCGGCCACCAGCAGCCCGAGGGTCGAGGTGCGGCCCGTCGGCAGTGCGCGCGCCATCGGGTTGAGCCGGTAGCCCAGCTCCTTGGCGGCGGCGCGGATCCGCTGCTCGGTCGCGGCGTTCAGCCGTCCGGGCGTGCTCAGCCCGCGCGAGACGGTGGAGGGGGCGACGCCGGCGAGTCGGGCGACGTCGTAGATCGTCGTCGCGGAGCGGCCGCGGCGTCTCGCGGCGGAGGGGCCGGTGGGCGCGTCTTCGCTGGGCACGATCGCGGTCTTCTCTCGAGGGGCACGGCGGCGGACGGGGCGCCGTCCGCCGCCCATGCTGCCACAGGGCCGAGAAGCCCGCCCGGCCCGTCGCTCGCGTCCGGGTCGGGCCGGATCGGGGAGCCCGCGCTCCGGCAGGCCGCCGTCGCCGGCCTGCCGCCCACCGCTCCGGCCCCGTCCAGCGCGGGTCCGCACGGCTCCGCCCCGTCAGCTCCGCTCCGGGAACGCCCCCTCCTCGCGGATGCGCTCGTTGAGCGCCGCCAGGAACACGCCCTCGTCGAGGTCGAGCGGTACCTCGCGTCCCGTCCAGCTCGAGTAGTGGATGGCGTTGGCGAGCCGGACCCCGAGGATCCCCTCCGCCCCGGGTGCGAGCAGCGGCGTGCCGTGCAGGATGCTGTCCGCGAAGTCCTGCAGGACGGCCGTGTGCTGCTCGCCCCAGACCGACGCCGACTCGATCCGCTCCGTCGTGGAGAGGCCCGCGGTGTCGTAGCGACCGCCGAGCAGGAGGCCCACGTCCTCGGCGCTGAGGGCGGCGCTGACCTCGCGCTCGGGGGCGTTCAGCCGGGTGATCGTCGCGACCCGGGAGTCGTCGACGACGATCCGGCCGCGGTCGCCGATGATCTCGAGGCGGTCGGTGCCGATCGGGTCGTGCGTCGTGGTGACCAGCACGCCGGTCGTGCCCCCGCCGAAGTCGGCGAGCACCGTCACCTCGTCCTCCACTGCGATGTCGCGGCACCGCCCGTAGCCGGCCTTCGCGACCACCGACTCCGGCACTCCGCACAGCCACTGCCACAGGTCGAGCTGGTGGGGCGCCTGGTTGACCAGGACGCCTCCGCCCTCGCCTCCCCAGGTCGCGCGCCACGCGCTCTGGTCGAAGTAGGCCTGCGGCCGCCACCAGGTCGTGATGATCCAGTTCGAGCGCAGGATCCGGCCGATCCCGCCCTCGTCGACGACCTCCTTGAGCCGGCGGTAGAGCGGGTTCGCCCGCTGGTTGAACATGATCGCGAAGCGCTGACCGGGACGGGCGGCGGCGGCCTCGTTCAGCTCCGCCACCTGCGCGGCGTAGACGCCCGCCGGCTTGTCGACCAGCACGTGCAGCCCGTGCTCGAGAGCGTCGATGCCGATCCCGGGGTGGAGGTAGTGCGGAGTGCAGACGACGACGGCGTCGACCTCTCCGCTCGCGAGGAGGGAGCGGTGGTCGGCGTGGAAGGACGCTCCGGGCGCGAGCGCGGCGGCCGCCGCCTCCCGGGCGGGGTCGACGTCGGCGACGGCGGTGACGACGAGGTCGCGCACCCTGCCGTCGGCGAGGAAGCGGGCGTAGGAGGAGCCCTGGGCGCCGAATCCGATGATGCCGAGGCGGACGGTGGTCATGGGAGGAGTCCTTCGTTCGGGGTGGAATGGGGGATCCGCGCGGGCGCGCTCGGGGCGTAGGCGGCCTGGACGATAGCGAGCGACCTCGCCGCCTCGCGGGGCGAGATCCAGAAGGGCTCGTCCTCGCCGAGGCGGGCGTAGAAGTCGTGCACGAGCAGCTCGTGCGAGGCGCCCCAGTACGAGCGCCCGCCGGATCGGCGCTCCGTGTCCGGGACGACCTCGACGGATCCGTCGTCGCGCCGCACGGTGAGGGCACCGCGCAGCGAGACGATGGCGCGCTCGGTGCGCAGGCGGAGCTCGACCGGCTCGTCCCACGCGTTCGCCACGGTCGCGTAGAGGACGCTGCGCGCGCGGGAGGCGTGGGTGAGCACCAGGTCGGCGGTGTCCTCGACCTCGATCGGCAGCAGGCGCGTGGAGGCGGAGCCGCTCACCGCGACCACCTCGCCGAGGAGCCACTGCAGGAGGTCGACGGTGTGGATCGCCTGGTTCATCAGCATCCCGCCGCCGCCCTCGGCCCGCATCCCGCGCCAGGGGCGGTCGAGGTAGTAGCCGGGAGTGCGGTGCCAGAGCACGGTCGCGGCCGCACCCGTCACGGCACCCAGGGAGCCGGACGCCAGCAGCTCGCGGAGGCGCTGCACGGGCGGGTTGTAGCGGTTCTGGAAGCAGACGCCGATGCGCGCCCCGCCCCGCTCGGCCGCGGCGATCACCTGCTCGCCCTCGGCGACGGAGGAGGCGAGCGGCTTCTCGAGGAGCACCGCGACGCCGCGGTCCAGGGCCGCGACCGCCAGCGCGGCGTGCGTGCTGTGCGGAGTGCAGACGTGCACGACGTCGGGGCGGACGGAGTCGAGCATCCGGACCGCCTCGGGGAAGCCCGGCACCGCGTGCCTCTCGGCGGCCGCGGCGAGCCGGCCCGGGTCGGTGTCGCAGACCGCCACCAGCTCCGCGCCGGGTGCGGTGCCGATCGCCGCGAGGTGGACGGAGGATATGTCGCCGCAGCCGATCACCGCCGCGCGGACGGTCATCGCAGGTCGATCCCGAGCGAGGAGGCGAGCCCCCGGAAGGCCCGAGCGGCCACTCCGAACGACTCGGGGCCGGAGAATCCGCCGAGGGCGTCCGTGATCGCGAGGTGCGGCTCCAGCGAGGCGACGCCCGTCCAGCCGTCGTCGCGCAGGGCGGTGAGCGTCTCGCGCAGCTGGCCGTCGCCCTCGCCGGCGGGCACCACGGTGCCGGTCGCGGCCACCGCGTCCTTCACCTGCAGGTAGTCGACGTAGGGCCGCAGCGCCGTCCAGCCGTCGTCGAAGGGCCGCACCCCGCACTGCACGAAGTTCGCGTTGTCCCAGGCGAGGCGCAGGGCGGGCGAGCCGACGGACTCGACCAGGTCGAGGATCCGCTCGGGGACGTCGCCGTAGATGTCCTTCTCGTTCTCGTGCAGCAGCACCACGCCCTCGCGCTCGGCTCGATCGGCGAGTCTGCGCATGCGCAGCAGGACGTCGTCGCGGATGCTCTCGACCGGCACTCCCTCGCCCCGGTAGAACGAGAAGACGCGGATGCTCGGCGTGCCGAGGGCGTGCGCGGCGCGGATGACGCGGTCGAGGCGCGCCACCTCGAGCTCGGGGTCGAGGGCGACGTCGACCTTGCCGATGGGCGAGGCGACGGCCGAGACGGACTGGCCGCCGCGCTCGAGCACGGCGGCCAGGCGGGCGAGGCGCTCGTCGTCGAGGTCGACGACGTTCCGGCCCCAGGCGCTGCGCACCTCGATGCTGTGCGCGCCGAGCGCTCGGAGGACGGCGACCTGGACGACCGGGTCGGGGTCGATCTCGTCGCCGAAGCCGGAGAGGGTCCAGGGTGCGGGGTTCGCGGGTGCGGGGGTCGCGGGTGCGGTGGTCACGGTGCGTGCCTCGTTCTCGTCGTCGGGAACCGGCGGGCAGGAGCGCCGCCGTGCCACGACCATACGCGTATTGGCAACCGATTGACAAGATCGGAGGCGCGCCTCTACCGTCGAGGGCGTTCCGGGCCGCGGAGACGCCGGCCCCCACCGCGACCGGGAGGACTGCCGTGACCAGGATCGGCGTGCAGGCGATGATGCTGAAGGACGCGTTCGCCTCGGCGGGCGCCTTCGCGACGCTCCGGGAGGTCCGAGCGATCGGCTACCGGTCGGTGGAGATCTCGCAGATCCCGCTGACGGCGGCCACCATGGCCGAGCTGCAGCGGGCGCGGGACGAGCTCGGCGTCGAGATCGCGGCGATCTCGGCGGGCCTGGCACCGGGGGACTCCCCGGGCGCCGCGCTCGAGGGCGGGCTCGCCGGGATCGTCGCCGACGCCCGCGCGCTCGGCACGCGCACGGTCCGGATCGGCATGCTGCCCGCCTCCGCGGCGGCCTCGCCGGCCGCTCTGCTCGACTTCGCCGACCGCTGCCAGGCCGCCGCGGCGAGGCTCCGCGACGACGGGCTGCGGCTGCTGCTCCACAACCACCACCACGAGTTCGCGCGGCACGGCGGCCGCCTCCTGCTCGACGTCGTCGCCGACCGGGCTCCGCTGCTGGGGCTCGAGCTCGACGTGCACTGGGTGCAGCGGGGCGGGCTCGATCCCGTGACGACGCTGCGCCGGTACGGGGAGCGCGTCGCCCTGGTGCACCTGAAGGACTACCGGGTCGGGCCGCCCGCCGACATGTCCGGCGGGTGGTCCGTGCACGCCTTCACCTCGAACGTGCAGTTCGCCGAGGTGGGGGAGGGAAACCTCGACTTCCCGGGGATCATCGGGACGAGCCTCGCGCTCGGCGTCGACCATCTCCTCGTCGAGCAGGACGAGCGCTACGGGCGGAGCGCGCTCGACTGCCTGCGGACCTCGCACGCGAACCTCGTCGCGATGGGCTTCTCGGACCTGTTCTGAGGAGCGGCCGAGGCTCCTCGCCAGGGATCGGAGCGGCCCGTTCTCCACCGCTCAGGGGCCCGGGTCCCCGCCGCGTCGGGCGCGACGGCACGCTTGCTCTCCGTGCCCGACCAGTCCGTGGTCGAGTGGACCGAGGACGCCGCCCCGCACGCCGAGGAGGAGGAACGACGACCGGGAAGACGACTGCGAACGACGGCTCGACGGCCCTCGGCTACCCGCCCGCGTACGGCCGCCCCGCTCCGGCCACCCTCCGCCCGGTCGATCGGGGATCTCCGTTCCGTCCTCGCATCCGGGCGCAGCCCCGGAGAAGAAGCAGCCGGATCCGCCGGGGTCCGCCTCCGCTCCGCGGAGCGGAGGACAATGGAGGGACCCCCAGCGAAGGAGACCACCGTGGATCAGCCGCGCATGAACGTCGAGTCGTTCAACCTCGACCACCGCACCGTCGCAGCGCCGTACGTGCGCCTCGCCGACGCGAAGACGCTGCCCGGAGGCGACCACCTCGTCAAGTACGACGTGCGCTTCACCCAGCCGAACCGCGGGCACCTCGAGATGCCCACCGTGCACTCGCTCGAGCACCTTTTCGCCGAGAAGTCCCGCAACCACTCCGACCGCGTGATCGACTTCTCGCCGATGGGCTGCCAGACCGGCTTCTACCTGCTCCTCTCGGGCGAGCCCGAGCTCTCCGAGGTGCTCGGCCTGGTCGAGGCGACGCTCCAGGACATCACCGAGGCCGACGAGGTCCCGGCCGCCAACGAGACCCAGTGCGGCTGGGGCGCCAACCACTCCCTCGAGGGGGCGCAGGAGGCAGCGCGCACGTTCCTCGCGCACCGCTCGGAGTGGGAGACGGTCACCGCGTGAGCACGGCGATCGTCCTGGTCGCGATGGACGAGGAGGCCACGCCGTTCCTCGCCGCCGCGTCCAGCGCCTCCGAGCCGCGCGCCGTCGGCAACGCGCTGCAGTGGGAGCTCGAGCTCGACTCCCGCGCGGTGCTGCTCGTCCGCACCGGCATCGGCCTCGTCAACGCGGCCGGCGGTCTCACCGCAGCGATCCTGCGGGAGGGCGGCTCCCGGCCGCTCGTGGTGAGCGCGGGGACCGCCGGCGGCCTGGGCGCCGACGTCCGCGTGGGCGAGGTCGTGATCGGCGCCGAGTACGTGCAGACCGACGCCGATGCGCGGGCGTTCGGCTACGCGCTCGGGCAGGTTCCGGGGATGCCCGCCCGCTACTCCGGGTACGACGCGGCGCTCGCCGCGGAGCTCGAGCTGCTGGAGGGGCCGCCGGTGCGCCGCGGCCTGATCGTCTCGAGCGACGTCTTCGTCTCGAGCGCCCACGTGGACCGCGTGCGGAACGACTTCCCCGGCGCGCTCGCCACCGACATGGAGTCCGTCGCCCTCGCGCAGACGGCGCACGTGCACGGGCTGCCGTTCGTCTCGGTCCGCGGGATCTCGGACCTCTGCGCCCCCGGCGAGTTCGAGGCGCACGTCGACGACGCGGCCGATCGCTCCGTCGCCGTGGTGCGGGCGCTGCTGCGCGGGCTCGGCGACCGGGACTGACGGACGGGCGGCCCTCCGCGACAGCGCGGAAGGGCCGCCCGGCGGTCAGTCGTTGCCGACGTGCTGGTCGCCGGCCTCCTGGGCCTTGTCGACCTGGCCGGCGAACTTCCCGCCGGTCGCGGAGTCGGCGGCGTCGCCCGCCTTGTCGAGTCCCTTGTCGGTCAGCTCCTCGCCCTTGTCGCTGTTCACGGCGTTCTTCGCCTTGTCCGCGAGTCCTCCGAGATCCACCATGGGGTCGTTCCTTCCGTCGATGAGCGCCCGTCGAGCAACGGGTCGCCGCCAGTCTCCGCCGCTCGGCGAGGATCTGCGCGGGGTTGCGTCTCACGGCCGCGCCGAGGACGATGCGCCTCCGGCCCGGCCCGTCAGCCCGCTGCGCCGAGCCCCGTCACCGCACCGGCGATCGCCGTCGTCTCCTCGCCGTCCGGCCAGCGCAGCCGCACGCCCGGCTCCGTGACGACGCTCCCCACCGCGGCCGTCGCGGTCCAGGGTGTGCCCATCCTCGACTCCCCCCGCCGGTCGGCGGTGATCATCGCGAAGCCGGGGAAGCAGCCGAGCCAGTCGGCGGTGCCGGCCGCCTCGGGGACGGGGACCGCCGCGAGGTCGATCACCGCTCCTCCTCCGCTGGCCTCGGCGAGCATGCCGACCGTCCCCACCAGCCCGGCCATGCTCACGTCCTTCGCCGCCCTCGGCCGCGCGAGTCCGACGGAGGCGGCCATCGCCCGGAGCTCCTCCGCGCGCCGGGACGACGTCGAGTCCCACTGGGCGCCCGCGAAGCCGGGCCGCCAGCCGCCCCCGAGGTCGGCCGTCAGCGAGAGCTCGTCGCCCGGAGCGGCCGCGCCCGGCACCGGCGCCGCGGTACGGCCGAGACCGGTGACGCTCAGGGCCGCCGGCACTCCGAGCTGGGTGTGCCCGCCGAGCACGGGGACGCCCCAGGCGGCGGAGGCGGCCCGCAGACCGCTCACGATGCGCGCGGCGGCGGCCGCGTCGCGAGCGCCGATCGCGTCCATCAGCCCGATGCCGGTCGCGCCCATCGCGGTGAGGTCGTTGACGTTGACCAGCACCGAGCACCACCCCGCCCACTCCGGGTGGCGCTCCACCATGGACGGGACGATCGCGTCGCAGACGGCGATCAGGTCGCTGCCCGGGACCGGTGCTCCGTCGTCGCCGACGAAGCCCGCCCCACCGAGGCCCCCCTCGGCCGCCAGCGGAGCCAGAAGGGCGCCGAGGGCCGCCTTGGCCGCGGTCGCCGCCCGGTCGAGCCGGTCGATCGGCCAGCGCATCCGGGCGTGCTCGACTCCGGCGACGGTGCTCGTGCCGATCCTCCGCCAGCCGAGCCGCCGGAACAGCACCTCGTTGCGCAGCTGCACCGAGGCCTCGAAGCGGAGCACCCCGCGCGCCTCCGCCTCGGCGCAGGCCGCGCGCACGAGGGCGGCGCCGATCCCGGAGCCGCCCCGCGCCTCGCGCGCCACCACCAGGCGGCTGCCGGTCCACCAGCCCAGATCGCGTCCGCCGCCCACAGGCGCGAGCCGGACCCCGCCGAGCACCGCGCCGTCCGGCGCCACCGCGACGAGCACCACCGAGCGCGGATCGTCGTCGTCGTCGTCGTGGTCGTCGCCCGCGAACAGCCCCTGCTCGGCGACGAAGACCTCGCGCCGCAGGGCCCGGTGCGCGGCGAGCTCGCGCTCCTCCGCCCGCACCACCGTGAACGCAGGCGCGACCCGAACACCCTCGAGGATCGAGAGCTCCACCATCAGGCGCCGGCCGTCTTCAGGACGCCGCAGGCCCCGCACGCCGCGCAGCCCGCACTCTGGCCGCTGCTCAGCATCCCGGCCTCGATCAGGAGCGCGGCGACCTCGGCGCTGACCCGCTCCAGCAGTGACCCGGCCGGCGGGAGCACGTGGTCGACCTCGGTCGCCAGGGTCCCGCGCAGCGGACGGAAGGGCACCACGAAGGGGTAGACCCCCATCCCGATCAGCTCGCGGGCGCTCGTGACCAGCTCGTCCGGGTCCTCGCCGAGGCCCACCAGGAGGTAGGTCGAGACCTGGTTGCGGCCGAAGATCCGCACCGCCTCGCGCCACGCCCAGCGGTACTCGTCCAGGCTGACCCGCGCCTTGCCCGGGGTCCAGCGCTGCCGCACCGCGTCGTCCATCGACTCCACGTGGATGCCGATCGAGACGGCGCCCGCGTCCTTCAGCGCCTGCAGCGCCGAGACGTCGGAGGGCGGCTCGCACTGCACCTGGATCGGCAGCCCGGGGACCGCCGCGAGCACCGCGCGGACGCAGCGCGCGAGGTGGGCCGCTCCGCGGTCGCGGCCCTTGGAGGTGCCGGTGGTCATCACCATCTGGCGCACGCCGTCGAGGCGGACCGCCGCCTCCGCGACCTCGGCGAGCTGGGCCGGGGTCTTGACCGCGATGGTCGCACCGGCTTCGAGCGAGGCCTCGATCGCGCAGAAGCGGCAGCGCTCCGCCTCGTCGTAGCGCATGCAGGTCTGGACGACGGTGGTCGCGAGGATGTCACGGCCGTGCAGCCGGGCGATCTTCTCGTAGGAGACGCCGTCGGCGGTGTCGAGATCGTAGAAGCGCGGGCGGCGGACGGGAGTCACGTCCAGGCCGATGTCGGCGCCCTCGAGCAGGAGGCGGTTCCCGCTCACCACGTAGGGGCTGTCGGGGTTCACCGGGATCGCGGCGCCCAGGCCGCCGAGCATCACGTGCCCGTCGTCGCTCGGGCCGGCGCCGGCCTCGCGGTGCACCGGTGCCTCGACGCGGATGCCCTGCAGGGCGATGTCGACGCGGGTGCGGAGGGCGGAGGGGCCGGTGCGGCGGATCCCGGTCGAGTGCGCCCCGCCCGGGGAGTGCGCCCCGCCGACCGGGTGCGGGCCGGCGGCCGGGTGCGCCGCACCGGTTGCCGGCGGCGAGGACGCGGGGGAGGGACTGCGGAGATCGGTCACGAGGACTCCTTCGTGGCACCGCGGAGCGGGCCGGACGGGCCGCGCACAGCGGCGGCCGGGATGTCGGTGCGGTCGTCTCACCCCCCAGTCAAGGCGCCTCGTGTTTCGCCCTCGTGACGGGAGGAACGCGGTCTCGTTACGGATACGCCGTCACGGGAGCTTCTTCCGGTGGAAACCACTCCGAAACATCCCGGCCGTTGACTGGACGCGTTCCACTCCGCACCACTGCTCCACCCCGGCGGACGTCGTCCCGCGTCGTCTCAGCGCATCCCGCCGGAGCCATGCACTCGCACGCCGCTTCGGCGGACCGACACCAGGAGGAACCATGTCCGTCTCCCAGGAGATCGAAGACCAGGTCAGCGCCAACATCGAGAAGTCGCGCTCCGAGATCGCCCACCCGGCGCTCCCGAAGGGCAGCAACCTCTACGGCTCCACCAAGGTCTTCCCCGACTACCAGGCCGAGCCCGGGGAGTCGTACCTGACCCTCGTGCACGGCATCGCCCACGAGTCCTCGGTCAGCTTCGTCGCGGTGCTCCAGGCCACCCGCGCGGCGCGCAAGGGCTACGAGTCCGCGCTCTACTTCTACGGGCCCGGCACCATCAACGCGATGGCCACCCGCGGCTTCCCGACGGTCGGCGACTCCGGATTCCCCGGCGAGCAGAACCTCAACAACGCCATCGAGACCTTCGTCCAGGAGGGGAACCGCGTCTTCGTCTGCCGGTTCGGCATGGCGCTGCACGGCCTCCGCGAGGAGGACCTGATCGAGGGCTGCATCCCCTGCCACCCGCTCGACGTGCAGGACGCGCTCATCCACTACGCCCGCAAGGGCGCGATCATCAACTCCACCTACAACCTGTAGGCGATCGCGATGACCCTCGTCGGATCGGTCGCTGCGAACTTCACCCGCGACCTGGAGCAGAACTACGCGCTCATCGCCTCCCTGGCCGAGGAGGCCCGCGAGAGGGGGGTGCGCTTCCTCGTGCTCCCCGAGGCCGCGATCGGCGGCTACCTCTCCTCGCTCGGCAACCACGGCGACACGGTCGCCACCACCCGCCGCTCCCTCCCGCCGGCGGTGCGCCTGGACGGGCCGGAGCTGCGGCGGGTGCAGGAGATCGTCGGCGACCTGGTGGTGGCGATCGGCTTCTGCGAGCTCGACGACGACGGCGAGACCCGCTACAACGCGGCCGCGCTGCTGGACGGCGGGCAGGTGTACGGCAGCTACCGGAAGGTGCACCAGCCGCTGGGCGAGCACCTCTCGTACTCGCCGGGCCCGGGCTACGGCACCTTCGAGACGCCGGTCGGCCGGGTGGGACTGCAGATCTGCTACGACAAGGCGTTCCCCGAGGCGGCGCGGTCGATGGCGCTGGACGGGGCCGAGATCATCGCCTCGCTCTCGGCGTGGCCGGCCGCTCGGACGGCGACCGCCGAGAACCTGCAGGAGGACCGCTGGACCTACCGGTTCAACCAGTTCGACATCGCCCGCGCCCTCGACAACCAGGTGTTCTGGCTCGCCTCGAACCAGTCGGGGACCTTCGGCTCGCTCCGCTACGTCGGGAACGCGAAGGTCGTCGATCCCGGCGGCAACGTGCTCGCGACGACGCTGCTCGGAGCAGGCGTGGCCGTCGCCGACATCGACGTGCGCGGCACGTTCGAGGCGATGCGCGGCGGGATGTTCCACCTGCGCGACCGGCGGCCCGACGCCTACGACATCGGCCGCGTCTGGAACGGAGGACTCGTCCATGCCTGAGATGACCTTCCACGTCCGCTGGCCGGACGGCTCGGAGGAGCGCTGCTACTCGCCGAGCCTGGTCGTGCACGAGTTCCTCGGGACCGGGACCGCCTACTCGCTCGAGGACTTCGTCGCCCGTTCGAGCGAGGCGCTGCGCATCGCGTCGGACCGGGTGCGGGAGCGGTTCGGGTTCGCCTGCACCTCCGCGATGCAGCAGGAGTCCGACATCCTCCGCACGGCGAAGCGCTTCGAGGGCGGCACGGTCAGGGTGCTCGCGATGGAGCCGCCCGCCCCGGCCGGGCAGCGGGTGCGGCCGTGAGTGCCGCGATCGAGCCCGGGCGCCACGTCGAGGTCGCGGTGGTCGGAGGCGGGCAGGCCGGGCTCTCGATCAGCCGGCACCTGGTCGACGACGGCATCGAGCACGTCGTGCTCGAGCGCGCGAGCATCGGCCACGACTGGGTCGACCGCCGCTGGGACGCCTTCACCCTCGTCACGCCGAACTGGCAGTGCCGCCTCCCCGGGTACCCCTACGACGGGCCGGACCCGGACGGATTCATGACGCGCGACGAGGTGCACGCGTGGGTGCGCCGCTACGCGCAGAGCTTCGACGCCCCGGTGGTCGAGGGCGTGGAGGTGAGCCGGCTGCGCGAGCGCGCCGGGGGAGGATTCGAGCTGGTCACGAGCGCGGGCTCGATCACGGCCGACCAGGTCGTCGTGGCGACCGGCGGCTACCACCGCCCGGTCCTCCCCGCCGTCGCCGCGCGGCTGCCGGTGGACGTGCTGCAGCTCCACTCCGCGGACTACCGCTCGCCGGAGGCGCTCCCGCCCGGCGGCGTGCTCGTCGTCGGATCCGGGCAGTCGGGCGCGCAGATCGCCGAGGACCTCTTCCTCGCCGGGCGCGACGTCCACCTCGCCCTCGGCAGCGCACCGCGGGTGGCGCGCTTCTACCGGGGCCGCGACTGCGTCGCCTGGCTCCAGGACATGGGCGTGTACGACGTGCCCGTCCACGCGCAGGTCGGCGGGCTCACCAAGCGGGAGTCGACCAACCACTACGTGACGGGGCGCGGGGGCGGGCGGGACATCGACCTGCGCGCCTTCGCCCGCGACGGGATGCACCTCTACGGCCGGCTGGCCGAGGTGGAGGGGTCGCGGCTGCGCTTCGCCCCCACGGCGGAGGCCTCGCTCGACTACGCGGACTCGGTCGCGGAGTCGATCAAGGACGACATCGACCGCTACATCGCGGCGCACGGCATCGACGCTCCCGAGGAGGCCCGCTGCCGTCCGGTCTGGCGGCCGGAGTCCGAGGCGACAGAGCTCGACCTCGCGCGCATCGGCAGCGTCGTCTGGGCGGTCGGGTTCCGCTCCGACTACCACTGGGTCGAGATCGGCGTGTTCGACGGCGCCGGCCATCCCACCCACCAGCGCGGAGTGACGAGCGTGCCGGGCCTGTCGTTCCTCGGGCTGCCGTGGCTGCACACCTGGGGGTCCGGCCGCTTCGAGGCGATCGCCCGCGATGCGGGGCACCTGGCGGAGGAGGTCCGGCGAGTGCGCGAGGCGGGGCGCTTCGCTCGGGAGCGCGAGCCGGATCTTGCCGGATAGCCTCCTCGCATGACGGAGACGGTGATGGGTGCGGTCGCAGCGCACTTCGGTCGCGACATCGACCGCACCCTCGCCAAGCTCGCCGGCATCATCGCTCACGCCCGCGAGCGCTCGGTCGACCTGCTCGTGCTCCCGGACGCGACCCTCGGCGGCTACCTGCTCGACCTCCAGCACCCCGGGCCGGACCTGCCGCCGAGCCTCGAGCTCGATGGGCCGGAGGTCGCCCGCGTGGCCGAGCTGGCGGGCGATCTCACCGTGTGCTTCGGGATCGCGGAGCGCGCGCTCGAGGGCGGTCGCGAGGTCCGCTACGACACCGCGGTCTGCGTGCACGGCGGGCGCTTGATCGGCACGCACCGCAAGGTCCACCTGCCGCTGGGCGAGTCCGAGGCGTACCTGCCGGGTCGCGGCTTCGCCGCCTTCGACTCGCCGATCGGGAGGATGGGGATGCTGATCGACTTCGACAAGACCTTCCCTGAGTCCTCGCGCTCGCTGGCCCTCGACGGCGCGGAGGTGCTGGCCTGCCTCAGCGCGTGGCCCGCGAGCGTGACCGACCGCTCCGATCGGATCCGCAACGACCGCCAGGCCCACCTGTTCGATCTCTACGACTGCGCCCGCGCCGCCGAGAACCAGGTCTACCTCGTCTCCTCGAACCAGACCGGCGTGCTCGGCGGCCTGCGGTTCCTCGGGCAGGCGAAGGTCGTGGATCCGGCGGGAGAGATCATCGCGAAGACCTGGGCGAAGGGCGGGCTCGCGCTCGCCTCCGCTGACGTCGCCGGCTCCGTCGCCCGCGCCCGCCGCACGATGCACCACCTCCGCGACCGCGCGGAGCACGCCTACCGGAGCTGAGATGCGGATCTGCCTGCTGACCTACTCCACCCGGCCGCGCGGCGGGGTGGTGCACACCCTCGCCCTCGCCGAGGCGCTCGCGCGCGCCGGACACGACGTCACGGTGCGCACGCTCGCCCGGGGCGGCGACGACTCCTTCTTCCGCCCCGTCGATCCGTGCGTGACCGTGCGGGTGGTGCCCTTTCCGCACCGCGAGGGCGAGCCGGTCGGCGCCCGCATCGTTCGGTCCATCGCCGCGATGGCCGAGGCCCTGCGGGGCGAGGACGCCCCGGTCGTCCACGCGCAGGACTGCATCTCGGCCAACGCGGCGCTCGCCGCCGGACTCGCGCCGATCCGCACGATCCACCACCTGGACGACTTCACCACCCCGGAGCTGCGCGCCTGCCACGACCGCGCCGTCCGGCTCCCCCTGACCCGGCTGTGCGTGTCCGCTGCGGTCGCCGAGGAGGTGCGCGCCGGCTGGGGGCTGCTGCCCGACGTGATCCCGAACGGTGTCGACGCGGCGCGGTTCGCGGCCGCCGTCGACGATCCGCTGACCGGGGGGTGGCGGGCCGAGCTCGGCCCGTACCTCCTCGCCCTCGGCGGCATCGAGCCGCGGAAGGGCAGCATCGAGCTGCTCGAGGCGTGGGCTCTGCTGCGCGAGCGCGGCCACGACGTCGCGCTGGTGTTCGGCGGCGGCGAGACCCTGTTCGACTACCGCGAGTACCGGGCCGCCTTCGACCGGAGGGCGGCCGAGCTCGGGATCGCTCCGGTGATCCTCGGCACCGTTCCGGAGGAGAGGCTCGCTCCGCTCGTCGCCGGCGCCTCCGCGCTGGGCTTCGTCTCGGTGAAGGAGGGGTTCGGGCTGGCGGCGATGGAGGCGCTCGCCGCGGGGGTGCCGGTCGTGGCGCGGGAGCTGCCGGTGATCCACGAGGTGTTCGGGGACGCGGTCCGCTACGGGCGGGACCCCGCCTCCTTCGCCGACGCGCTGGAGGAGGCCCTGACGCTGCCCTCGCCGGACGGCCGGGCCCTGGCCGCCTCGCACTCCTGGGACGACGTCGCGGCCGCGCATCTGCGGTTCTACGAGCGGGTGCTCGACGGCTCGGTTCAGAGCTCAGGAGGAACTCCTCCGGACGGGCCGGGATCCGCGCGAGCAGGCGTGCCCGGATGACTCCGTCCTGCCGCCTGGACACGATCGGGCGCCGCCGGTGACCCGCCGGTCGATCTCGCGCATCGTCACCGGTCTCGCCGACGCCGATCCCGACCGGATCGTCGCCGTGGCCGACGAGGGCGCGCTGACGGCGGGGGAGCTCGACCGCGAGAGCACCCGCCTCGCCCGCGCCTACCGCGATCTCGGCGTCCGGACCGACGACCTCGTCACCGTCTCGCTCTCGAACTCGCTGGACGCGCTCGTCGTCTGCGCGGCGGTCTGGAAGGCGGGCGCCGTGCCGCAGCCGGTCTCGACCGGGCTGTCGGCGGCGGAGCGCGCCGAGGTGGAGCGGATCGCGCGGCCGGCGCTCGTCATCGGCGCGCCCTCCTCCTCCGCTGTCCCGTGGCGCGCGGGCGACTGGCGGCCCGGGCCGGAGGTGCCGGCCGGCTCGCTCGAGGACCGGTGGGCCTCGTCCTGGAAGGCGCCCACCTCCTCCGGCAGCACGGGGCGGCCGAAGGTGGTGCTGGCCGCGGGCCCGGCGCTGCTGGATCCGGACGCGCCGGTCGCGCCGTTCCTGCCGCGCGAGGGCGTGCAGCTGGTGAGCGGCCCGCTGATGCACTCGGCGACCTTCACCTACGCCTTCCGCGGGCTGATGACCGGGCAGCGCCTGGTGCTGCTGCCGCGGTTCGACGCCGCCCGGGTCCTCGCGGCGATCGAGGAGCACCGCGTCACCTGGACCCTGCTCGTCCCGACCACGATCCGCCGCCTGCTGGCTGCGCCCGAGCGGTCGGGGGCGGACGTGTCCTCGCTCGCGACGGTGCTGCACCTCGGAGCGCCCTGCGCGCCCGCCGACAAGCGGGCGCTGATCGGCTGGCTCGGCCCGGAGCGGGTGGTCGAGGTCTATGCGGGCAGCGAGTCGAACGGACTGACGATGATCACGGGCCGGGAGTGGCTGGAGCACCCGGGCAGTGTCGGACGGCCGATCAGCGGGACGACCCTGCGCATCCAGCGGGAGGACGGCACGGAGGCTCCGACCGGCGAGCTCGGCCGCATCTGGCTGCACCGCGGCGAGGCCCCCGCCTACCGCTACCTCGGCGCGGGCTCGCGGCGGACGGAGGAGGGCTGGGACACCCTCGGCGACGTCGGCCGCGTCGACGGGGACGGGTGGCTCTGGGTGGTCGACCGCGCCGACGATCTGATCCTCCGGGGCGGAGTGAGCGTCTGGCCGGCCGAGGTCGAGCGGGTGCTGGAGGCCCTGCCCGGAGTCCGCGGGGCGGTCGCCTTCGGCGTGCCGGACACGGAGCTGGGGCAGGCGGTTGAGGCGGTCGTCGACGTGGGCGACGCGGGCGTGGACCCGGCCGGTCTGCTCGCTCGGGCGAACGCCGAGCTGGGCGCTGAGCGGCGCCTCCGAGCCCTCCGGATCGTGCACGAGCCCGTTCGGAGCGACGCGGGCAAGGTCCGTCGCTCCGCGCTCGCCCCCGTGGCGCAGACGCTCGGGACCCACCGTTCCGCCGGCACCCCGGATGGGCCAGAGTAGGCCCTGCGCCCCCGCGCACCGACTCCAGGGAGACCCGATGAAGTACATGCTGATCATGCGCGCGACCGATGCGGCGAAGGAGGCCTACGCCTCCATCCCGTTCGACGAGATCATCACCCGGATGGGGCAGTACAACGAGGCGATGATCGAGGCGGGCGTGCTGCTCTCGGGCGACGGCCTGGCCGACGACGTCGCCTCCTCCGGCTTCGTGGTCGACTTCTCCTCCGAGCCGCCGACCGTCGTCGACGGCGCCTACGGCCCGACCGAGTCGCTCTTCAACGGCTTCTGGATCATCGGGGTCGACTCGAAGGAGCAGGCCCGCGAGTGGGCGCTGCGCTGCCCGCTGGTGCCCGGCAACCGCCTCGAGGTGCGCCGGATCACCGACGAGAGCGACTTCGCGGAGTTCGCCGACAACGAGTACGTGCAGAAGGAGGCCGGCTGGCGCGAGGACGAGGCGGCGCGGGCCTCCGGGGACTGACGCGGCGGCGGGCGTCACGCCTCCGTGACGACGCCCGCCTCGACGTGCCAGTGCCGCGTCAGCTGCACCGTCTCGAGCATCCGCCGGTCGTGGGTGACCAGCAGCAGCGTGCCCTCGTACGCCTCGAGCGCCTCCTCCAGCTGCTCGATGGCGACGAGGTCGAGGTGGTTGGTCGGCTCGTCGAGCACCAGGAGGTTCGTGCCGCGGGCCTGGAGGAGCGCCAGGGCGGCCCGCGTCCGCTCGCCCGGCGAGAGCTCGCCGACGCGGCGGCCGACGTGGTCGGCCTTCAGCCCGAATTTCGCCAGCAGGGTGCGGACCTCGGCGGTCGGCCACTCGGGCACCAGCGCCTCGAACGCGTCCGCGAGCGGCACCTCGGCGGCGAGCATCCCGCGGGCCTGATCGATCTCGCCGATCGCCACGCTCGCTCCGAGGGAGGCGCCGCCCTCCTCCGGCTCGGCGCGGCCGAGGAGGAGCGACAGCAGCGTCGACTTGCCGGCGCCGTTGGGCCCGGTGATGCCGATCCGGTCGCCCGCGTCGACCTGGAGCGACACCGGCCCGAGCGTGAAGGCGCCGCGGCGGGCGACCGCGCCGTTCAGCGTCGAGACGACCGAGCTCGAGCGCGGGGCGCTGCCGATCGTGAAGGCGAGCTGCCACTCCTTGCGCGGCTCCTCGACCTCCTCGAGCCGCGCGATCCGGCTCTCCATCTGGCGCACCTTCTGCGCCTGCTTCTCGCTCGACTCCGCCGAGGCCTTGCGGCGGATCTTGTCGTTGTCGGGGGCCTTCTTCATCGCGTTGCGCACGCCCTGGCTCGACCACTCCCGCTGGGTGCGGGCGCGGGAGACCAGGTCGGCCTTCTGCTCGGCGAAGTCCTCGTACTTCTCGCGGCGCTGGCGGCGCGCGGTCTCGCGCTCCTCCAGGAACGCGTCGTAGCCGCCTCCGTAGACCCGGTTGGTGCCCTGCGCGAGATCGAGCTCGAGCACGCGGGTGACGCTGCGGGCGAGGAACTCGCGATCGTGGCTCACGAGGACCGCGCCGCCGCGGAGCCCGCGGACGAAGGCCTCCAGGCGCTCCAGGCCGTCGAGGTCGAGGTCGTTGGTCGGCTCGTCGAGCAGCACCACGTCGAAGCGCGAGAGCAGCAGTGCCGCGAGGCCGACCCGCGCCGCCTGCCCGCCGGAGAGGGAGGTCATCGTCGAGGAGGCGGCCGCGGCGCCGAGCGACAGGCCCAGGTCGGCCAGGACGACCGGGGTGCGCTCGTCGAGGTCGGCCGCGCCGCTCGCGAGCCAGCGGTCGAGAGCGAGGGCGTACCGGTCCGCGATCGAGCCGTCGGGATCGGGGTCGGCCAGGGCGGCGGCGGCGGCGTCGAGCTCGGCGGAGGCCTCGGCGCAGCCGGTGCGGCGCGCGATGTAGCCGGCGACGGTCTCGCCCTCGCGGCGCTCGTGCTCCTGCGGCAGCCAGCCGACGAAGGCGTCGCCCGGCGAGAGCACGACGGAGCCCTCGAGCGGAGCCGTCTCGCCCGCGAGGATGCGCAGGAGCGTCGACTTGCCGGCTCCGTTCGCCCCGACGACGCCCACCACGTCCCCGGGGGCGACCGTCAGGTCGAGTCCGTCGAACAGGGTGCGGTGCGCATAGCCTCCGGAGAGGCCCTTGGCGACGAGGGTGGCGGTCACCGGTCCAGCGTAGGCGCGGGCGACTCGCTAGACGGCCTGGTGATCAGCCGGTCTAGGATGTGCGGATGAGCGACACGAGCCTGCGGAGCGGCGCCGGGTACTGGTACCCGGACGAGTCGTCCACCCGCCGCGCTGTCGAGGTGCTGAGCGCGATGCGCACGTACCGCGTCTCCGAGGTCTCGATGCGCCGCCGCACGCGTGAGCGGATGGCGATGGGCGAGACGGACCTGATCGCCATCCAGTACCTGCTCCGCCAGCAGCGCAAGGGCGAGCTGGTGACCGGCAAGGACCTGGCCTCGCACCTCTCCATCTCGTCCGCGTCGACCACGGTCCTCATCGACCGCCTGGTCCGCAGCGGCCACCTCGTGCGCAAGCCCAACCCGACCGACCGGCGCGGGATCGTCGTGGAGGCGACCGTCGACAGCGACGACGAGGTGCGCGCCACGCTCCAGGAGATGCACCGCCGGATGCTCGAGATCGCCGAGGACCTGGACGCCCCCGAGGCCGAGGTCGTCGTCAACTTCCTCCGCCGGATGAGTGCGGCCGTCGACGAGATCGACGCGGAGCACGGCGACGGGCACGATACGGACGAAGCCGACCCGGCGGAACCCTCCGCGGCGAAATAGCTAGACTGACTAGTAATAAGCCGAGGGGCCTATAGTCTGGCGGCATGGGTCAATTCCTCTACGGCACTCCTCCCGCCGTCATCGAGATCGAGGACCGGACCCTGGCCCACCTCCAGATCGTGATCTACGCGAAGTTCCGCCGCGACGAGCGCTTCAGCCTCACCCTCGACTCGATGCCCGAGGGCGCGCGGGGCCGCCACTCCTTCTGGATGAACCCGAACATCGCCCTGCAGTTCCACTTCGCGGGGAGCCGGCAGCCGACGATCAACCCGACCTGGGTCGAGCTCCTGATGGACGCGGCGAACAGCGGCGGCGGGCTGCGCCTGCTCACCGAGCCCCCGTCCTGACCCGGTCCCGGTGAGGCCGACCCGGCCCCGGCGACCGCGGAGCTCCCTGCACGACGGTGGATCCGCAGAACCGGCCTCCTGCGACAGCGCACGTGCCCCCGGCCGCCCCGTCTCCTAGGGTGGAGCGGGCGCCGCGGGGCGCGCGGAGGGCGGGGGACATGCGCAGGACGGTCATCGGAGCGACGGCACTGGCCGGTGTGCTCGCGCTCGCGGGGTGCTCGGCGCCCGCTCCGGCTCCCACGGTCACGGTCACCGTGTTCGCCACGGCGACGCCGACTCCGGTACCGGACCCGACCGTCACGGCGGCGCTCCCGCAAGCGACGGCCACGGTCTTCGCGCCGGTCCCCGAGGCGACGGTCACCTTCACGCCGAACGCGACACCGGACATCCCCGAGACCGCCTTCGCGGTCGACAACGGCGCGGTTCCCGGGGCGAACGGCGAGCCGACCCGCGACGGGGAGGGGGACATCGTGAGCTACACCGTGGTGCAGGGCGACACGTTCTTCGACATCGCGCAGCGCTTCGGGATCCCGGTGCAGCAGCTGCTCCGGATGAACCCGACGATCGCCGGAGCCGGCGAGGCGGTCTACATCAATGCAGTCATCAACCTCGACGCGAGCACGCTGGGCTGAGCGGAGCGGCGAGCCGCGGAGGCGGCCGCCCGGAGCGACCCGGCTACTGCGACTTCGGCAGGACGTGGAACGCGACGGCGAGCGATCCCGAGATCATCAGGATGCCGCCGACGAAGAGGAATCCGGCGATGTCGGGCAGCAGGAACGAGTTGCCGAGAACGAGGATCCCGCCGAGGAACAGCACGAACGAGAGGACGACGCCCAGACCAGTCATGCCCTCATCGTACGCAGGTCACGGGAGCAGGAGGTCCGCGAGCTCCTCGGCGCCGGACACCAGCGCGATCGTCCCGACCGCCTCGAGCGGCGATCCGTAGCCCCACTCGACCATGATCGTCGGCACGCCGTGGGCGGCGGCGCCCTGCACGTCGTGCTCGCGGTCGCCCACCATCACCGGCGCCGAGAGGTCGACGCCGAGCTCGCGGAGCCGGCGCAGCGCCTCCTCCACGACGTCGGCCTTGGCGCTGCGGACCTCGTCCTCGGAGGCGCCGCAGATCACCGTGAAGTACTGCGCCAGTCCGTAGTGCTCGAGGATGCGCGTGGCCGCCGACTCCGGCTTGGAGGTCGCGAGCGAGAGCGGCACGCCGGCCTCGGCGATGCGCGCGAGCACCTCGGGCAGCCCCGGGTAGACCGAGGAGTCGAACAGCCCGCCCGCGTTGTAGCGGCGGCGGTAGACCACGAGCGCGGCCTGCGCCTCCTCGACGGTCATCCCGCCGAGCTCGCGGAACGCCTCGAGCAGCGGAGGGCCGACGTAGGCCAGCAGCTCGGCCGGAGCGGGCACGGGGCGGCCCAGCTCGACGAAGGTCTCGACGAGGGTGCCGGTGATGCCGGGGGCCGAGTCGGTGATCGTGCCGTCGAGGTCGAACAGGATGCAGGACCAGGTGCCGGCTCGCGCGTCGAGGCCGGTGGCGGCGAGGGTCGTGTCGGACATGGCGGGCTCCTGACCTCGGAGGACGGGGTGACGTCGGCGCTGCCCCGCCGGGGGCCACACTCTACGGCCGTTCGGCGTCCAGAGCCCGTTCGACGAACGAACGGGTGACGACCTGGGCGATCGAGCCGGGGTCGAGCTGCACGGCGACGAAGTCGGCGGTGCGGATCAGCGCGAAGGCCTCGCGTCCGGGGAGGACCAGCATCTGCACCCGCGGATGCTGCTGCCGGGGGACCGCGGTGCGCACCTCGTCCGTGGAGGTGAACAGCGGCAGGACCTGCTCCCCGGTGGTCGTCGCGACGGTGCGGACGTGCGGCACGCCTCCGGGCTGGGAGCCCGTGACGTCGACCACGAGGGAGCCGTCGAGGCAGGCCTCGAGCAGCCGGTCGACGGCCTCGGCGGTGGGAGCGGCGACGAGCGCCTCCAGGGCTTCCCGAGCCTCCGCATTGCGGTACGGACCGGGTCGCGCCGGGCGTGCAGGGGGTCCGCCTCGTCGTGCCATGGCTCCACGCTAACGAAGACCGGGGCGTGATCGGAATCGCCGGGACCGGTTCCCGGGAATGCGCGCGATCGGTGTCCGGAATCGTTACGGCTGTCTGCGGACACCGTGTCCTCCATTCGACGGCTGGTGGCGAACAGCTCGATTCAGCCGTGATTGCCTCCGCTTATCCTGAACATTCCCCTCGACATGGCGCGAGAAAGGGACGAATGGCGCCATTCATGGCGCACTCGATTGTGAAAGGGGGTAATGTCTCTACCGGTCCGGGTCGAGACAGTCCGGTCCCGCGAACTCCAGGAGGAAAAGTGGCCCAGAAGATCACGCTTGTCGACGATATCGACGGAACCCTTATCGATTCCGGTGACGGCGGTACCGTCCGCTTCAGCATCGAGGGCGCCAACTACGAGATCGATCTCGGCCCCGACAACATCGCCGAGCTCCACTCGGCGCTCGAGAAGTTCGTCTCGAGCGCCCGCCGTGTCGGCTCGCGCCCCGCGGCCGCCACGAGCGTCGCGACCGCCTCCAAGAGCGACCCCAAGCAGCTCAAGGCCATCCGCGAGTGGGCGAACGCCAACGGCCACCCCGTCTCCGACCGCGGACGCATCCCCTCCGAGGTCCAGGCCGCCTACCAGGCCGCCCACAAGTAGCGGCCGCCGGGCTCTCGGCCCGGTGAGACGCCGCATTCCCGGGCCTCGCGCCCGGTGAGCGGAAGGCCCCCGTGATCCGATCGCGGGGGCCTTCGCCGTGCCTGTCGCCGCGCCTTCGCCGTGCCTGTCAGAACAGGCGGGTGTGGGAGTCGTCGGTGCCGCGCATGGCCTCGTAGTCGAGCACCACGCAACGGATTCCGCGGTCCTCGGCGAGAGTCCGCGCCTGCGGCTTGATCTCCTGAGCGGCGAAGACTCCCGTCACCGGGAAGAGGTGCGGATCGCGATTCATCAGCTCGAGATAGCGGGTGAGCTGCTCCACTCCGTCGATCTCGCCGCGGCGCTTGATCTCGACGGCGACGGCGGCTCCCGAGGAATCGCGGGCGAGGATGTCGACCGGGCCGATCGCGGTCATGTACTCGCGCCGGACGAGAGTGTGCCCCTCTCCGAGGAGGCCGATCTGCTCGGCGAGAAGGCGCTGGAGATGCGACTCCACTCCGTCCTTCACGAGTCCCGGATCGACGCCGAGCTCGTGCGCCGAATCGTGCAGCACCTCGTGGATCGAGACGACGAGAGCGTCGCCGGTCTTGCGGTGCGCGACGGTCCACTGCTGCGTCACTCCCGCGGCGCGCGCCTCCTCGTCGGGCTCGCCCGTGATCAGCGTGCAGGGAGGGCTCATCCAGTTCAGCGGCTTGTAGGAGCCGCCGTCGGAGTGGATGAGGACGCTCCCGTCGGCCTTGACGAGCAGGAGGCGGGTGGCGAGCGGGAGGTGGGCGCTGAGACGGCCGGTGTAGTCGACGGAGCAGCGCGCGATGACGAGACGCACCCGTCGAGGATAGACGGCGCGGCTCCGGCGGGCTCCCGGCTCAGCGCGCGGCGACGGGAGGCCGGCGGCCGAGCGGAGGAGCGGGCGGCGGCACCGAGAGCGAGGCGCGCAGCGCGACCGCGAACTCGGCCGGCGCCTCCGCCCACGGGTGGTGGCCGCTCGACTCGATGACGGCCAGGCTCGCCTGCGGCAGGAGCGCGGTGAGCGCCTCCAGAGCGGCGACGCCCGTCACCGGATCGTCCTCGCCGCCGAGGACGACCGCGGGGCAGTCGAGGCGCTGCAGAGCGTCGCGGATCGCCGCGGTGTCGTCGGAGCCGGCGGGAGTCGTGTGACCGGCAGCCCGGTCGTCGATCCCGAGCCAGGCGGTGCCGGGGGCGATCAGGAGCAGGTGGGCGACGCGCTCGGGCGCGTCCACGGCGGCGAGCAGGACGGCGCGGCAGCCGGAGTCGTGCGCGGCGAGATCGAGCTCGTCGACGCCGAGGTGGCGGCGCAGGTCCTCCACGTCGGCGGCCGTCGTGGCCGGGGGAGCGGGAGGCAGCTCCGCGGAGCCGCCCACTCCGCGCGGGTGCAGCACGAGGACGCGGCGCGTGCAGGCGATCGAGGCGAACGAGCCAAGGTAGGAGGGATGGCGCTCCGGCTCGCCGGGGACGACCACCAGGGGCCGCCCCTGACCGGCTCCGTGCTCGTCGACGTGGAGCAGGGCGCCGTCGCGCGCTCGGTACCGCATCCGCTCCCCCTCCGCCGCCGTCCTGGGAAGCCTAGGGGGAGGCGCGTCGGGGCGCCCGGGCCGCACGGGGGCTTGCGGCGGCGTCGAGGGCGGGGCGGTCAGCTCCGCCGGCTGCGGGCGGCGGGGGAGGCGAGCCCGGCCACGACCACCAGGGCCAGCACCAGGAAGAGGGCGTTCAGCAGGCCGTAGTGCTCGCCGAGGAAGCCGATCGCCGGCGGTCCGACCAGGAACGCGACGTAGCCGAGCATCGCCACCGCGCTGACGCGGGCGGCCGAGTGCGGCCCCTCCGCCGCGGCCGACATGCCCACCGGGAAGCCGAGCGAGCAGCCCAGACCCCAGGCGACCGCGCCGACGACGACGAGCGCGTCGACCGGGGCGAGGATGAACAGCAGGATGCCGACGATCGCGAGCCCGGCGGAGGCGCGCAGCACCGGGACGCGGCCGAAGCGGTCGAGCACGGGCCCGCCGATCACGCGTCCGACGGTCATGGCGGCGACGAACACGCCGAATACGACGGCGGCGGTCGTCTTGTCGGTGCCGTGGCCGTCGACCATCGCCAGGGTCAGCCAGTCGTTCGCGGAGCCCTCGGCGAAGGCCATGCCCAGCATGATCAGGCCGATGAGGACGAGGCGGCCGTCGCGCCAGACGCCGAGGGAGGCGGCGACGCGCTCGCGGACCGGCGGCTTCACCGTGGTCGCCGCGCCGGAGGTGTCGAGCTCCTCGCGGACCGGGACGAAGCGGATCGCGATCACCGCGGTCACGGCGATCACCACGGCGATCGCGCCGAGGTGGACGGCGACGGGCACGGCCAGGGCGGAGGCGCCCGCGCCGATCAGCGCGCCGGCCACGGTGCCGAGGCTGAAGAAGGCGTGGAACAGCGGCAGGAGCGTCTTGCCGAAGGCCTTCTCGTTGGCCGCTCCCTCGACGTTCATCATCACGTCGACCGCTCCGTTGCCGAAGCCGAGCATCGCCATGCCGGCGAAGGCCGCGGGGAGGACGCCGATGACGTCGGCCGAGACGCCCAGCACCGCGAGGCCCGCCGCCGAGACGGTGAGGCCGAGCGCCATGCCGCGCCGGGCGCCGATCGCGCCCATGACCGGCGTCGAGAACGCGAGTCCGACGATCGCGCCGATCGACATCGAGAGGATCAGCAGGCCCACTCCGGCGGTCGAGAGCTGGAGCTCGTCGCGGATGGCGGGGGTGCGCGAGACCCAGGTGGCGATCGAGATCCCGCTGAGGACGAAGATCGTGAAGACGGCGTTGCGCCAGGCGACCAGCTGCGGGCGCGTGAGCGCGGACGTCGAGGTCATGGCGGTTCTCCTGGTGCGGGCGGGATCCGGACACCGGATCGAGAGGCACGGTCGAATCGATTCGAAGCGAGCCGGTCTAAGCTATCCGGAACCCCGGGGCCGGTCAACCGACGACGAGTGCGCCGCCCCCACGAGGAGGAACGTGGAACCCCGCAAGAGCCCCCGGCCGACGCTCGCCCGCGTCGCGAGCCGGGCCGGAGTGTCCCCCTCCACCGCCTCGCTGGTCTTCAGCGGCTCCGGCCCCGTCTCGGAGGCCACGAAGGAGCGGGTGCTGCGCGCGGCGTCCGAGCTCGACTACGCCGGCCCCGACCCGCGGGCGCGCTCGCTCCGCCGCGGCCGCTCGGGGATCGTGGGGGTCGTCGTGGACGAGCGGATGCTGCACGCGTTCCGCGACCCGATCAAGATCGCCATGCTCGACGGGATCGCCGACGTGCTCGGCGGGGTCGACGCCGGGATCCTGCTGCTCACCGAGACCGGCGACGGCGCGGGCCTGCTGGCGACGGCCCCGGTCGACGCGATGATCCTGGTCGGCTGCAGCCCGTCGGTCGACGACTCCGTCGCCGTGCTGCGCCGCCGGGGGGTGCCGGTCGTCGTGGTCGAGGGCCTCTCGGAGCTGGGCGGCGCCGTGATCTCGCTCGACAACCGCGAGGCCAGCCGCACCCTCGCGGAGCACCTGCGCGAGCTCGGCCACGAGCGGGTCGCGGTGGTCGCGCTCCCGTTCGCGAAGGACCGCCGCCGCGGCGCGATCCCGGCCGGCTGGCGCTCGAGCCCCAGCATCACTCCGGTCGACCGCCTCCTCGGCGTGCAGGACGTCTTCCCGGAGGCGTCGGTCGTCGCCGCCGCGGCGAGCTCCGTCGACGAGGGCGTCGCCGCGGGCCGCACGCTGCTCGAGGGGGCGGAGCCGCCGACCGCGGTCGTCGCGCAGAGCGATCTGCTGGCCGCGGGCGTGATCCTCGCGGCGGAGGAGCGCGGGCTGCGCGTGCCCGAGGACCTCTCGGTGGTCGGCTTCGACGGCGTGCAGGTGCCCGGTCTCGCGGCCGAGTACGACCTCACGACGATGGCCCAGCCCGCGGTCGAGAAGGGCCGTGCGGCGGGACGGGCCGCGGTCGCGCTCCTGGCCGACGAGGAGGCGGAGGCGGTCTGCTTCCACGCCGTCTTCCACCGCGGGAACACCAGCGCACCGCCGCGCTGACCGGAGTTGTCCACAGGCTTCTCCACAGGGGAGGAGTGCGGTCAGCGGAGCCAGACGTCGCTGCGGACCCGGAGCCCGAGGGTGACCGCGCGGGCGCCGAGGAAGCCGACGGCGAAGGCGAGCCAGAGCGCGAGGAGGCGCCATTCGGCGGGCGCGGCGGGGGCGAGCAGGGCGAGCGGGACGAAGACGGCGAGGTTCGCGAGGCCGCTGAGCGCCAGGTAGCGGCCGTCACCGGCGCCGATCAGCACGCCGTCGAGCACGAAGACGTAGCCGCCGAGCGGAGCGGTGAGGCCCACGACGGCGATCGCCGCGGGCAGCAGCCGCAGCACCTCCGGGTCGCTCG
Organism: Rathayibacter sp. AY1A7; assembly: GCF_002930845.1. Taxonomy (NCBI): domain Bacteria; kingdom Bacillati; phylum Actinomycetota; class Actinomycetes; order Micrococcales; family Microbacteriaceae; genus Rathayibacter; species Rathayibacter sp. AY1A7. The sequence continues at coordinate 4,456 of NZ_PSTL01000003.1, read as the reverse complement.
AGAAGACGTACGGCAGGACACCGCTCAGACCGGTGACCAGCGCTCCGAGCACTACTCCTGCACCGATTCCCCAGGTCACACAGCGTTTCGTGACGGCTCGGGCCTGCTCGGCGTCGCCCGCGCCGAGGAGGCGGCCCAGCAGCGCCTGCGCGGCGATCGCCACCGCGTCGAGGGCGAAGGCGACCGTCGAGAACAGCGTCATCGCCACCTGGAAGGCGCCCAGCTCCTCCGCCCCGAGCGAGGTGGCGGTCGCGACCGCGAGCAGGATCGCCGCGCGGAGGCTCGCTGTGCGCAGCAGCATCCAGCCGCCGGATCCCGCGGAGGAGGCCAGGCCCGCGAGGTGCGGCCGCAGCGGCGCGCCGACCCTCCGGGCGAGCCGCAGCGCGACTCCCGCGTAGGCCGCGAGCATGGCCCACTGCGCGATCACCGTCCCCAGTGCGGAGCCGGTTATCCCCAGGCCGGCCGGGTAGATCAGCACGGCGTTGAGAGCGGCGTTGAGGGCGAATCCGCCGGCGGCGATCACCAGCGGAGTGCGGGTGTCCTGGAAGCCGCGGAGGAGCCCGGTGAGCGCGAAGACGCCGAGCATGGCGGGGATCCCGGCCATGCTCACCGCCAGGTACCGCACGCCCGCCTCGGCCACAGCCGGCTCCGCGCCGAAGAGCGCCACGACGGCCGGAGCGGTCAGCGCGCCCACCACGGCGATGCCGGCGCCGAGGAGCAGGGCCAGCCAGCCGCCGTCGATCCCGGCCGCCACGGCCCTCCGCTCGTCGCCCTCGCCGAGGGCCCGGCCGACCCGCGGAGTCGTGCTGTACGCGAGGAAGACCATCAGGCCGACGATCGTCTGCAGCACCGTGCCGCCCAGCGCGAGCCCGGCGAGCGGGACGGCGCCGAGGTGGCCGACCAGGGCGGAGTCGGTGAGCAGGAACAGCGGCTCGGCGACCAGCGAGCCCAGCGCCGGGACGGCGAGCCGGAGGATGCTGCGGTCGAGGGCTGAGGTCACCGCTCGACGCTAGCGGCTGCCGGAGCTCCGGGACGGGCGTACCGTGGGCGGGATGCAGCGCTTCGGGATCGGGCTGGCGGCCGTGGGCCGGCCGGCGTACATCACGGCAGGGCGCGACGACGACCTCGGCCCCGCGGCCGAGCGGAGCGTCGACGCGCTGCGCGAGCGCACGCACCTGCTGCTCGACGCGGCGTGGGACGCCGGCGTCCGCTTCCTCGACGCCGCGCGCTCCTACGGGCGGGCGGAGGAGTTCCTCGGCGGCTGGCTCGCCCGGCACCCCGAGCGGCGGGCGGCGCTCACGATCGAGTCGAAGTGGGGCTACGAGTACGTCGGCGGGTGGGCGATGGATGCGCCGGTGCACGAGCGCAAGGAGCACTCGGTCGCGATGCTCGACCGCCAGTGGCCGCTCACGCTCGACGCGCTCGGCTCGGCGCCCGACTCCTACCTCGTCCACTCGATCACTCCCGAGAGCCCGGCCCTCACCGACCGCCCGCTGCTGGACCGACTGCGCGGCCTCGCCGGCTCCGGAGTGCGCGTCGGCCTCTCCACCAGCGGACCCGAGCAGGCGCGCGTGATCGAGCTCGCCCGCGCGATCCCGGAGTCGCCGTTCAGCGCGGTCCAGAGCACCTGGAACCCGCTCGAGCAGTCCGCGGGCCGGGCGCTCGCCGCCGCGCACGACGACGGCTGGCTGGTGGTGGTCAAGGAGGCCCTCGCCAACGGGAGGCTCGTGGCGCACCCGATCGAGCACGCCGGCGCCGCGCCGGACGCCGTCGCCCTGGGGGCCGTCCTCGCGCAGCCCTGGGCCGACGTCGTGCTGAGCGGCGCGGCGACTCCGGAGCAGCTGCGGGCCAACCTGCGCGCGCAGCCCCGGGAGCTCGCGGAGCTCCCGGCGCTCGCCGTGGATCCGGCCCGCTACTGGGCCGAGCGCTCCGCTCTCGACTGGACCTGAGAGCACTCGAACGAAGTGAGGCGTGCGCTCCGGCGCCGCACGGGATAGCGTTCCTCTCAGCGCCCCGTCTGCCCTCTCTGCGAGGGCTGGCGCGCGGATCGGCCCTCGTGATATCGCCCGAGGGGATCCGCCCCGGCCCGCCACCCCTCTTCGAGTGCGGGCGAATCGAGCTTCCGATTCTCAGGCGATCCGCAGGTTACGGGCGGGGTGACGGCAGTGCCAGAGGAAGCGGGGAGCGCGGGCTTAACGGGGGGTGACGCATCGGCGGGCTATGCCGGGGAGGCCGGACGGCCGTGGTCCGAGGGGTCGATCCGGATGGCGCACTCGAGGAGCTCGGCGCTCCTCCACAGGGCGCGGATCAGCGCGGGCATCCCCGGGAGCGATCGTCACGATCCCGAGCCCTCAGGACTCGGAGCCCCGCCGGACCCGCAGCCGCGTCTCCTCGAGGTCGAGCAGCGACTGGGCGTCGCGGAGGATGCGCTGCGGGTAGGCGCGGCGCGAGCGCGCGTCCAGCAGCGCCTCCCGCTCGGCCGCGACCACGGCGAGGCGCAGCGCCCGGTAGAGGCGGTGCGGAGTGTCCGCGACCGACCGCTCCGTGCCGCGCGAGCGCTCCCAGGCGGCCTCGGAGCGGAGGAACGACGTCTGGCGCACCCGCTCCAGGACGTCCGGAGCGACGCCGTCGGCGCCCTCGACGGCGTCGCCCGGGTGCTCCAGCACCGAGAGGCCCTTCTCGGTGATCTCGTCGAGCAGACCCGCGAGCGCGCGCTGGTCCTCGGGCACGTCGATCCCGCGGATGCCCAGCGTCCGGATCAGCAGCGGCAGCGTGCTGCCCTGGATCAGCAGGGTCGCGACGGCCACGGTGAAGGCGATCAGCACGAGCTGCGGGCGGTAGGGGATGTCCTCGGGCAGCGACTGCGCGGCCGCGAGGGTCACCACTCCGCGCATCCCGGACCAGCCGAGCACCAGACCGCCGCGCCAGCCGATGCCGTTGCGGCTGAAGTGCCGGTAGTCGCTGCGCCGCAAAAGGTAGCGCCGCTTCGCCCGGCCGCGCTCCTCCTTCGGCAGCGCCTGCGCCTCGGGCGACTCGAGCAGCTCCTTCTGCTCGCGGGCCCGGCGCTCGGCCCGGCGGGTCTGCCAGCGCTCGCCGAGGAGGACCGGCCCGACCCAGAGGAAGCGCACGACGATCAGCCCGACCACCGCGATCAGCCCGATCCCGACCGCTCCGGGCACCGAGAGGCGCGCGCTGTCGGCGTCGTGGATCAGCGAGCGGATCTCGAGACCGATCAGCAGGAACACGCCGTTCTCGAGCAGGAACTGCACGGTGCGCCAGTTGACCCGGTCGTTCACCCGCGACTGGGCGGTGAAGGCGCGGGAGGAGGCGTGCCCGGTGTGCAGGCCGGCGACGACCACGGCGAGCACGCCCGAGGCGCCCAGGCCCTCGGCGGGGATGAACGCGACGAAGGGGACGATGAAGGAGAGGACGGTGTTGAGCACCGGGTCCTCGAGCCGCGAGCGGACGAAGACGGTGACGACGCTGGCCACGAACCCGACCACGACGGCCACGACGACCGCGTAGAGGAAGTCGCCGATCGCGGCCCACGGCGTCGCGAGCGTCCCCGCGGCGGCGGCGAGGGCCGAGCGGAGGAGGACCAGCGCGGTCGCGTCGTTGATCAGCCCCTCGCCCTCGAGCAGGGTGAGCAGCCGCGGCGGGAGGCCGAGCCGCCGGCCGACCGAGGTCGCGGCGACGGCGTCGGGCGGGCTGATGATCGCGCCCACGGCGATCGCCAGGCCCAGCCCGAGCTCGGGGAGGAGGAGGAAGAGGAGCGCGCCGACGCCGGCCGCCGAGATCAGCACCAGCACGACCGACAGGCCGGTGATGGTGGTCAGATTCCGGCGGAAGTCGATGAACGGGACGCTGAGCGCCGCCGCGTACAGCAGTGGCGGCAGCACGCCGTCGAGCACCCACTCGTGCGGGACGACCACCTCCGGCACCCCGGGGATGTACGAGAGGCCGACGCCGGCGAGCACGAGGACGATCGGGGCGGCGACGCCGAGGCGCCGTGAGAAGACGGCGACCGCGACGAGGACCGAGACGCCGACGATCGCGGCGATGCCCAGCTCCATCAGCGGAGGCTCTCGAGGGCGCAGAAGGGCATGGTCTCGTCTCCAGGGGGTGGCGGGCGATCGCCCGGGACGAGTCTGCGCCTCTCGGCGGATGCGGGGCAGGGGGTTGCGAGCACCCGGCGTCCCGCGCCGGGGTCAGCCGTCGTCGCGAGCGGCGCGCCGGTCGAGCAGGCGGGCGAGTCCGAGGAGGAGCGCCATGGCGCCGAGCGCCGCGACGGCCAGGGCGAGCGCGGCGCCGGGCTCGAGCGTGATCCCGCGCTCGACGACCTGCGCGCGCAGCACCGGGTCGGCCGAGACGACGAGCAGGCCGATCGAGGCGGCGGCGAGGACGAGTCCGTAGAGGACGGCGCCGACGCGGATCCGCGGGCGGGCGGTGGCGGGGG
>NZ_PSTL01000029.1:0-26382 GCF_002930845.1 Rathayibacter sp. AY1A7 | reverse complement strand
CGCCCGTGTTGCGGACGCGCACGGTCGCCGTGAAGGATCCGTCCGTCGGGGCGGACTCCTCGACCGCCAGCTCCGTCCGGGCGAAGGCCGTGTACGAGAGGCCGTGGCCGAACGGCCGCACCGGCGTGCTGTCGGCGGAGGTCACGTCCGACGGCCCGCCGAGGATCGGATGCAGGTACGAGAACGGCTGCGCCCCGGCCGAGCGCGGCAGCGAGACCGGCAGGTGGCCGGAGGGGTCGACCCGTCCCGAGACGACGCCCGCGATCGCGCCGGCGCCCTCCTCCCCCGGGAAGAAAGCCTGCAGCACGGCGGCGGGAGCCGACGGCCCGTCGAGCGCCCAGCCCACGGCGTAGGGGCGGCCGGTCAGCAGCACGAGCACGACCGGGGTCCCCGTCGCCACGACGGCCTCGACCAGCTCGCGCTGGCGGCCCGGGAGCTCGAGGCTCTCGACGTCGTTGCCCTCGCCGACCGTGCCGCGGCCGAACAGGCCCGCCCGGTCACCGACGACCACGATCGCCACGTCGGAGTCGGCGGCCGCCCGGACCGCCTCGGCGATCCCGGAGGCGTCGTCCCCCTCGACCGAGCAGCCCTCGGCGAGCAGCAGCTCGGCCGAGCCGAACTCGCCGGCCAGCGCGTACGCGACCGTCGGGATCTCGAAGCCCAGCGGCACGCCCGGGTGGTGCGCCAGCACGTGGTTGGCGAAGGAGTAGCAGCCCATGAGCGCGGGCGCGCTGTCGGCGTTGGGGCCGATCAGCGCGAGGCGGCGCGGCGCAGCGAGCGGCAGGACGCCGTCGTTGGCGAGCAGCACCACCGACTCCTCGGCCAGGCGGCGGGCGATGTCACGGTGGGCCGGCGAGTCGAGGTCGATCGACTCGGGGGCGTCGTCGAAGCGCGCGTCGAGCAAGCCGAGCCGCTCCTTCTGCGCGAGCACCCGCAGCACGGCCCGGTCGACGAGCGCCTCGTCGGCCTCCCCGGCCCGGATGCGCGCGGCCAGCGGCGCGAGGAACGCGTCGCCCGTGGGCAGCTCCACGTCGATCCCCGCGGCGAGCGCCAGCTCGGCCGCCTCGCCCAGGTCGGCGGCGACCGCGTGCATGAGGTGGAGGAACGCGACCGAGAAGTAGTCGGCGACGACCACACCGTCGAAGCCCCAGCGCTCGCGCAGCACGCCCGTGAGGTAGGCGGGCGTCGCTCCGACCGGGTCCCCGTCGATCTCGGCGTAGGAGTTCATCACCGAGCGGGCGCCCCCGTCGCGGATCGCCATCTCGAACGGCGGCAGCAGCACGTCCGCGATCTCGCGCGGCCCGGCGTGCACCGGCGCGTGGTTGCGGCCGCCGCGGGAGGCGGAGTAGCCGATGAAGTGCTTCAGCGTCGCGTCGACGCCGGTGGACTGCAGCCCCTGCACGTACGCGGTGCCGATCGTGCCGACGACGTACGGGTCCTCGGCGATGCACTCGTCGACCCGGCCCCAGCGGGGGTCGCGGATCACGTCGAGCACGGGCGCCAGGCCCTGGTGGATCCCGAGCTCGCGCATCGAACCGCCGATCACGGCGCCGAGCTCGGCCACGAGCTCCGGGTCGAAGGAGGCGCCCCAGGCGAGCGGAGTCGGGAACGTCGCGGCCTGCCAGGCGGCGAGCCCGGTCAGGCACTCCTCGTGGACGATCGCCGGGATGCCCAGCCGCGTCTCCTCGACGAGCCGGCGCTGCTCCGCCCACAGCCAGCGGGCGCGCTCGAGCGGATCGACGGGGCGCGTGCCGTAGACGCGGGTCAGCTGGCCGATCCCCTCGCGGGTCGCCTCGGCGTACCCGGTCGAGGTGGCCATCTCTCCGGCGAGCGGGGCGACGACCTCGCCGCCCTGGTCGACCCAGTAGCCGACCAGCTGGGAGAGCTTCTCCTCCAGCGTCATCCGGCCCAGCAGCTCGGTGGTGCGGGCGGACGGGGCCTGGGGATCCTCTGGTGCGTGCGGTGCGGTCACGGTGCGACCCTCTCTGCGGGTGGGGCGACGGGTGCGGACGGGACGGGGGACGCGGCGGACGGGCGGAGCGATCCGCTCATCCCTTCACCGCCCCCGTCAGCCCGCCGACGATGCGGCGCTCGAAGACGCTGAAGAAGATCAGCGCCGGGATCATCGACAGCGACACGAAGGCGAGCACCTTCGCCGTGTCGACCGAGTACTGCGACGAGAACGCCTGCACTCCGAGCGGGAGCGTGAAGGTGGACTCGTTGTTGAGGATGAACAGGGGCAGCAGGTAGCTGTTCCAGCTCGCGATGAACGCGAGGATCCCCGTGGTGATCACGCCGGGCATCGCCAGGCGCACGACCATCCGGAAGAAGAAGCCGATCCGGCTGCAGCCGTCGATGAAGGCCGCCTCCTGGATCTCGTCCGGGATCGCGCGGAGGAACGGCACCAGGATGATGATCGTGGTCGGCAGGCCGAACGCGATCTGCGGCAGCACCACTCCGGCGAGCGAGTTCATCAGGCCGAGGCTCTTGATCACCAGGTAGAGAGGAGTGATCGCCACGGTCATCGGGAACATCAGGCCGGCGGCGAAGAGCGCGTAGAACACGCCGCGCCCGGTGAAGTCGTAGCGGGCCAGGACGTAGCTCGCCATCAGGCCGAGCACGACCACGCCGAGCGTCGTCGCGAGGCCGGCGATGGTGGAGTTGCCGACCTCCTGCCAGAAGACGCCGCCGGTGATCACGTCGAGGTAGTTCTGCACGTTCCACGGCGAGGGCAGGCCCGCCGGGTCGGTGGTGATCTGCGCGTTCGTGCGGAAGCCGCCGAGGATGATGTACGCCACCGGGGCGAGCATCAGCGCGATCACGACGATCGCCACGACGTAGGCGATCGTGGTGCCGCGGCCCAGGGGCTGCCGGCGCCGCTTCACCGCGAGAGGCCGAGGGGTCTCCGGAGTGATCGGCGGGGCCGTCATCGTCGTGCCGGTCATCGCTTGTCTCCCGTCAGTGCGCCCGCCGTGTCGCGCCGGAGCACGAAGCGCTGGTAGAGCAGCGCCACCACGAGCGAGATCAGGAACAGGACCACCGCGACGGCGTTCCCGTACCCGTAGTTGCCGGCGTTGCGGCCGTTGGTGACCAGGTAGATCGCCATGGTCGAGGTGCCCGCGGTCGAGGACACGTACTGGCCCCAGATGATGTAGACGAGGTCGAACAGCTGCAGTGCGCCGATGATCGACAGGAACGCCCAGATCCGCAGGGTCGGCGCGAGCAGGGGCAGGGTGATCCGCCGCTGCACCTGCCAGTAGGAGGCGCCGTCGATGGCCGCGGCCTCGGACAGCTCCTCGGGGATGCCCTGCAGACCCGCGAGGAAGAGGATCACGGCGAAGCCGATGTACTTCCACGTGATGATCAGCATCAGCGTCCAGATCGCGATCGCCGGATCCGAGAGCCAGTCCTGCTTCAGCGCGCCGAGGCCGACCTTCTCGAGCAGGCCGTTGACCGCGCCGCTGGTCTGGAGCATCAGGCTCCAGCCGGTGCCGACGACGACCTCCGAGATCACGTACGGCACGAAGATCAGGACGCGGATGATCGACTGCCCGCGCAGCTTGCGGTTCAGCAGCAGCGCCAGGAGGATCGCGACCGGCCCCTGGAGCACGAGCGAGAGCACCACGATGATGCCGTTGTGCGCGAGGGCGTCGTGGAAGGTGGGGTCCTGCAGGATCGTCAGGTAGTTGCGGAAGCCGACGAAGTCCGTCGGCACTCCGTAGCCCTGCCAGCTGAAGAAGCCGTAGTAGGCCGCCATCACGACCGGGAAGATCACGAAGGCGAGGAAGACGATCAGCGCCGGGCCGACCAGGAGCGCGATCTCGAAGCGCCCCGCCCAGCCCACGCTGCGGCGGCGCCGGCGCACCGGAGGCGTCGAGGTGACGCCTCCGGTGCGCGCGGTCCCGCGGGGCTCATCCACTCCGAGGAGCGGGCTCTCGCGGAGTGCCATGGTGGCTAGGCCTTCGCCGCGGCGGCGTTGACGGCCTCGACCAGCTGCTCGGGGTCGCTCTTGCCGGCCAGCAGGTCGACGACTCCGACGTTCAGCGCGTTGCCGACGTTGAGGCCGTAGACGGTGTCGAGCCACTGCGAGACGTACGGGGCCGAGTTGTAGGCCTCGAGGATCTGCTGCAGGTACGGCTCGGTGACCGCCTCCTGCGCAACGGTGTTCACCGGGGGCGCGTTGAAGGCCGCGTAGTACTCCTTCTGCACGTCGGAGGTGGCCAGGTAGTTGAGGAAGTCGACGCACTCGTCGGGAGCGCCCACGGAGCAGGAGTAGCCGTCGACACCGCCCATGATCGCGCCGGCCTCGCCGTCGCCGCCGTCGATCTCGGGGAACGGGAACCAGCCCAGGTCGGGCAGCGGCTTCTCGTCGGGGGTGAGGGAGGCGATCACGCCGGGGTTCCACGCGCCCATGAGCTCCATCGACGCCTGGTGGTTGGCGAGGAGTCCGGCCGAGCTGCCCGCGCCCTGCTGGGCGGCGGTCGTGAGGAAGCCCTCGTTGAACGGCTCGGTGGCCGAGAAGTCCTGCAGGTCCTCGCCCGCGCGGACCCAGCAGTCGTCCGAGAAGTCCTTGGTGTCGGCCGCCTCGGCCATGGTGTCGGCGCTGCACTCGCGGAGCGCGAAGAAGTAGTACCAGTGCGCGGCGGGCCAGGCGTCCTTCGCGCCGAGCGCGACGGCCTGGGCTCCGCTGCCCTTGATCTTCGTGATCGCCGAGTCGAGCTCGTCGATGGTCTTCGGCGTCTCGGTGACGCCCGCCGCCGTGAAGAGGTCCTGGCTGTAGAACAGGCCGCCCGGGAGGACGGCGACCGGCATCGCCCAGACCTTGTCGTCGAGCGTGTTCGCCGAGAACGAGCCCTCGGGGATCTCGCTGCGCGCCTGGTCCGAGATGCCGCCGGTGAGGTCCTTCAGCTGTCCGCCCGCGACCATGGCGGCGAGCTTGCCGCCTCCGCGCTGGAGGAAGACGTCGGGGGCGTCGCCCGAGTTGAGCGCCGTCTGGAGCTTGCCGTCGAGGTCCTCGTTCTGGATGGCCTGCGACTCGATGGTCACTCCGGGGTTCGCGGCCTCGAAGTCCGCGATCGTCTTGTCCCAGAACTCCTGGCCGGGGCCCGTGGTCGAGTTCTGCCAGAGGGTCATCGCGACGGTGCCGTCGCTCGATCCCGAGTCCTGGGCCGAGCAGCCGGTGAGGGCCGCGACCGTGCCGAGCAGGGCTGCTGTCGCCACTGCGATCTTCCTGAACTTCATCGTCCAACCGTTCTCTTCATCGAGGGCGCCGCCTGGTGCACCGGCGCCGTGGGGGTTCCCGCCTTCGCGGGTGGAGTCAGTGTCCGCAGTGCTTGCGAAAGTGGTCAAACGTTTTCGAAATGGTTTTCGAAGCACGGGTTACAGTCGGCCACATGACCACCCGACCGACCATCCACGACGTCGCCGCTGCCGCCGGAGTCTCGGTGGCGACGGTGTCCAAGGCCGTGAACGGCCGCTACGGCATCGCCCCGTCCACCGCCACCCGCGTGCTCGAGGTCGTGCGCGAGCTCGGCTACGAGTCGAGCCTCGTCGCGAGCAGCATGCGCTCCCGGCGCACGGGCGTGATCGGCGTGCTCGTCGCGGGGTTCGAGCCGTTCAGCGCCGAGATCCTGAAGGGCGTGGGGTCGGTGCTGGCGGAGTCGCGGTTCGACCTGCTCGCCTACTCCGGCTCCCACGAGGGCGAGCAGGAGGGCTGGGAGCGGCGCTCGCTCAGCCGGCTCAGCGGCACCCTCATCGACGGGGCGATCATGGTGACGCCGAGCGTGGTGAGCGCCCCCTCCGACATCCCGCTCGTCGCCGTGGACCCGCACACCGGCCGCGCCGACCTGCCGACCGTCGAGTCCGACAACTTCGGCGGCGCCCTGCTCGCCACCCGCCACCTCGTCGCCCTCGGGCACCGCCGCATCGGCTTCGTCGCGGGCCGCGGCGACCTGCGCTCGGCGCGGCTGCGGGAGGCCGGCTACCGGGCGGCGCTGGCGGAGGCCGGCATCGCCTTCGACGAGCGCCTGCTGCGGGTGGGCAACTACCACCGCGACACCGCCCGGCGGCCCGCCTCCTCGCTCCTGTCGCTGCCCGACCGCCCGACCGCGGTCTTCGCCGCCAACGACGTCTCGGCGCTGGCGATCATCGAGACCGCCGCGCACCTGGGCCTCGCCGTGCCGCATGACCTGTCGGTGATCGGCTTCGACGACGTGCCCGAGGCCGCTCGCTTCGATCCGCCGCTGACCACCGTCCGCCAGCCGATGCAGACGCTCGGAGCGACCGCCGCCGAGATGCTGATCGCCCTGATGGCCGGGCGCGAGCCGCGCTCGCTGCACGTGCAGCTGCCGACGCAGCTCGTCCGCCGCGCGACGACGGGACCGCCGGCATGAGCGGCGATGGGACCGCCGGCATCGGCGACGAGCTGGAGGACGACGGCCCGACCGCGGTGCACGCCGCCCTCTTCGACGCGCTGGAGCTGGTGGACCTGCCCGCGCTCGAGGCGCTGCTCGACGAGCGCTTCGTGATCGAGCACCCGACCGGCCTGGTGCAGTCGCGGGAGGAGTGGCTCGCCGACATCGACGAGGCGCGCAAGGAGTACCACGAGATCGACCACGTCGAGAGCGCCCTCTCGGGCGGCGCCGCGCACCCGGTGCTCACCTCCCGCACCATCACCGAGGCGACCATCGGCCGCCTGCACGCGACCTGGCGGCTCCAGCTGACGAGCCGCCTCGTCCGCCGCGACGAGGGGTGGGTGATCACGCGGACCGTGGTGACGAGCTGGTGAGGCGGGCGGACCGGCGCGTCCGTGGCCGGCTGCGGGCGCGGCGGGCAGGATCGACACCGTGCTCCTCCAGGTCGTGACCCGCTCCGCCCGCCCGGCCGCCGAGATGTTCGACCGGGCGCGCGACATCGACCTGCACACCGCCTCGCAGGCCGGCGCTCGCGAGCGCGCGGTGTCCGGGACGACCACCGGGCTGATCGGCCTGGGCGAGCACGTGACCTGGAGCGCCCGGCACTTCGGCGTCCCGCTCCGGCTGACCAGCACCGTCACCGCGCTCGACGCCCCGCACTCCTTCGTCGACGAGCAGACCCGCGGGCCCTTCGCGACCTTCCGGCACGAGCACCGCTTCGAGCCCCACGGCTCCGGCTCCGTGATGATCGACCGGCTCGAGTACTCCGCGCCGCTCGGCGTCCTCGGGCGGATCGCGGAGCGGCTGGTGCTCGACCGGCACCTGCGGCGGCTGCTGGAGGAGCGCGGCGCGTTCCTCGCCGGGGGCGACCGGTGAGGCTCCTGATCCGGACCCTGCTGACGCTCGTCGCCGTCGCCGGGGTCCTCTCGCTCGCGACGACCTCGGTCCTGTTCGCCCTGTCCTCCCTCGACACCGGCCGGGACCCCGGCGAGCTGCTCCCCCCGCTGGCCCGAGCGCTTCTGGCGACCGCCGTGACTGCGGCCGTCGGCGGGCTCCCCTACTCCGCGGGACGGGGTCGCGCGCCCTGGCCGGTCCTCTGGTCGGCCTCCGCGGTCTGCATCCTCGCGATCGCCTGGATCGTGGTCTCGATCGCGGCGTGGACCGACGCGGGCGACGGGACGGACGCCGTCGTCACGCTGCTGACCGTGGTGCCCGCGGCCTGCTGCTCGATCGCCGCGGTGCCGGTGACCGAGCTCGTCCTCCGGGTGGGAACGCGCAGGATCGACGCCCGCTAGCGGATCCGTCCCGCCGCTTGACCTTGACGTTGCGTCAACCCGTACCGTCGCTTCCATCGCCGCCGGAGTCCCCGGCGACGCGGAGACGGAGGGCGCTGTGAAGCAGGAGTGGACCGTGCACGAGGTGGCGCGGCTGGCCGGCACGACCAGCCGGACGCTGCGGCACTACGGGGCCGAGGGGCTGCTGCCGCCGAGCCGGGTGGGCGCGAGCGGCTACCGCTACTACGACGCCGCCGCGCTCGTGACGCTGCAGCGGATCCTGCTGCTGCGCGACCTCGGTCTCGGGCTGCCCGAGATCGGGCGGATCCTGCGGCGCGACGCGGAGCCGGTGGCCGCTCTCGAGCGGCACCTCGACGTGCTCCAGGAGGAGCGCCGACGGCTCGACCGCCGCATCCGGGCGGTCGCCGGGACGATCACCACGATGAGAGAAGGGAACGGGCCGATGGCCGAGGAGATGTTCGACGGGTTCGACCACGCGGAGCACCGCGAGGAGGTGGAGCGCCGCTGGGGTGCTCCGGCGTACGCCGACGGCGACCGCTGGTGGCGCTCGATGAGCGCGGAGGAGCGCGAGCAGTGGCAGCGGCGGCAGGCGGACCTCGCCGACGCGTGGACCGCCGCGGCGGCGAGCGGGGCGGGTCCGACCGGGGAGGAGGCGCTCGCGCTGGCCGAGCGGCACCGCGCCTGGCTCGCCGAGGTGCCGGGCACGCCCCGCGACGCGTCCGGCGGCCCGAGCGACGAGTACCTGCTCGGGCTCGGCGAGATGTACGTCGACGACGAGCGGTTCTCGGCGCACTACGGCGGAGTCGCCGGCGCCCGGTTCGTCCGCGACGCGCTGCGGGCGCTCGTCGAGCGGCGGGGATGACGGAGGTTCCGTCGGCCGGGCCGCGACCCCGCTCCGGAACGGCATGATCGCCTCATGGGACGCATCCGATTCAGCAGTCCGGGCTGGGACGAGGACACCGACCGGGGACCTGCGCCCGACCCCGACCGCGGCCGGTACTCCCGGGACGACGGGGCGAGGTTCACCGCGGTCACGCTCACCTGCCTGTCGGTCCTCCCCGCGATCGTCCTCACTGCCGCGTTCCTCCTCGTGCGGCTCCCTCCGCTCGACCGCGACGACCAGCCCGACTGGACGGCGCCGCGCGCGGAGGTCCTGGCTCCGTGGCTGCTGCTGTTCCTGCTCCCACCGCTGGTCACGGGACTGCTCGCCCGTCTGGTCGGCGGGCGGGACTCCTCCCACGGGTTCGGTCGCTCCGCCGCGGTCTGCCTCGTGGTGATGGCGCCGTTCCTCGGGCTCTCGGCCCTGTCGCTCCTCGGCTAGGCGCTGCCGCTCACGCCTGCAGGACCACCGCGCCGTAGTGCGTGCCCGCGCCCGTGCCCACCAGCAGCACCGACTCCCCCGGCTGCACGCGCGAGCGGTGCAGGGCCAGCGGGATCGCGCTGCCGATCGTGTTGCCGACCTCGCCGAGCGTGATCGTCATCCGGTCGCGACCCCAGAGGCGGGCCATGCCCTCGAGCCCGGCGGCGCTGGTCTGGTGCGGGACCACCCGGTCGATGCCGGGGAGCCCTCTCGAGAGACCGGGCCGCACCTCCTCGAGGAACGCCGGGAAGTGCCGCAATGCGTCGACGAGCAGCGCCTTGCCCTGCATGTCGAAGCGGAAGTCGGCGAGCCGGTCGGGCGCCTCCTCGATGCGGATGCGCGAGCCGAAGCCGCGCAGCTCCGCGTGGCGCACACCGCTCGGGCGGGTGCGGAAGTGCGTGGTGACCAGGCCCTGGCCCGGCGTCAGGGCGCGTCCGATCACGACGGCGGCGGCCGCGTCGCCGAAGAGCAGGGCGCTCTCGGGCTGGCCCGGGTCGATGCCGCGGCTGCCGCAGTCGGTCGAGACGATGAGCACGGTGTCGGCGCGACCCGTGGCGAGGAGGAACCCCGCCTCCTGCAGCGCGAAGAGGAACGACAGGCAGGTGGCGCCGACGCTGTACGCCGAGACGTCGTCGAGGCCGAGGCCCGCCGCGAGCAGCGCGCCTCCGTCCGGGATCGCCTGCAGCTGCGTGCCCGAGGCGTTGAGCACCACGTCGACCGTGTCGAGCCCGGCCGCCGCGAGCGCCCGGCGGGCGGCGAGCAGGCCGAGCTCCAGCGGGTCCTCGTCGTCGGTGACCCAGTGGCGGGTGCGCACGCCGGAGCGGCGCTCGGCCTCGTCGGCGGGCAGGCCGCAGAGCGCGGCGACCTCGGCGGTCGTGACGATCCGCTCGGGCAGCGCTTCGCCCGTGCCGAGGATGCGGAGCGGGAGGAGGTCGGGCACGTGGGCCCCTTCCTGCCCCGGGACGTGCGGAGCGAATCCCTGTATAGCGCGCCTCTGCGCTTCTGCGTGCCGTGTCGGCGCGGTTTGACGGCACGGGCCCCCGCCGACACCATGGTCCCGGAGCGGGGGACGGATGGACGCGCGCGGTTTCTGGGTGGTCGTGCCCTTCCTCAACGAGGAGAAGCTGCTCGGCGGCGCCCTCGACGCGCTCGCCCGCCAGACCGATCCGGACTTCACCCTCCTGCTCGTCGACAACGGCAGCACCGACGGCTCGCGCGCCGTGATCGAGGAGTTCCGCCGCCGGTGCCCGGAGCGGCAGGTCGCCGTGATCGACGAGGCGCAGAAGGGCACGGGAGCCGCCTCCGACACCGGCTTCCGCCACGCGATCGCCGAGGGCGCGACGGCCGTCGCCCGCACCGACGCCGACTGCCTGCCGAGCGCCGACTGGGTGGCGCGCCTCAAGGCCGACCTCCGCGGCGGCGCCCGTTTCGTCGGCGGCCGCCTGTCCCCGCGGCGGGACGAGGCCGTCTACCGCTGGTACGACGGCGTGCTCGGCACCGCGCTGATCCGCCTGATGGAGCACGCGCCGGGCGTCTTCTACCGCCGCCCCGGCCAGCGGTACCGGATGTTCATGGCCGCCGGCTGCAACCTCGCGATCGACGCCGCGCTGTACCTCCAGGTCGACGGCTTCCCGCGCTCGAGCATCGACGACACCGACGAGGACCTGGAGCTGCACCTCAAGGTCTGCCAGGTGATCGGGCGGAGCGAGGCGCTGCTCGACAAGGACGCGGTCGTGCTGATGTCGATCCGGAAGGGCAAGGCGCTCGGGTACCTGGGGATCCTGCTCTGGTACTGGGGCCGCAAGCGCGGGCTGGAGGTCGTCGATGTCCGCTGAGCGCCGGCGCCGCGTGCTGATCACCGGGGCGACGGGCTTCCTCGGCGGCTACGCGGTGCGCGAGTTCCTGGCCGCGGGCGACGACGTGCTCGCCACCGGTCGCGCCTCCGAGGCGCTGGCGCGGCTGGAGGAGGAGGGCGCCACGGTCCTCCGCGCCGACCTCGCCGAGCTGGGCGCGACGGACGTCGAGGCCGACGTGCTCGTGCACGCCGCCGCTCTCTCGAGCCCGTGGGGCACGTGGAGCGAGTTCGAGCGCGCGAACGTCGCGGGGACTGAGGCGATGATCGCGCTGGCCGAGCGCTGCGGGATCCGCCGCTTCGTCTTCGTCTCCTCGCCGAGCATCTACTCCGCCCGCCGCCACCAGTACCTGGTGCGGGAGGAGGAGGTCGACACCGGCAGCCGGATGAGCCTCTACATCCGCAGCAAGATCGAGGCCGAGCGGCTGCTGCAGGAGGCGCACCGCGCCGGCCGGATCCCCGAGCTCGTGATCCTGCGCCCCCGCGGCCTGATCGGCGTCGGCGACCCCAGCCTCCTCCCCCGCTTCGTCGCCGCGAGCCGCCGCCGCGGCATCCCCCTCTTCGACGGCGGTCGGAACCCCGTCGACATCACCTGCGTCGAGAACGCCGCGCACGCGCTGGTGCTCGCCGCCGACGCTCCCGTGGCCGACGGCGGCGTCTACAACATCACCAACGGCGAGCCCGCTCCGCTCGGCGACCTCCTCGAGCGCTTCTTCGCCGCGATGGGCGAGGAGCCGCGCTTCATCCGGGTGGACCTGCGCGTGCTGACCGCGCTCGCCGAGATCCTGGAGCGGGTGTACCGGCTGCTGCCCGGCCGCGAGCCGCCGTTCACCCGCTACACCGTGGCGACCCTCGCCTACGCGCAGACCCTCGACATCTCGCGGGCGCGGACCGAGCTCGGCTACGAGCCGACCGTGCCGCTGGCCGAGGGCATCCGCCGGGTCGGCGAGCACCTGAGGAGGACGCGTGGCTGAGTCGTCGCTGCAGGTGATGGCGTGCGGGAGCACCGTCTTCCCGCTGTCCCGGGTGTTCCGCGGGAAGGGGCTCCCCCGCCGCGTCTTCCCCTCGAACGTCTTCCTCTACACGCACGCGAGCGGCCGGCGGGTGCTCGTGGACACGGGCTACCCGCCGACGTTCCGCGGGACAGGCCTCGTCGGACGGCTGTACGAGCGGATCCTGCCCGCGACGTTGCCGGACGACGAGACCGTCGACCAGCGGCTGCTCGCCCTCGGCCTGACCCCGGCCGACGTGGAGTTCGTGGTGCTCACGCACCTGCACCCGGACCACGTGGGCGGCGTGCGCTGGTTCCCGGACGCGACGTTCGTGCTGTCGTCGGGCCAGGTCGCCTCCGTGCGGCGGAACCGCGTGCGCGAGGGGATCTTCCGCGCGCTGCTGCCGCCGTGGTTCGCGGCCGGGATCGTGGCGGACGAGCAGCCCGCGACGACGATCAAGGGGCTGACCGGATTCGACCTGTTCGGCGACGGGTCGCTGCTCGTGGTGCCGCTCCCGGGGCACGCACGCGGGCACCTGGGGGTGCTCGTCGAGGGGCGCGTGCTGGTGGCCGGCGACGCGGCGTGGGGGCGGGAGTTCCTCGGCTGGTCGTCGCGCCTGCGCCGGCTGCCGCGGTTCATCAGCGACGACGCGCGGTCGCACGAGCGGACGTCCGAGTTGCTCGAGCGTGTGGAGGCGGCGGGGGTGCGGCTGTGCTTCTCGCACGACGCGTATCCGGAGGGGGACGTGCGGCTGGGTGGCGCGGCACCCGTCGGCAGGAAGTCGCCGACCTGACGGCGGGACGGCTCGCGTCGTACCCTCTCGTCCATGACGGACTACGCCCGACCGGCAGTCGCGGACCGCGTCTTCATCGGCGAGGACGGCCGACCCATCCCCTACGGCACTCGCTGGCAGGGTGAGTCGCCTCCGGACGAGAGCTACTCCGTCACGAGCGATCTCGAGCGTTTCCAGCCGCTGCACACCGTCGCGGACGCCCTGCTCGAGCACCTCGAGCGCACCTACGACGTCACGGTCGAGGACGACCCGGCCCTGGCCTCACGAGACGAAGCGGAGATCTCCTGGGCCGCCCGCGCCGTCCGCGTGACGCCGCGGTCGGTCGACGCCGCACCTCTGACGATCGTCTGGACCGTCTTCCCCGGCGTCCTCCTCCACGCCGGAACACTGCACCGCTTCAACTACCCCGTCTGCGGCTGCGACGCCTGCGACGACGAGTGGACCGCCCTCGCGGACGACCTCGAGCGCACCGTCTTCGACGTCGTCGCGGGCCGCTACGAGGAGAGCATCGCCGCCGGGAAGGACGGCATCATCGTCGGCTACCGCATCGGGAGCGGCAGTGAGCTCGGCTGGTCGAGCGGCTACAGCAACGACGTCGGGGTGCATCACAGGATCGGCCACGACGGGCAGCAGCTGACCGCGCCCTTCAGTCGAGTGTGGGAGGCCTGGCCGGAACGCTGACGCCGCGGCCGGCCGATCCTCGCGAGGTCATCGACCTTGTCCGAAAAGTGAGGCGCCTCCCGCCTCGGGCCGCGAGATCTCGAGTTCCGATGCTCGACCAGCCGGCGGTCGTCAGCGGGGCAGGTGCTCGTAGGGGACGCGGCGGCTCAGCCAGGTGAGCAGCCCGGCGGCGAGCGCCGCGATCGCCGCCGGGATGAGCAGCAGCCAGAGGGCCGATGTCACGGCGACGAGGACGAGCGCCACCGCGGCGACGCCGGCGCCGATCGCGAAGTTCCAGCGCACGTCCGTCGCCACTCCGCCCTCCGGTCGCGCCCACAGCACGACGAGGGCCGTCGCGATCGGCCCGAGCAGCAGCCCCAGCACGAACCAGCGCCAGCGCGAGCGGCCCTTCTGCTCGGCGAGACCGGCGGTGACGATCGCGAGTCCGAACCAGATCCAACCGGAGTCCTGGGTGAGTGTCATGCGTGGAGCCTAGGGCGCGGGCAATATCACCCCGGCGAGGTCGCCGATCGGGCACGTGGGCCCGTCGCCCGCATCTCCCGCCCAGCGGTCCACGGCACGGCCGCCGACCTGCACCGCTACCCGGGCACCACCACGAAGGCGACTCCGACGACGACGCCCAGCACGAGAGCCACCGAGCCGAACCCGATCAGGAGGGCGAACGTCAGCGGACGGGTCTCGCGGAAGCTCATCGTGCCGGGGATCAGCTCGTTGATCTCGGCGGGGCTCAGCGTCTTCTCCGGGGCGGGCGGCGCCTCGATCTCCCGCCGACGAGCGGCTCCGGTCAGGCGCGCCCACACGCTCCGGCCACCGGTGTGCACTCCACGCGCCGCCGGCAAGAGCGGCGTCGTCACGGCGGCGACGACAGCCCGCAGATCCTCGATCTCCCAGTCCGCCCCGCGGAGCCGCAGCGACCGGCTCCCGTCCGACAGGAACAGGATCAGCGACGGGGGGAGATTGATCCCCTCACTGTTGGGGCCGGCGGGCACCCACGCGAGCAGCGCCTTCACCGACGGGTCGGCGCGCTCGAAGGCCACGACCCTGCCTCGAGCGTCCGTGCACTCGATCGCCCGGTCCGAGATCCGGAGCGACGCGCTGGCGAGGAACCGCCGGTTGCGGAGCGCCAGCACTCCGACGATCACCAGAGCCACCACGGTGGCGAAGCCGAACAGCCCGAGGTAGACGGCCAGCGCGGCACCGCGGTCGTCGGCGATCACGACTCCCCAGACGCTCCCCGCCAGCAGGACCAGCGCGGGGAGGACGGCGACGGGCCTCAGGCGTCGCGACTCGTTCTCCTGCCGGGCCCTCGAGGGCCGGAACTCGCGAACCGGCTCCGAGCGGTCCGCCCGTCGCCGCTCCATCAGGCCGAGGCGACGGACGGAGAGCCAGTGCGGACGCGGTTCCGAAGAGGGTCGTCGAGGATGCGGCGCATGGCGTCAGGGTAGCGGTGGCTTTCCGTCGGGTCGCGCTCGCGACCGAGCCTTCGCGTTGTTCCAGCATCGCGCGATCCTCTCGTGTCCTCTCTCTTCTTCGACGCCCCTCGCCCAATCACCGGAGGGTGAGCGGACGCGGCGCGCCTGTCGGTCCGCGCGGGATGTCACCGCACGACAGGTCGCCCCCTCCCGGGGTACCGCCGCCGAGCACGATCATCCGAGCGAGGGCTCGTCCGGGTCGACAGACTGGGCTGGTGTCCTCACCGATGACGATCCGCGCCGTGCCGACCTCGGCCCAGCGTGAGGAGATGCACCTCAGGCTCCATCTCGCAGAGAGCAGGCGAGTGCTGCCTCTCGCGGCCGTCCCCGGCGATCGGCCTCCTCAGGACCTTCCGTACCGGGCAGCGCGCTCGACGCACGCGGGACGCCTGGCGCGGCGGCAGCCCGCCGGGTTCCGAGCGCCCTGACGCGACTCCCGCGCCGCCGACGACACCACGCCCCCACTCGACGCCCCACGCACCCACTCCAGACAGGACCCGCCATGACCTCCTCCCTCTCCCACCCGGCGAGCCGCTGGGCTCTCGACCACATGCCCCTCACCGCGCAGGCCGTCCGGGAGCTCGCTCCGGTGCTCTCCGGGAAGAAGCTGGCGATCTGCCTCCACGTCGAGCCCAAGACCGCCGCCCTCGTGTCGCTCCTCGTCGAGGCCGGAATGGACATCGCTCTGACGGGCTCTCCCGGAACCACGAAGGACGACGTCGCCGACGACCTCCGCGCCCTCGGCGTGCACGTGCACACGGAGCAGAGCGACGGCGAGGCGGAGCACCTCCGCAACATCGAGGAGGTGCTCGAGCACGACCCCGACCTCACCCTCGACAACGGCGCCGACCTCACCCTCCGCCTCATCGACTCGGGCGTCCCGGACCACTACCTCGGCGGCACCGAGGAGACCACCACCGGCGGCATCCGCCTGCGGGAGAACAGCGCGACCCTCCCGCGACCGGTCGTCGTCATCAACGACTCGCCCCTCAAGCTGATCGTCGAGAACGAGTACGGGGTCGGCCAGAGCGTCGTCCAGGGCTTCATGAACGCCACGAACCTCATGATCCCCGGCACGCGCGCCGCGGTCATCGGCTACGGCCCGTGCGGACGCGGAGTAGCCGACACCCTCTCGCAGCTCGGAGCGCGGGTCTCCGTCGCCGACGTCGACCCGATCCGCTCGCTGCAGGCGATCCTCCGCGGCCACCGCGTCGGACCCGTCGCCGACGTCCTCTCGGACGCGCAGTTCGTCTTCACCGCTACCGGAGCACCCGGCGTCATCGGCGCGGCGGAGATC
Source organism: Rathayibacter sp. AY1A7 (assembly GCF_002930845.1). Classification (NCBI taxonomy): domain Bacteria; kingdom Bacillati; phylum Actinomycetota; class Actinomycetes; order Micrococcales; family Microbacteriaceae; genus Rathayibacter; species Rathayibacter sp. AY1A7. Next base: position 10,227 of record NZ_PSTL01000029.1, on the reverse strand, counting down.
GACGCGTTCGCCGACGGCGCCGTGATCGCCGGCGTCGGCCACTTCCCGTGGGAGATCGACGAGGACGCCCTCGCGGCCGCCACGGAGTCGACCACCGAGTTCGCCGACGGACAGCGCCGGCAGGGCATCCGCCTGAAGAACGGCAAGCGGATCGTCCGCCTCGAGAACGGCCGGATGATCAACCTCACCGCGGCCGGCGGCAACCCGATCCAGGCGATGGACCTCGGCCTGACCCTGCAGGCACGGAGCCTCGCCGCTGTCGTCACCGCGGACCTCGACGCCGCCGTGCAGCCCGTCCCGGCCGACGTCGAGCACCGCATCGCGACCGACCTCGTCGCCCTCCTCAGCCGCTGAGGAGCGCCGGGCAGGAGGGCCTCGTCGGGCGCAGCGGGTCGGGATCACGACCCCGCTGCGCCGACGTCGTCGCGGTTGCCGACAGCAGGAGCAGGCATCCGTGGCCGCTCCCGCGAGGCCGAATCAGCGGGCCCGCCCGGCTCACGGGCCCGTCACTCGCGGCCGAGCCAGTCCGTGATCGCGCTGACGACGCGGTCGAGGTGGGACTCGAGCAGGAAGTGCCCGCCGTCGACGAGCTCGATGCGCGCGCGGGGCGCGTCGCGGAGGAACGCCTGGGCGCCGGCGGGGGCGAAGATCTCGTCGTTCCGGCCCCAGACGGCGAGGACGGGGACTCCGGACTCGCGGATCCACGCGTACACGAATTATGAAGTGACACAACTCAGTTTCAGTGGCAATCTCGACATGCAGAAGATCACAAGCGTTGCATATGCGTTTGACTACAAGTTTTCTGCCGCATCAATCGATGCCGCAGCTTGCGCCTTATCACGCTGCTCGTTTGAAACCGACTCCAACAGCTCCGAAGCGAAAATGTCGTCAGTCTCTAGTCTGATATTGAAGAGAATTTGCGCATAGGTGTGCTGAAGTGGTTCATCATACCGCCAGCGTCCGTCTGGGGTATTGCGTAATAGACCACCTCGCTCATCGCTAGCGAGCTGAGGCAGAAAGGCGCTCAAGTTTCCAGCCGGGTACCCTGGCGTCGATTCCTTGATCTGTGCCAAGATCTCGGCATGCGTGCCGCCACGCTCAGGAAGGCCAGCAATCGCTCGAAGGATTACGGCGCAATTATCGAATTTTCGTACGCGCTTAAGAAAGACTCCCTTTTCAAAGTCCTCCTTCATATTGCCGCTCATCGAGCGGGCGTACGATCGCGCTGCGAGCACGAGAACATCGTGCGTTATAAGCCGAGCCTCTCCCAGAACGGGCGTCTCGATGCCTAATTGTTGGAGGCATCTCAAGGCCAAAGCGTGGGTTGCGCTTGCCACACCAGAAGATAACCGAATTATTTCGTCTTTAACTTCGGAAAAATCGACATTCAAGAGAAGCGCGCCCTTCTCTAGGATTTGGCTCAATTCTTCGGGTGTCAGCGGCTTTACCGAAAGCTGCGCAACCCGAGTTTTGACATCAGCCGGAGCTCGAACAATTGCTCCTGCCGTTTCGGCCGCGCCAAGTACAACTACGCCCGTGCGCTTGCTTGCCCTGTTTACAAAAACCTTCAACAAGTCCGCGACCTGCTCTTTTACTTCCGGTTTAACCTTGTGAAGGTCTTCGATAATCCAAGTTATTTGCCGCTGAGCCAGTTCTGCCTCGACTCGTTGAGGTGTCAACTGGGTTTTAACGACGGGCTGAGATACGCTTCCTTGCGTGTCTTCGCTTTTCAAATGACTTTCAATTTTGGCTGCAACGACATCCGAACCAATGGATCCGCCGATTTCGGAGCCTATGCTGTTCTCGGCGGATAGGTCACTGATCGCAAATACACCGAGTTCGTCGAATACCGATGCTAGAATCTCCGTGTAGGTCGTCGCTCCGGTGCAGTGTGTCGAAAGATGCTTGCGACCAAGGTCAAGTAGACTGTGGTCTACAAGACTTGATTTTCCTGCACCCGATTCGCCATATACAATGATTTGTGTGCCAGGCGTGCGCAGTGCTGCTTGTAGATCGCTTTGAACTTCACCTCGTCCGATAAACCCGCGTTTTGCGGAGGAGGTCGGAGTGAAGACGTCCTCAGCGAGGATCGGCCTGAGTGGTTGCGGAGGAGCGGCCTGAACCTTCTCAGCCCTTGGCTTCCGCCTGAACCAGTCAAAAACTCCCATTGCTACCTCCGTCGACGCGTCACAGCTTAGCGGCTGTCGCGAGCACGCTGGGCGACGCCCATCAGGCTGAGCTTCAGATGCCGGGTCCTGATGCTGGCTCGATCCTGCGGAGGTCGATCCGCGCAGGTTCGCCGTTACGTCGATGCGCCTAAAGTTCACGTTTACGAGCGTCGCTGTGGCGAGAAACGCAATGTCGAAGCCCGTTATGCAGAGGTCTCGGAACCATAGGGATGCGGAGCGTCTCGTTGGACGGCTCAAACCAGCGTCCGTCGTTGTGTGAGGACGCGCGGGCGTTGATCTCGCAACTGTGGCGTGATACCCCGCGGGGCGCCGGTCGCGTAGCAGGCCGCTGCGAGTCGTTTGCTGTCTACCGATCGCCTTGCAAAACAGTAGCTTTTTGAGACGCATCGTTCAGCGCTCGTTCAGCGCTCACGGATCCGGATTTTTGGGATGTCGGTTATCTTGCGAAAATATACTGCCGTGTTTCGTCTCAGGTGGGGACTGGAGGGTATTTTCGAGTCAGAATGACGTCGTGAGGGTTCTGGGCGATACGCGTGTGAGTACGTCGAGTTAGGACGCGCAGCTGCAGCTCGACGCGCTCGTCGCCGCCGACGTGCAGAGGCGCGGCGTCCTCGCGAACGTCACCTCGGGGAGCAAGACCGCGATCGAGCGGACCGGGATGAAGAAGCTCACCAGCGACACCGTCGTCGTGTGGTGAGTCGACCGACTTGGCCGTCCGCTGCTCGACATGCTGAACACGGTGAACCTGCTGCGAGAGCGCGGTGTGCAGGCCCGGTCGATCTCTGACGACATCGCCCGTCGACGTCGACGGGCCGGCTGATACTGAAATGCTCGCCACCTTCGCGGAATACGAGCGGGAGCTCATCGCGGAACGGGTCAACGCCGGCATCACCGCAATGCGTGCGAACGGAACTCGCTTCGGCCAGCCTCCGTCGGATCCAGTCGTGATCGCGGACAAGCTCGCGATCGCCGCGGACGCTCGCGGTCGCGGCCGCACCGCCGGAGGACGCTGCTCGTCTAGTCCGGCGGAGTCGCGCGACGCTCTACCGCCACCAGCAGGCTCAGACGACCCGCGAGAGCGCAACGATGTAGCTGATTTTTGGCGACATGATGCGATCACAAAAGGTTGCCTCCGGACAAGCAACTTCGTAAAACGCGTGTGACCACCGGCCGTGTATGCCATAACGGACTCCTACACACGCAGCGCCCCCAGTGGCAGTGCGCCAACGCTACACGAACTAAACCTGGCAGCCTTCATACAGACGTAGCGCGGCGCTGACCCGAGGAACCTCACGATTCACCAAAGTTGCGGAACGCTCGCCTCTCGAACATGAGAACCGGCTACGTTCGGTTCATGCTCTCCCACAACATCGCCAGCTTTGCCGGAGGACTGAGCGCCAAGCTTGCCACCCGGTCACGGCATGTCTGCACGTTCTTCGGAGCCGGAACATCCAAAGCATGCGGGCTTCCCGACGTCGCTTTATTGACCCAGAAGATCCTTGCTGGACTGACAGCCGACCAGTCCTCATCTTTTTCGCGCCTTACATCGTCCCGCAATCTCGAACAGGCCCTCAGTCGGCTCAGGAGAATTCAAGCAGTGGTTGATGGAGCCGACATCGTAGATGGGTTGACACGAAAAGAGGCTAGAGATCTCGACTTGGAGATTTGCAGACTTATAATTGCAGAACTCTCAACAGTTAGTAACCTAACGGGTCCTGCTGACAATTTAGCAGCGTGGGTTGCCCGCGCGGATTACTTGCGGCCTGTCGAACTCTTCACGGTCAACTACGACTGCGTAATCGAGACTGCTCTTGAAGCCATAGGAGTACCGTATTTCGACGGTTTTGTCGGAACTTGGAAAGCTAGGTTCAGGACTGACATGGTCGAGGCAAATCAGTCAGACCTTGAATCATTACTACCACCCTTCTTCGCGCGATTATGGAAGTTGCACGGGTCGGTCAACTGGTCATGGGATGCGGATAGTCCCACAGGTGAGGTCGTAAGATTGGGCACTACCGTTCCAAAGGATCAGATCGCAGCAATTTTCCCCTCGGACGCCAAGTACGAGGAATCCCGACGTATGCCATTCGTTGTCCTTCAAGACCGACTCAGACGCGCCCTTAATGAGCCAGAAACTCTCTTCCTCGTATCTGGCTATTCCTGGGCTGACGATCACCTCAATGAATTATTCTTTGAAGCGGCCGCTCGTCGGCCACGCTCTGAGATTGTCGCCTTTTGCTACTCCGAAATTCCCAGCAACCTTGCAAGAAAAGCAGAGCAAACACCGAATCTCCAAGTAGTTACGCAAAAAGAAGCCATTATCGGCGGCCTTCGCGCTCCGTGGGAGGGACCCGGCGACGGCGTGACACTTCCCGGTGACATTTGGGACGGAACGAACTGCCGTCTCGGAGATTTTGGCGCACTGACTAGCTTCCTCTCTCGTAGCTCTTCGGCCTTGACCTTTACCCCCAGAGTCGAATGAGTGGAGACCCAGATGCCACCGAAGGATGAAACGTATGTAGGGCGCGTGCGACATGTGCTTGGGTCGCAAATTACAGTCGAACTGGACCCCGGCCTAGCCGGTATTGCTCCAATTTATCGCGGGCAACTTCAACAGATAGGTCAAATCGGCTCCCTCGTTCGGCTACCACAGGGGATGGTAGACCTGATCGCTACGGTCACCCTCGTGGGCATATCCGAACTCACCGCCGGACCGGGCCCTCACGAAAGCTCACCCGCGGGCGAGAGGTGGCTTCAGGTGCAACTCCTCGGTGAGGTCGACAAGGGGACCAGGCAGTTTCGACGGGGAGTGGGTTCTTATCCAGGTCTCGACGATCCCGTGCACTTCGCCAGAAGTGAAGAACTCACATCTGTTTACCCCCCATCATCGACAACACATATCCGAATCGGACGTTTGTCCGCTGCTGAAACAGTTCCTATCGCCCTTGATGTCGACAAGCTCGTCGTTCGCCACTCTGCCGTCGTTGGCTCCACCGGATCAGGAAAGACCAGTGCGGTCGCCTCACTTCTCCAGGGCTTCGCCAACGGGTACTGGCCGGCCGCCAACATCGTAGTCATCGATAGCCACGGGGAATACTCCCATGCCCTGGAAGAGCACGCTTCGGTGAGAACAGTTCTCGGTAAATCAAACGATCGGCTCCACGTCCCCTTCTGGGCACTTCCAGCCGAGGACATCTTACGCGCTTTTATCGGGACAAATGCAGGTCCGACCACGCAGAAGACGTGGGCAACATTGGTAGCCGACTCGCGTCGAAAATTTGCTGACGCGGCGACCTGGCTCAATCTTGATCCGCAAGCAATTACCGCGGACACCCCTGTACCATTTGATATTCAAGAAGTTTGGCTTCAATTAGACTCTGAGAATAGGGAGACCCGTCGAACAAAAAGCGATCCAAATTCAGTTTGCCTTGAGTCTGCTGGAAACGCCTCAACGCTCACGTCGGCTTCCTATACGCCGCATGGTCCCGCGGGAGCCTCACCGATGCAGGGACCTTTTTTCGGAGTTCACGGGAGCACGCCTGAGCTTCTTCGCCTCGGCTTGCTCGACCCTCGTCTCGCATTCATGCTGAAGCCCGCCGGGACCACCGAGGGACCGGACCCGCTTGTGAGCGCCATTGATTCTTGGATTGGAGGAACACAACCCGTCTCGGTCCTCGATTTCTCTGGCGTGCCCGACGCGGCCGCCGAACTAGCAATCGGGGTAATCATGAAGCTTCTCTTTGACGTGGCGATACGCACGCCAGATGGAATCGACGGAGTAGGTCGCCCCAGTCCGATTCTTATCGTGCTCGAAGAAGCTCATCGCTACCTCGGAGATTCGGCGGCACCGATCGCCCGAAATGCCGCTAATCGGATAGCTCGGGAGGGTCGCAAATACGGAGTTGGACTCATGCTCGTAACGCAACGGCCATCCGACCTTCCCGACACGGCGTTGGCGCAATGTGGAACGATAATTGCCCTCCGCCTCAGCAACAGCGCGGATCAAGGCAGAATTCGAACCGCTTTACCCGACAGTGTCGCTGGTTTAGCGGAAACGCTTCCATCGCTCAGAACAGGTGAGGCCATCATCAGCGGTGAAGCACTTGTCCTACCGACCCGGGTCATGCTAGACAGACCAAACCCCTTGCCTCTAGCCGAAGATCCATCTCTCGATTCATGGCACGCAAACTCTGGAACGCGCGACGTGAGTGGTGCCTTGGCTGACTGGCGCGGAATTTATGAACAGGAGACAGAATGACCTTGAACTGGCAACCGGTTGCGTCCCATCGAATCGTCGCAGAGGCATACGACTCCGAGACGGAAACAATTTACGTGGAGTTTCCGAAAGGTGGCGTCCAATGGTGGTACTCGGCTTGTCCGCCCGACATTTGGGAACAGTTCACAGCGGACGGACAGTCACGAGGACAATTCATCCATCAGGTATTGGATCATAGGCCGAACGGCCGGTTCGCCTGACACTACATTTGGTTGCGCAGCTGTCACCAATCGGCTCGTCGGAGTACTTCCTGTTCCCTGTCAGGACCGAGGCGCTGTCTGCGTCTCCGAGATGGCCGCGTCGCCGACCATGTGCGCGAAGGCCCGGAACGCGGCCCAGGAATGCGAGGCCGCCACGCAGACGTGGTGCCCGTCGCCCAGACAGCACTAGCGCTAGGCGTCGGACGTCATCGTCGGCAGCGACCACACCTGGAGCATGACGGCAGCTTCTCGTTCCGCGGCCGTCGCGGAGCTCGCGGACCTGGTCGCGCACGCCGTGGGCACTCCGCGCGTCACCGGTGAGGGCGTCGTGTGGGAGCTGAGCGCTCCCGAGCCGGATCGCCTCGCGGTGCAGTCGGTCCTCGCCTGGTCCGCCGTGAACGCCCGCTTCCCCGGGCGGCTCCGCGCTTGCGCGAACGACGAGTGCAACCTCTTCCTCCTCGACCGCAGCCGCCCCGGCACCGCCAAGTGGTGCTCGATGGCGACGTGCGGCAACCGGATGAAGGCCCGCGCGCACGCGAGCCGGTCGCGGGTCTGAGGGCGGCCGGGAGGCACAGCGGCGAAGGCTAGGCGCCGCGCAGCCGGGCCGTCGATGCGGACGCCTGCGCTCGAGCCCGTTGCAGGGCCTCCTCGCGTCCGGCCGCGTCGAGGCGGGCGGGACCGTAGGTGACCACCGGGGGCAGGACGTCGTACCCGACGAACTCGAGCATCCCGCGATGGATGTGGAAGAGGAACGACTGCAGGTCGCCGAAGCCGTCGGCGGCGCCGGGCGCGAAGGCCGCTTCGCCGCCGCCCGTCGTCAGCAGGAGCATCGCGCTCCTGCCACGCAGGCCGCCCTCGGCGAAGACGCCGTGCTCGCCTCCGAACGTCGCGCCCATCACGAAGACGCGGTCGATCCAGCCCTTCATGATCGCCGGCATCGAGAACCACCACAGGGGGAACGAGAGCACCAGGAGATCCGCCTGCAGCAGATCGTCGAGATCGCTCGCGACGGGCTCCCCGAGCGTCTTCTCGAGGACCGCGGTCATCTGCTGCGCCTGCGGCTTGAAGTAGCCGGAGCCGGCCGCGAACTGGTCGCGGTGCAGCACCGGGTCCCGGCCCTCGGCGTACAGGTCGAGCCGGCGGACCTCCATGCCGTCGGCCCTCAGCTGCTCGAGGACCGCGTCCGCCTGCGCCGAGGAGAAGGACCGCTCCTCGGGATGGGCATGGACGAGCAGAGCGCGGCGAGCGGGAGCGGTCTCGGAAGCATCGGTCATGCCGCCGATCATATCGACGATTTGCGATACGTCGCTAGATCGAGGCTCCGAGCCGCTTCAGGAGCCCGTCGACGTCGGCGTCGCTCCTCCGGTAGTGGGTGTACTTCCCCACGCGCGTCGAGCGGACGAGGCCCGCGCGCTCCAGGGATCCCATGTACGACGAGATGGTCGACTGCGCGAGACCGCTCTTCGCGGCGAGATGGGTGACGCAGACCCCGAACTCGGCGCGGTCGGCGATCGGCTCGAACTCGCTGAACGACGCCTCGGGAGAGCGGAGCCACTCCATGATCTGCAGTCGCGTGGGATTGCCCAGCGCCTTCAGCACCTCGACCAGTCCCGTGTCCACCGCGCCATTCTCCCCTGCTCGCCGCCCGGGCGCCTCCGCGCCGGAATCACCCTCTGCCCCTACGCACCCCGCTCACGGCAGCAGGATCACCTTGCCGTCGAGCGTCCGGGACTCGGCGAGCTCCATCGCCTCGACGATCCCGGTAAGCGGGAAGCGGGCGGCGATGTTGGCCGTCAGCGAGCCGTCGGCGAGGAGTCCGAGCACGCGGCCGAGGTCCTCCTCGAGCCGCGCACGGAAGCGCGCGGGGCGCAGCGAGTGGCCCGCCCAGAGGTCGTAGAAGGCCGCGCGCCGGCCGTTGGGGGCCAGCTGGTAGGCCTGGATCCGCGCGAGCTGGCGGAGGAACGGGGGCCAGATGCTCCCGGTGCTCGCGCTGACGATCGCGTAGGCGACGAGGGTGCCGCCGGGCGCGAGCAGCGACCACGCCAGCCGGGTCGTCGCTCCGCCGACGTTGTCGAACACGGCCTGCACTCCGCCGGGAGCGAGCTCGCGCACGCGAGCGGCGAGGTCGGGATCGGCGTAGTCGACGGGCTCCACTCCGGCCGCTCGGAGGGCCTCGTGGTGGCGGGGCGAGGCGGCGCCGATCACGCGGATCCCCTCGAGGCGGGCGAGGCGGTGCACGAGGCCGCCGACTCCGCCGTTCGCGCCGAACAGGAGGATCGTGTCGCCGCGGGAGACCCGGGCCGAGCGGTGCAGCATCTGCCACGCCGTCACTCCGTTGACCACGACGGCCTCGGCGTCCTCGGACGCGACTCCGTCGGGGACGAGAACGCAGTCGCGGGCGGCGACGCGGGCGTGACCCGTCCAACCGCCGGTCTTGGTGAGGGCGGCGACCCGGCGGCCCTCGAGCGACGCGTCGCCGCCGGGGCCGACCGCGAGGACCCGGCCGACGAGGTCGTAGCCGGGCGTGAAGGGGAACGGCGGCTGGGCGAAGTAGCGGCCGCGGCGCATCGACTGCTCGGCGAACGAGATGCCGGTGGCCTCGACGGCGACGAGCAGCTCGCCGGCCGCGGGAGGCTCGACCGGCGCCTGCTCGAGGAGCAGCCCGGACGGCTCGACGATCCCGGGGAGGACGACGCGGGTGGTGGTGCGGGGAAGCGTGGTGGACATGAGGGGCTCCTGAGGTCGTAGGTGAGTGACTGAACAGTCACAAAAGCGGATATGAAAAAGGATGGTGGCGAAGAGGAGGAGAGGAAGAAGAGGAGGAGAGGCGAGCGCCGCGGACTCAGTCGCGGTGCCGGATGCCGTCGGAGACGATGCGGGCCCACTCGGAGTCGACGCCGCCGAGGTCGGTCTGCACGATCAGGTGACAGAGCTGCCCGTAGGCGACGAAGCGCTGCACGGCCGGGCCGTCGGCTCCGGAGACGACGGTGACCGTCCGGACGACCGCGGAGATCCCGCGGCGCACCGCCTCGCGGATCTCGGGGACGTCGCACGCGCTCTGCGCCTGCGACTGCAGCATGATCAGGTCGCGGTCGGCGATCAGGTCGATGTAGGCGACGGTCATCGCCTCGAGCCGGTCGGCCGGGTCCGAGGAGGGCGAGGCCTCCCCCGCCGCCGCGAGCGTGGTCGCCACCTGCTCGTAGCAGCGATCGACCGCGGCGACGAAGACGCCGAGCTTGCCCGGGAACAGGCGGAAGACGTAGGCGGGCGAGACGCCGGCCTCGGCGGCGACCTCGGTGATCGGAGTCGCGGCGTAGCCGGTGCGCGCGAAGACGTGGAGCGCCGCCGCGGTGATCCGCTCGCGCTGCGCCTCGGCGGTGGAGCGGGAGGAGGGGGTGGGCATGTGACTGATCGAACACTTACTTCGCTCGCATGTCAAGAGCGGCTGCCGGACGGATCGAGACTGCGGCCCCGATCAGGGGCACCTCCACGATCCGGTCCGGCACCCGGCAACGGCAGGCCTACCGATCGTGGAGCCCGCCGCACACCCCCTACCCCGCAC